>CAZLRO010000073.1:0-14011 GCA_964561865.1 uncultured Rhodothermaceae bacterium | reverse complement strand
CCGTGTCATCACGAGGAGGCCAAGGCGATCTTGATCGCCTTGGCAGAGCCTGCCCCGAGGAACGAGGGGTCTTGATATCGCCCTTGCCCCCGGTCAGTACACACGGTGTAGCAGCGTCGAAGCAGTCCTGGCGTCGAGATTGCCACCCCCGCCTGCGCGGGGGCAGGCTTGTGGTCGATCAGGGTCCATCTCATGAGATTGACCCTGATCGACCATGCTCCTCGCAAGGACATGATTCGAGATCCGCAATTCTCCTTCTCCTCGTGACGGGCTGTGGCGTGTTTGTCCGTTTTCATGACCGCCGATGATGGGTAAATCGCTGTTCGCTGCTTTATTTTCAGCAAAGATCCAGCAACCAGCAATCTTCTTCCCAATTTTCCACCCTCGCCATCGTCTGCTCATGGACACTGCCGCCTCCATCTGGCATGTGCCCGTCTCGCTGGAGGGCCTCAATACGCTGAACCAGGGAACCCTGGGGGCACACCTGGGCATCGTCTTCACCGAAGTGGGGCCGGACTTCCTGCGCGCCACGCTGCCCGTCGATCACCGGACGATGCAGCCCTACGGACGGCTGCACGGGGGGGCCTCGGTGGCCCTGGCTGAGACGCTCGGGAGTGTCGGGGCGACCCTGTGTGTGGATCCGGATCAGTTCCTCTGTGTGGGCCTGGAGGTCAACGCCAACCACGTCCGCCCCGTCCACAAGGGTGTGGTGACCGGGACGGCACGCCCGCTGCACCGGGGCACGCGCACCCAGGTGTGGGAAGTCCACCTGCACGATGAGGCCGGAGAACTGACGTGCATCAGCCGCATCACCCTGGCGATTATTGCACGGACGTGAAGCTCGAGGACCAGTCTTTTTCCCAAATGGTGTGAGCAACTGAAGCAAAGCGGAGGGTGTGTCCCAGCAAACGACTTGCCCGCCAACGGTTATCCGCAATCCTGCTCCTATTTTACCTCATGTTCTCATGACGCCTCCAACTGCTCCCGGCCTGCAACGGCAACTGGAACTCTACATGGCCGGGATGATGCAACAGCCGCCGCCCTTGCCCCTGGCCTTTGACGCCCTGGAAGCCCTGGCCCGGTCTGTCCTGCGCCCGGAAGCGTTCGACTATGTGGCGGGCGGAGCCGGGACGGAGGATACGATGCGGGCCAACCGGACGGCGTTCCAGCGCTGGCAGATCGTCCCCCGGATGCTGCGCGACGTGTCCCAGCGCGACCTGCGGGCCACGCTCTTCGGCCAGACGCTGCCCGCGCCGGTGTTGCTGGCACCCGTCGGAGTGCTGGGGATCGTCCACCCCGAGGCCGAGGTGGCGGTGGCGAAGGCGGCGGCAGCGGTGGGCCTGCCGATGGTGCTGAGCACCGTGGCCTCGAAGCCGATGGAAGAGGTCGCTGCGGCGATGGAGCCGACCCTACCCTGGTTCCAGTTGTACTGGGGGCGCAACCCGGATTTTACCGCCAGTCTGCTCCAGCGGGCCGAGGCCGCCGGGTTCCGTGCCCTCGTCGTCACGCTCGACACCAAAATCCTCGGCTGGCGCGAGCGCGACCTCCAGCACGCCTACCTCCCGTTCCTCTACGGCGACGGACTGACCAACTTCTTCAACGACCTGGTCTTCCGGGCCGCCTTGCCGGAGCCGCCCGAACAGAATCCCACCCAGGCCATCCTCTATTTCTCCCAGATTTTCTCCAACCCGGCCCTCACCTGGCATGACCTCGCGTGGCTGCGGCAGCGCACCCGGCTCCCGATCCTGCTCAAGGGGCTGCTGCATCCGGATGACGCACGGCTGGCCCTTGACCACGGCGCGGACGGGATCATCGTCTCCAACCACGGCGGACGGCAGGTGGATGGGGCCGTCGGGGCGCTCGATGCGTTGCCGGGCGTGGCCGAGGCGGTGGCAGGGCGTGTGCCGGTGCTGTTCGACTCCGGCATCCGACGTGGAGCCGACGTGTTCAAGGCCTTGGCCCTCGGTGCCCAGGCGGTGCTGCTCGGTCGGCCCTATGTCTACGGCTTGGCCGTCGGTGGAGAGGCCGGGGTGCGCTTCATCCTCCAGAACCTGCTGGCCGACCTCGACCTGACGCTGGCCCTCAGCGGCTGCACGTCGTGGGCGGAGGTAGACCGGACCTGGCTCAGGACTACCCCATGAAACAGCCTAGTGTTGTGGTAACCGGGGCCTCATCGGGTATCGGCGAAGCCTGTGTGTTGGACCTGGACCGGCGCGGCTTCCAGGTGTTTGCCACCGTGCGCCGGACGGCAGACGCAGCACGGCTGGCCGGGCAGACCTCCGACCGACTCCACGTCCTGCACCTCGATGTGACCGACCCCGCCTCGGTTCACGCAGCCGTCGCCGAGGTTGCCGGGGTGGTGGGGGAGGCGGGACTGCAAGGGCTGGTGAACAACGCAGGCATCGCCGTGGGTGGGCCGATAGAAGCGGTGCCTCCTGACGTCCTCCGGCAACAACTGGAGGTCAACGTGGTTGGGACGGTGGCGGTCACGCAGGCATTCCTGCCCCTGTTGCGGCAGGGCGGGGGCCGAATTGTGAACATGGGCAGTGTGGGGGGGATCAACGCCTTCCCGTTCGTCGGGCCGTACTGCGCCTCGAAGTTCGCCCTGGAGGCCATCACCGACGTCCTGCGGATGGAACTGGCACCCTGGGGGCTGCACGTCTCCATCATCGAGCCGGCCAGCATCCGCACCCCCATCTGGGAGAAAAGCACCGCGCAGGCCGCCGCCCTCCTCAATTCGCAGGTGCTCCCCCTCTACGAACAGATGCTGCACGCGATGGCCCAGATCACCCGGCATCAGGCAGCGCAGGGAGCCTCGCCCGACCTTGTGGCGGCAGCGGTTCACCATGCCCTGACGGCCCACTACCCCAAGACCCGCTACCTCGTAGCCCCCACGGCCCGGCTGCGCAAGTTCCTGCAATATTTGCCCGACCGCTTGCGGGATCGTATCCTGCTGCGCCGACTCGCACGCGCTGCACCCCCGTGAACATGGTACAACGCTTTCTCGACATCGACGGCCACCGGGTCGAAGTCCTCTCCGGCAATGCCGACCAGGGCGGCACGCCGGTAGTCTTCCTGCATGGCATCACCCTCTCGGCGGCCTTCTGGCTACCCCACCTGCCGGAGGTGGTACAGACCACCCATCCCTGGGCCGCCCTCACCCTGCCGGGCCACCCCCCCTCGATGCTGCCAGAGGGCTATCCCGCCCGTGACCTGCGCCCGGAGATGCTGGTGGCCGTCACGCAGCAGGCCCTGATGCGGCTCTGGGGCGACCGTCCGGTGATCCTGGTGGGCTATTCCACCGGCGGCTTTGTGTCCCTGGCTGTCGCGGCTCAGGTGCCCCGGCAGGTGCAGGCCGTCGCCGTGCTGGCTGGCTTCGCACACGGACGCTGGTATGGGCCTGTAGGCTGGGCACAGGACCAGGCCGCCGACCCCGTGCGGGGAACACAGGTGTTCCGTACCGTCTGGGGTCTAATGCGCCGTCTGCCCCTGCTTTACACCAGCACCTGCGCCTTCGTGGCGAATGACCTGCGCCGACTGGCCTGCGCGAACTGGAAGACGGGATGGCCCTCCCTGCGCGAAAACGTCCGCCAGCAGGACCCGGAAGCGATGCAGGCTCTGTTCGCCAGGTTCCGGTCGGCGGATATCCGGCATCAGCTTCTCCACGTGGATGTCCCCGTGCTCCTCATGGCGGGCGACCGCGATCCCGTCATCCTGTTGCACCATGCCTACGAAATGGCTACGTTGCTGCCCTATTGCGAGCTGGTGGTGCTGCGCGGATGCGGGCATTTGCTCCACTACGAACGGGCCATGCAGTATCGCCAGGTGATGAACGAATGGCTCACCCGCCAGTCCGCCCGGTCTCAGACGTCCGTTATCCACCCCGTCATTTCATCACAGGCTGCATGAAAGCGACAGGGAATTACGGATCTTGGGATGGGATAAGGCGAAGCAACAAGAAAATTATAGTCAAATTGACTATAAAACCTGTGGCTGCGAGCAGATGAGTCTATCCTTTCTCACTTAATCAACGTCAGGTGTCGGGTTTGGACGGTGGTGCTGGTTTCGAGGCGGTAGAGGTAGGTACCCGCGCTGAGGGCAGTGGCGTCGAAGCGCACCTCGTGCCGTCCAGCCTCGAACGTGCCATCGGCGAGCGTGGCGACGGCCTGGCCGAGCAGGTTGTAGACCTTCAGCGAGACCGTCCCGGCCTCCGGCAGGGTGAAGCCGATCACGGTCGCCGGGTTGAAGGGATTCGGGTAGTTCTGTTCCAGGATGAACGTGGCCGGGGTTTCCACCGCCTTGCCCGCCACGAGGGGTTCGGAGGCCGGGGCCGCCGTCAGGTCCACGCGCAGCCGGTACGGGGTGTGCCAGCTCGTCATCGTCACGTTGTCGTGGCGGACGCGCACATAGTAGGTGCCGGGGTTGAGCCGCCGGGTGCTGCTGAGGGTGACGGTGCCGGAAGTGCCGGTGAAGGTTCGGTTGACCGCTGAGTTGGCATCCGAATAGGGTTGCGGGGTGCGCTGGTACAGGTCGAGGCGGCCCGATAGTCCTGGCGTTGGGGTGAGGGTGAGGGTGACGCGGCTGGCCGTGCTGAGCGTGAAGGTGAACCAGTCGCGGTCGTTGCGGGGCTGGCCGTCCGGGACATTCGTTGAACGCCACTGCGGGAGGGCGGCGTAGTCCGTTGCCACGTTCAGCGCCCAGGCATGGGCAGGGTAGTTGCCCTCGTCGATGCCCCGGATGACCCCGTCGACGTCCTCGTTCTGGGCCAGGTGGGTGCGGTTGGTCTTGAGCGTGTCCGAGAGCCGCCAGTTGGTGCCGTCGTTGGGGACGGGCACCTTCTGGCCGCCGAGGACCTGATAGACGTACTGGCGATTGAGGTCTACCACGTCGTCGCCCTCGCCGGGCAGGAAGGTGTCGGCGGTGTAGTAGGTGTAGGTGAGCGTGGTGGGCAGTGGGAAGGCGGGGTTGTCGTAGGTGCCGTCCCATTCGTCGCCCTGGCCGCTGTCGCGCCCGTCCACATTTAGCCCTTCGAGTAGATCGCTTTCGTCGCCGTCGCAGTTGACGTCGTCATTCCAAAAAGGGTAGGGGAGGAAGGGGATGTCGTCCTCGTCACCGCCGAAGAGGTAGGGGGCGGAGCAGTCGTCGAGGAAGAGGAAGCCGCAGGCATAGCTGTAGCGCAGGTCGCGGACGGCCTCGCTGGCGAGGTCGGGCGTCTCGTCCTGGGGCGTGGAGATGTTGCCGAGGAGGTTGCTGCCCCGGTGCGGTGTGCCCATCGTGACGAGCTTGGCGACCTTGTGGCCGTCCGTTGCCACCGGATCGACCCACCAGCGGGGGATGCCGGTGAGGGCATCGGGGGTGCGCCGCTGGAGGTATTCGCGCCCGGTGAGGCCGCCCATCGAATGGCCCACCAGCACCACCTTCTGCTTCGTCGGGTTGGCTGCCAGCACTGCCTCGATCATCCGCTTAAGGGCATAGCCCTGCTTAAGGATGGCGGACTCGTTGCTGTCCGAGTCGAACAGGCTCGGCGAGTCGCCGCCGTTGCGGTCGAGCATGGGGCTGGCTGCGTTCTCATTCCACCAGTTCTCGAAGTTGATCGCGTAGACGCAGCCCGGCTGGAGGTTGTTGACACTGTTGCCCGCCAGGTCGGAGACGAACGCGGTCAGCACGTCGTCGTCGCTGGTGCCGAGTACGCCATCGGGGCCGTTGAGCCGCGTGTCCTCGGTGGCGTTGGCGACCACGTGGAAGATATGGTCGTTGGCGTTGGGGTCGATTCCACCCCAGAGCGCAGCGAAATGCGCATCGCTGTAGACGCCTTCGAACGAGAACTGGTTGCCGATCCACCCGTGCAGGAGGATCACCGGGTAGACGCACTCGCCCGCCTGTGCCAGGGCAGGACGGACGGGCCAGGCCGCTGCCAGCAGCAACAGCAGGACGGGCAAGGAGACAGTACGGGTTGTTAGCATCATGTTGAAAGGCTGGGAGTACGCTACGGAGAAGACGATATCCAAAAATATCGGAAATAACTTCGGGTTCTCATAGCCCTACGCTTCAGATCTAACGTTATGTTTCGGTCATGGCCGGTGCAGGGTGGTACACCATCCCGAACCAACGGGTGTATCTCATTGGCACCGACGTCGCCCGGTCCGCCAGCGGCGGCCATAGGTTACCGCATCGTTCGGGTGAACGTGTATTCGAGGGGATCGACGAAATCCTCCCGGACCTTGAAACGCAGGGTTGCCGCCGCGCCGGTGGCATCGAGGGTGAAGGTGACGAGGCTGGTCTTGAAGTACGGGTCGTCCCAGTCAGCTTCAAACGTGTCGTAGTGCCAGTGCCGGAGTGGGCCGTTCAGCCCCGGATGGTGCTGGAGGCGGAGGTGCAGCGTGCCGTTCTCCTCCGTGACCACGGCATTGCCCAGCAGGCTGTTGCCATAAGTGCCAGCATAGGCTTCGGTTGGAAGGCTCGGCTGGGTGCCGGGTGTGGGCTGTGGGGGGGCGGTCTGCCCCGACTGGAACAGGTCGAGGTAGGTCTGGCTCCAGTCCTGGGGCGGGACGCCGAGGTAGGCGTCGAAGATGCGGTACATCAGCGCCACGTAGAACCCCTGTTCGTCCTGGTTGGTGAAGATGGCGACTCCGAGGTTTTCTTCCGGCAGCAACGCCGTCTGTGAGACCATGCCGTCCATGCCGCCGGTATGCTCCACCAGCAGCCGCCCGTGGTAGTCGCGCAGGAACCAGCCCATCCCGTAGGCCGAAAAGTGCGTCGTCGGGAAGCGCTCACGGGCCTGGCGGGAGAGGCGGACGGGCGTGTTCGGGACGCGGGTCTCCTGGATAACGGCCTCCGGGACGACCTGCTGGCCTTCAAACTGCCCCTTGTTGAGCTGCATGCGCAACCAGTTGGCCCATTCCCGCACGCTGCTGTTGAGGGCACCGGCAGCAGCGATGTTGTCCACGTTTCGGTAGGGCACCGCCATCACCTGCCCGTCGAGCCGGGTATGCGGCTGGGCCACGTTGGGCTGGTCTGATAGCGCGTTCACGGTGGTAGTGGTAGTGGACATCCGGAGCGGCTGGAGGAGGCGGGTCTGGACGAACGTGGCCCAGGGTTGCCCGGAGACCTGTTCGATGAGCATCCCGGCGGCATGGAACATCAGGTTGGAATAGCCATAGTGCGAGCGGAAGCTGTAGTCGGGTTTGAGGTAGCGGATGCGGCGCAGCACCTCAGCCCCGTCGAGGGTAGAGCCGTACCACATCAGGTCGCCGGCCCAGGTACTGTACCCGGCGCGGTGGCAGAGCAGGTCGCGCACGGTCAGTTCCCGGGTGGTCCAGGGGTCGTAAAGTTGTAGCGTTGGCAGATAGTGCGTCACAGGGTTGTCCCAGGCCACCTTGCCTTCGGCCACCAGCAGCCCCAGCGCCGTCGCCGTGACGGCTTTTGTGTTGGAGGCCACAGCGAACAGGGTGTTTGCATCGACTGGCTCCGGCTTGCCGACCTGGCGCACTCCGAACCCTTTCGCGTACACAACCTGGTCGTCCTTTACGATGGCGACGGCCATGCCCGGAATCTCCCACGCCTGCATCGCCTGGGTGATGTAGGCATCCAGCCCGGCCAGGGGGTCGGCTGGTTGCGGACGACGCTGGGCCTGGGCAGGCCACCCGTGCAGCATCAGCAGTACCAGGACAGCCCATAGGTGGGCACGGGAGAAGCAGGTCATGGCAGAAAAGGAAGCGTGGAAAGGCAAGGGCGTTGAGAGAGAGCACCCGGCACCGTGTGTACCTCTCTAGCCGTTGTCGTTTAGGACACCTGTTGCAATATCGAACGGCAAGCCCCAATTTCCAATCAGCCATCAACGATTTTTACACCCCATGCAAACCCCTTCGATCACCCTTCGCCCTGCCACTGATGCCGATGCGGCCCTGTTGGCCGAGTTCGGTCGCCGGACCTTTGCAGCGGCATTTGCTGGCAACAACGACCCGGTACAGATGGCGCGCTACATGGCGCAAACCTACGGGGTGGAGCAGCAGTCCGCCGAGCTATCCGATCCGCAGGCCTTCACCCTCATGGCCGAGGTGGAAGGGGAGGCAGCAGGCTATGCCCGGCTACGGGTTCACACCGAGCCGGGCATCACGGGCGACAACCCCATCGAGATACACCGGTTCTACGTCGATCAGCGCTGGCATGGCCGGGGGGTAGCTGCGGCACTCATGCAAGCTTGCCTCGCCGAAGCCTTGCAACGTAGGCATGACGTAGTCTGGCTCGGCGTGTGGGAACACAACCCCCGCGCCCGTGCCTTCTACCGCAAATGGGGGTTTGAGGAGGTTGGAACGCATGTGTTCCTGCTGGGCGAAGAGGCCCAGACCGACTTGCTGATGGCACGGCCCCTGGGAAAAGAACGCCGTTAGCCTTCAGCTTTGGGGAGCTTGGTGCTTGGGAAGAGAGCTGTTAGCTATTGGCTGGCGGGTTGGGAAGAGGGCAGCGGCGTTTCTGCTGGTGTCATCACGAGGAGGCCATCGGTCGAGCTTATGAGATCGACCAGCCAGAGCTTGCCCCGAGGAACGAGGGGTCTTGATCTCGCCCTTGCCATCTTGCAGCAGCGTCGCAGCAACCCTCGCCGTCGAGATTGCCACGTCTGACCGATCTCATCTGGTCGATCTCATGAGATCAACCATGATCGGTCAAGCTCCTCGCAATGACACGGAGGGAGGACGCGGCAGCTTTCGCAATCCAGAATCCGCAATCGGGCATATGGGGGTGCGGTTGGTGGCAGGCTCGGTGCGGTTCATGCCAGAAGGTGCTGTACGTTCAACAACCTGTCGTTATCTTGCTGAAACGGCTTGTTTCTGTTTGAGAGAAGGCACCTTCCCAATGGCATCCATCCCGACATCTGACCCTTCTGCGGAGGGTTCGGCCCGCCTGTTCCAGCCCTCTGGTCGGGCCGGGTGGACCGAGGCCGGGCTAATCGTGCTTTTCTGGGGCCTCATCATCCTCCTGACCATCGGCCAGCGGGCGTTCGATCCGCGTCTTGGCGGACGGGGAAACCTCATGCCGGGGGAAGCCTGGCAGGCCATCATCGAGTATACAGCCTGGGCCTTGCTCACACCGGGCATCTTCTGGCTGAGCCGCCGTTTTCGGATGGAGGGGGTGCGGTGGGGGCAACACCTCCTGTTGCACATTGCCATCGCGTTGCTGGTGGCGGTGGTGTTCAACTACTTCGGCTTCGCCACCTTCCAGTGGCTGGTGCCCGAAACCCGCCGCTTTGGCCTGTCCTTCCTGCGTGGGGTGATGGGTCTCTACTTCCTGGACGAGCTGATCATCTACCTGGTGGTGCTGGCTGCCGGTTTCGCCCGCGACTACTTCCTGCGCTACCGGGAGCGCCTCACCGAGGCCATCCAGCTACGCACCCATGCGGCCGCGCTGCAAACCCAGTTGGCAGAGGCGAAGCTGCACGCGCTGCGGATGCAGGTCAATCCCCATTTCCTATTCAACACCCTCCATGCCATCTCCTCGCTCGTCGAGCGCGACCCACGGGGCGTCCGCCGCATGATCGCCCGCCTGAGCACCCTCCTGCGGTACACGCTGGACGGGACGCACGCCCAGGAGGTACCCTTGCAGCAGGAACTGAGCTTTCTGGAAGGATACCTTGAAATCCAGCGTATCCGCTTCCAGGGAAAGCTGGAGGTAGAACTCGACATCGCCCCGGAGGTCGTGGAAGCCCTCGTCCCGAACCTGATCCTGCAACCGCTGGTCGAGAATGCCATCAAGCATGGGGTGGAGCAGGTGGCCGGAAACGGGCAGGTCGTCGTGCGGGTGTGGCGGGAAGCAGAGACGCTGCACCTCCAGGTGACGGACAACGGCCCAGGGCTGGTATCGGCGGGCGGGCAGGGAACGGAGACTGGTACAGGAGTGGGGCTGCGCAACACCCGCGAGCGCCTTGAAAGCCTCTATGGGTCTTCGCAGCATCTGCTGCTGGAGGCTGTTCCGACCGGTGGGTTCGTCGCCCATATTTCTCTGCCCTACCACACCGCTGCCGACCTGCACACAGCAGCGTTGGTGGCACAACCGTGAAAAGGAACCGTGCCATGTGCCTGCGATGCCTGCTGCTAGGGCTTGGCCTGGCTGGTGCCCCGGTGGGGCTGGCCCAGGACACCCTCACCAACCAGCATCTGTTTGATACTATCCCGTTTCTGCCGGGGCATTATGCCCAGCGGAAAACCCTGTTCGCGCAGCAGCCTGCCCGGACAGGACGGATTCTGTTTCTGGGCGACAGTATCACCGAGGGCGGACCCTGGCACCGACTCCTGGGAGATAGTACTGTGGTCAACCAGGGGATTGGGGGAGACATCACGTTCGGGGTGTTGCAACGGCTGGACGAGGTCGTGCGGCACCGCCCCACCCGGCTCTTCCTCCTCATCGGCATCAACGACATCGGCAAGGACATCCCCGTCGCCGTCATCGCCGACAACGTGCGGAAGATCATTGAACAGGTACAGCGCCGGAGTCCGGAGACGCAGGTCTTCCTGCAGAGCGTGCTCCCGGTGAACGCGGACTATCCAGGCTTTCCCCAGCACTACGACAAGGAACACCATATATTGCGCCTGAACCCCCTGCTGCGGGCCGTTGCGGTTGCACGCGGCTGCACCTTCGTCAACCTCTACCCGCTGTTGCTCGATGACCAGGAGCGTCTCGATGCCCGCTACACCGGCGACGGCCTCCACCTGAACGAAGCGGGCTACGCAGTCTGGGTTCAGTACCTTCGGGAAGCGGGGTATTTGTAAGGGGAGGGCTATTAGCTATTGGCTATTTGTTACTTGGGGCAATCCGCAATCCGAGATCCGCAATCCGAGATCCCATGTCCTCCAAGCAACCCCTCCGTGTGCTGATTGTCGATGATGAGCCGCTGGCCCGGCAGCGTCTGGAGGACCTGCTGCGCCAGCAGGCGAACGTGGAACTGGTGGGGATGGCCGATAACGGGAAGGCGGCGGTGGAAGCCATCCACCAGTTGGCCCCCGACCTGGTGTTCCTGGATGTGCAGATGCCTGGACTGACCGGGGTAGAGATGGTGCAGGCCGTTGGCCCGGCGCAGATGCCTGCGGTCATTTTCGTGACGGCCTATGACCAGTACGCCCTCAAGGCGTTCGACGTGGCAGCGGTCGATTACCTGCTCAAGCCCTTCGACGACGAGCGGTTTGAACAGGCGTTCGAGCGTGCCCGGCTCTCGATCACGCTTCGGACGGTCAACGCCCTGCGGGATCGCCTCATGACGCTGCTCCAGGGCACACCGGCACCAGCGGGTCCCGTCGAGGCCGCCCCCCGCTACCTCGAACGCATCGCGGTGGACATGCGGGGGCAGGTGCGGGTGGTGCCAGTAGACGGGATCGACTACATCGCGGCCAGCGGTCCGTATGCCGAACTACACGTCGGAACCGACACCTTCATCATCCGGGAGCGGATTCAGGCCCTTGAAGAACGGCTCGATCCGGCCCGGTTCTTCCGTATCCACCGCAGCGTCATCGTCCGGCTCGACCTGATCGATGCGTTGCTCTACAGCGCCGGAGGGGATTATGCCGTGCGCCTGAAGGATGGCAAGCGGCTGAAGGTGAGCCGCAACCGGTGTGAGGAACTCGAACAGCGCCTGGGGCTGAAGGCCCTTGGGCGAAATTGACACTCCCGCCTCGCAGCAGGGGCCGTGCAGTAATATAGTCAATTTGACGATAATTTAGTGCTTGGCGACGTCTTTCGGCTCAATTGGTGGTGGTTGCCAGGCCGAGCCGCAGGCCCAGGTGCTGGAGTCCGGTGCGCAGGGTGCGGGGCTTAAACCCCAGCTCGGACTCGGCCCGGAGGATGAGCAAGCCCGTCCGCATCGGGCGCACGGCGGTATGGTGGAGCTGGGCCGTCTCGACCGGGATGAGGAGGGATGCGTCGAGGTCGAACGTGCGGGCGACGGTACGGGCCAGGTCGAGGGTGGAGAGAAACTCCCGCCCGGAGAGGTGATAGAGGCCGGATTTTTCGAACCGGATGAGGCGCTCGATTCCTTCGACGAGGTCGCCGAGGTAGGTGGGGGTGCGCCACTGGTCGTGGGCTACCCGGTAGGGTTTGCCCTGTTGCAGGTGTTCGAGCAGGCGCAGGACGAAGTTGGAGCGGCTCAGATGTGCCCCGGTGCCATAGACGAGCACGGTCCGGACGACGGCCCAGCGGTCTAGTCCTGCCTCGCGTGCCACATTCTCGGCGGCCCACTTCGACTGTCCGTAGAAGTTGACCGGGTTGGGGCGTTCATCCTCGGCATAGGGGCCGGCCGTGCCGTCGAAGACGAAGTCGGTCGAGAGCTGAATCAGGCGGCTGCCCACCATGCGGCATGCCTTTGCCAGGTGCTCGGTGCCCTTGACGTTGAGGCGCCAGCAGGTGGTACGGTCCGCTTCGCACGCATCCGGCAGCGACAGCGCGGCGCAGTTGACCACCGCGTCGGGCGTAAAGTAATGCAGCAGGTCGCGCACCTCGGCTGCATTGGTGATGTCCAGCGCCGTATAGCCGAAGCTGCCGGTGGGGGATCGGGGGAGCGGGTCGCGTCCGGTTGCCAGCACGTCGTACTCCGGGCGGCTGCCCAGGAGGGCGACCAGGGCCTGCCCGACCAGGCCATTGGCCCCTGTAACCAGGACGCGGTGGTAGAACATGGTCAGCGGAAGTAGTAGCGCAGCCCAACGCCTCCGCCGAGGTTTCCGGTGGTGGCAGGCAGCAGGCCCAGGCGGGGGGTGACCTGGAGGTAGACTTCGAAGGGGCCGCTGAAGAAGTTGACCCCGAAATTCCCGGAGACCCCCGTAGCGAAGTTGTCGCTGCCAGCCAGGAAGAAGAGGCCGGGGCCGAGGAAATAGTGCAGGGGGGAGTCCGGGATGGGTTCTTCGCGCAGCAGGTGGGCATCCACGAAGAAGAAGCCATCGAGGTTCCAGGCCAGGAGCACATCGGCAGCGCGGGCGTGCAGCAGGTTCTGGAACGGCAGGCCGTTGGTGCGGTAGGATTTGAGGGTCAGGCCGCTGTCGCCGCCCACCTGCCCGCCCAGTCCAAGGGAGACATCGGCGGGTTGGGCCAGGGCTGTCGGGGAGATGCAGAGGGCAAGGACGAGGGCACCGATGGCCCTCCACAGCAACAGGGGATTCATGGCGGGGGGAGACTCAGCCTTGCTGGGGATGCAGCACCGGCAGGAAGAGGGCCTTGAGGTTCTCCGCATCCTGGACCTGGAGCCGTCCCGCCAGCAGCAGGCGTACTTCACGGCGGCGGGCGGCTCGTTCGAACGCATCCTGTTCCGCCTCGGTTTCGGGTACAACGGGCGGAGTGGTACGGGGTTGCCCCTGGTCGTCGAGTGAGACGAACGTATAAAACGCCCGGTTGCACTTGCGACGGGTGCGTGTGCGCGGGTTCTCGGCCCAGACGTTGATCTCCACCTCCATCGATGTGCGGAATGCCCGGTTCACCTGGCTTTCGAGTACCACCACCTCTCCCAGCCGGATGGGGCTGTGGAACTCGACATTATCGACCGAGGCTGTCACGCAGACACTCTCGGCGTGGCGCTGTGCGGCGATGGCGGCGCTGATATCCATCCAGTGCAACAGACGGCCTCCCATGAGGTTGCCCAGCGGGTTGGTGTCGTTTGGCAGCACGATCTCGGTCATCGTGGTCCGGGACGCGGCAACCGGCTTGGTGACAGGGACGTTCAGGGTATCGGGCATGGGACTGCGGATTGTGGATTGCGGATTGTGGATCTCGGATCATGTCCTTGCGAGGAGCAGGGTCGATCAGGGTCAATCTCATGAGATCGACCCTGATGAGATCGACCATGACGTGGCAATCTCTTGCGGATTGGGGATTGCGGATTACCATCGCCCTACCTCCGTGTCATTGCGAGGAGCGTAGCGACGTGGCAATCTCGACGCCGGGATTACTGCGACACTGCTGCCCTTTTCCCGGGCACCCCGAAATTCCCCTCTCCCAGAGGGGTGGCTCCCAGATATAGTCAAATTGACTATATCTGGGA
>CAZLRO010000072.1:11117-14496 GCA_964561865.1 uncultured Rhodothermaceae bacterium | reverse complement strand
CCATGACGCTGATGAAGTAGTCTGGCAGGGGGGCTTGGTACTTGGTAAGATCCGAGATCCACACTCCGAGTATCGACCTCCCCCATGACCGATGAGATCGGTCAACCCCTCCTGTTCTCAGGAGGGGGGAGAAGATCGGAAATCCGAGATCCGCAATCCGCAATCCGAAATTCTTCCGCCCGTCCTGTGGCAACATGGGGCGGGCGGTCTCGTTCAAGGGCTGTCCCAACCCCAGATGTCGCATGACTTCGCTTGATCAGATCGTCGAACCGCTGGTGGTGGACCTGTCCGGGCAGGGCTGGGCCGTCTGCCCGGACTTCTTCACGGGCGAGGGCCTGCAAGCGCTCATTGCCGAGGCGCAGGCCCTTTGGCATAAGGGCACCTTTCGGCAGGCCGGGATCGGACGCCGGGCCGGGGCAGGGGTTCACACCGGGGTTCGGGGCGACCAGATCTGCTGGCTGGATGAGCAGGCCCTCTCCCCGGCACAAGCCTCGTACTGGGCGGCGATGGATGCCTTGCGCCAGACGCTGAACCGGGAACTGTTCCTCGGCCTGGTGACTTTCGAGGCACACTATGCCGTATACCCTCCCGAAACGTACTACCGCAAGCACCTCGACCGCTTCGCCGACGACGACACGCGCATGCTCTCCTGCATCCTCTACCTGAATCCGCACTGGCGCATCGAGCAGGGGGGGCAGCTCTGCCTCTACCTGGAGGATGGACGCACGGTAGAGGTGCTGCCCCAGGCCGGGACGCTAGTGCTCTTCCGGAGTGACCAGCTCTATCATGAGGTGCGGCCCACCACCCAGCCCCGGTACAGCCTCACCGGCTGGTTTCGCCGACGGGGCTTGCGCGGCCCTTTGTGACCGAGATGCCACCCAACCGCCTCGCCCACGCCCACAGCCCCTACCTCCTCCAGCACCAGCACAACCCGGTCGACTGGTATGAGTGGGGGGCGGAGGCCTTCGACGCTGCCAGACAGCAGGACAAGCCCGTCTTCCTCTCCATCGGCTATGCCACGTGCCACTGGTGCCACGTCATGGCCCACGAGTCGTTTGAGGATGCTGAGGTGGCAGCCCTGTTGAACGCGGCCTTCATCAGCATCAAGCTGGACCGGGAGGAGCGCCCGGACATCGATCACCTCTACATGACGGTCTGCCAGCTCGTCAGCGGGCACGGAGGCTGGCCGCTGACGGTGCTGCTCACGCCCGACCAGCAACCGTTCTACGTGGCGACCTACATCCCGAAGCACAGCCGCTACGGCCGCCCCGGCCTGCTGGACCTGATCCCCCGCATCTCGGCGCTCTGGCAAGCCGACCGCCCCACGCTGCTGGCCTCGGCCGCCGAACTGACGCAGGCGTTGCAGGAAGAGACCCGCCAGCGTTCCCGGCCCGGCACCCTCGATGCCGATGTGTTCCCCATCGCGTTCGAGCAGTTCACCCGGCGATTCGATCCCCGGGACGGTGGGTTCGGAGGGGCACCGAAGTTCCCCTCCCCCCACAACCTTTTGTTCCTCCTGCGTTTCTGGCGGCGTACCGGCCACGAGCAGGCACTCACAATGGTCACGCACACCCTCGACCGGATGCGGCTGGGTGGGGTCTACGACCACCTGGGCTACGGTTTTCACCGCTATGCCACCGATGCCGCATGGCGGCTGCCGCATTTCGAGAAGATGCTCTACGACCAGGCCCTGCTCACAATGGCGGCCACCGAAACCCACCAGGCCACGGGCAATCCTGCCTACGCCCACCTGGCGCGGGAGGTCATCGCCTACGTCCAGCGGGACCTGGCTGCGCCCGAAGGCGTGTTCTACGCCGCCGAGGATGCCGACAGCGAAGGGCGCGAGGGGGCCTTCTACGTGTGGACGACCGCCGAAGTCCAGGCCGTGCTGGGGGACGATGCGGAGGCGTTCATGGCCTGTTACAACCTTGAACCCGACGGCAACTTCCTCGAAGAGGCTACCCGCGAGAAAACAGGCGAGAATGTGCTGTTTCTGCGCAAGCCCCTCGCCGAGCTGGCGCAGGAGCGGGGGGAGGACGTACAGGCCCTAACGGCCCGGCTGGCCGTAGCACGGGAGCGCCTGCACACCGTCCGGCAACAGCGTCTCCGCCCGCTACTGGACGATAAAGTGCTCACGGACTGGAACGGGCTGATGATAGCCGCCCTGGCGAAGGCGGGTCGGGTATTGCGGGAACCGGCCTTCCTCGATGCTGCCCGTCGGGCTGCGGACTTCCTGCTGACCACCCTCCGCACCCCGGAAGGACGGTTGCTGCACCGCTACCGGGGCGGGGTGGCAGGCCTGCAGGCCACCCTCGACGACTATGCCTTTCTCATCTGGGGCCTCCTCGAATGCTACCAGGCTACGTTCAACCCGCACCCGCTGAAGGAGGCGCTCCGGTTGCAGGACGAGCAGATTGCCCGGTTCCGCGATGAAGATGATGGCGGCTTCTTCTTCACCCCCGACGACGGCGAACTGCTGCTGGCCCGTGCAAAGGAACTGTACGACGGTGCCGTACCTTCGGGCAATGCCGTCACCCTCTGGAACCTGGTGCGCCTGGCCCGGATGACCGGGCGGGCTGACCTGGAACAGCACGCCGACGCCCTCATTCGCTATGCCGCTGGGCAGGTTCGACGGATGCCCTCCGGCTTTGCCGCCTTCCTGATCGGGCTGGACTTTGCCTTCCTGCCCACCCGCGAGATCGTGGTGGCCGGTCGTCCCCAAGCAGCAGACACCCGCGCCCTGCTCCACGCCCTCGACGCCCGCTACCTGCCCGATGCCGTCGTGCTGTTCCGTCCGGAGCCGGAGGAAGCCTCCCCGATCACTGAACTGGTCCCCTATACCGCCTCCCAGCGGAGCCTCGACGGACACGCCACAGCCTACGTCTGCCACCGCTTTGTCTGTGCCCGGCCAGTGACCACCGTGGAAGGATTGCTGGTGTTGCTCCCCTGACGCTACCTTGTAGGGAATTTGCCCGCAAGAGGACACAGGATGTCCCTTCAAATTTGTAAGGGCAAACACAACAACTTCTGGATGTTCTCACCATGTATCCCTATCGTGTGACCCGGATGCGAACCTTGCTCATCGGTGCCGACGATACCACGCGCCAGGCGCTGGAGGCGGTGCTGCGGGAGCGTCGCCACGACCTGCACGTAGCTGAGGCAGATGCAACCGGATGGGCGGCGTTCGTCCAGCAGCGTCCAGAAGTGGTGGTGCTAGCCCATGTGGCCGACGACACCCTCTTTTATTGCCGCCGCATCCGGCAGGAGTTCGGGGATGAACCCACGCTGCTTGCCATTCTGTTGCACGAGGATGAAGCCTGTCTCCAGCAACTGATTGAGGCCGGGGCCGACGATTGCCTGATCTCCTCCCTGGAGCCAG
>CAZLRO010000072.1:0-11107 GCA_964561865.1 uncultured Rhodothermaceae bacterium | reverse complement strand
ACAGCCTGGCGCCGGGCAAGCCGATCTTCATCAGCCAGACCGCCTCCACGTCCGTTTCTCCTTCATCGAACGGCGCATCCGCACCGAGCAGGCCCTGAAGATGAGCGAGGAGAAGTACCGCTCGCTCGTCGATACGGCGGGCAGCGTCATCGTCCGGCTCGATGCCCAGGCGCAGGTGGTGGGATGGAACCGGGCTGCCGAACGGCTCTTTGGATGGACCAAGCCGGAGATCCTCGGCCAGGACTACTTTGAACACTGCCTGCCTGAAACCGAACGCGACCGGACACGGGCCGCATTCCAGACCCTGATGGACGGCGGGCCGGTGATCGACTTTGAAAACACTATCCGGACCCGGAGCGGGCAAGTGCGCACCCTCCTGTGGAATGCCACCCGGCAGCAGGGAGAAGAAGGGTATACCGTGCTGGGGATCGGCCAGGACATCACCGAGCGCAAGCAGGCTGCCCTCGCCCTCGAAGAAAGCCAGGCGAAGGTGCGCGCCGTGCTCGAAACCACCGTCGATGGCATCATCACCATCGATGCCAACGGCGTCATCGAGTCCTTCAACAAGGCCGCCGAGCATATCTTTGGTTATACGGCCGCAGAGGCTGTCGGGCGAAACGTGGCCCTGCTCATGCCCCAACCCCATCGGGAGGAGCACGACGGCTACATCCAGAAATACCAGCAGACCCGCCAGGCCCGCATCATCGGCATCGGGCGCGAAGTCATGGGGCAACGCAAGGACGGCTCCACGTTCCCCCTCGACCTGGCCGTGAGCGAGTTCTTCGTCCAGGGAAGGCAGATGTTTACTGGGGTGGTGCGGGATATCACCCAGCGGCGTCAACTCGAACTGGAAATCCTGCGCATCAGCGAGCAGGAGCGCCGCCGCATCGGGCAGGACCTGCACGACGGCCTCGGCCAGATGCTCACCGGTATCGGGCTGATCTGCACCAACCTCGCCCGTCGGTTGCACGCCGAAGGCTCGGCGACGGCCCCGGAACTGGATGAGGTCGTGGAACTGATTCGAGACGCCGACCAGCAGGCCCGGAGCCTGGCACGCGGGCTGATGCCGGTGGAGGTCGGCGCCAGCGGGCTGGCGAATTCCCTGCAACGGCTCTCCGTCAACGCCGAACGGCTCTTTGGCATCACCTGCCTGTTCGAGGAAATGGGCACAGCCCGTCCGGGCGACCCGACCGTGTCCGTCCACCTCTACCGGATCGCGCAGGAGGCCGTC
This sequence comes from uncultured Rhodothermaceae bacterium, assembly GCA_964561865.1. Taxonomy (GTDB): domain Bacteria; phylum Bacteroidota; class Rhodothermia; order Rhodothermales; family CAZLRO01; genus CAZLRO01. The sequence goes on along the minus strand of CAZLRO010000072.1, from coordinate 9,876 downwards.
AGCAACGCCGTCAAGCACGGGCACGCCACGCTCGTGCGGATCGCCCTGGCCGCCGGGGAAGACCAGCTCCGACTCCGGGTGCAGGACAACGGCACCGGCTTCCCCGAAACGCTGCCGGAGGATCGGGGCATGGGCGTCCGCATCATGCACTACCGCGCCCGCATCATCGGCGCCACGCTCGACATCCGGCGCGGGGCTGAAGGCGGCACCGTGCTCACCTGCACGCTGACCCACACCCACCGACCAGTCCCGGCCCGGCGCAGCACCGAGGGCAGCCCTGGACGTGCCATCGCCGATCTCCATCCCTCTTCCCAACCGAATAATACCCCGTAGATGCGGATATGAAGAAGACCATCCTGATCGTGGACGACCACCCGCTCATGCGCAAGGGGCTGGCCCTTACCCTGGGCCACGACCCCGAACTGGAGGTGGTGGCCCAGGCCGCCAACGCCGAGGAGGCCCTCGATGCCCTCGAAAAGACCCGTCCGGATGTGGCCGTAGTGGATATCTCGTTACCAGGGATGAGTGGACTCGAACTCATCAAGCACATGCTGGCATTGCGCCCGGACCTGAAGGTGCTGGTGGTGTCTCGCCACGACGAGGCGCTCTATGCCGAGCGGGCCATCCGGGCCGGGGCGCGCGGCTATGTGATGAAACTCGAAGCCGCCGAGGTGATGCTCAAGGCCATCCGCCGCGTCCTGGCCGGCGGCATCTACGTGAGCGAAGAGATCAACGAACGCCTGCTGCTGGGCATCGCCTCCGGGCGCGAGATCAAGACCAAGTCTCCCCTGGAAGAACTCAGCGACCGGGAACTGGAGGTCTTTGAACTGACCGGACGGGGGCTGGGTACCCGCGACATCTCGGAAAAACTGCATCTCTCCATCAAAACGGTCGAATCCTACCGTGCCCGCATCAAGAACAAGCTCAACCTCAACAGCGCCACCGAACTCATGCAGCAGGCCGTCCAGTGGGTCGAGGGGGAGGGCAGGGGATAGCGTGGTGCTTGGTACGGCCTGACGGCCTTTGGAACGGCCTACGCCTTTGGTACGGCCTGTCGGCCTTTGGTGTGCCGGAGGGGTTGGATCGCAACGGTGATCGACCACCCCATGACCGATCTCATGAGATCGGTCATCCTCCTGGACAGGAGGGGCACTCGGTTGGGCCTTTGGTACGCCCATGCGTCAACCAATGCGAAGGTTATTGTAGGGGCAGGGCATGCCCTGCCCGGAGCGTCCCTGTAGGGGCATGCCCTGCCCGGAGCGCCCCAAACACCAAGCCTCCTCCTGTCCAATCCCCTGAAGTATTTCACCCGGAGCCACGTGTCTTCCTTAACTATGGCTGTGCCCAACCGATATTCTTACGTGAACCCTTACCCCCTGTTGATAACCCTGATTCACCATGTTCTGGGATAAACTCCCCGCCCTGCGTATGCTGCGACGGACGCACCCTGCCGTCGCCCCGGAATCCTCGCACACGGCTCCCTCGGAGGTGGAAGAGGAGGCCTTTATCCTCATCCCCGACCTGACCTGGTCCAGCCTTGTCGAAGGGATTGAGGAACCGGTGCCCGTCGAGGCCACGATCGTTGAGGTGAAAGAGCCGCCTTCCGAGCCGCCATCGCCCGCCGTCTCGCCCGTTTTCCGGCGCGAGGAGGTCCGGGACCGGGTGGTGCGCTCGCTACTCGATGCCGGGCAGGTATCTCTCCCAGTGGTCGAGCGGGCGTGGAATAGTTGGTCGCGGGGAGCCTATGGTATCCGAACCCCGCTCTGGCGCGCCCTGCTTTCGGATCCGGCGGTAGACCGCGAGCAGGTATATGCCCAGGCTGCCCACTGCTATGCCTACCGGACCATTGCCATCGACCTGTTGGCCTCCTGCTGCCAGATCGAGGCCATGATGAACCGTCTGCATGGACAGCAATGGGAGCAACTGGTGCGGCATGGGCTGATGCCGGTCGTCGAGCTGGGCAGTGCCCCGGGCGAGACCTGGCGGCTCGTACTGGCAAGCCACGATCCCACCCACCGACAGATCGAATCCCTGCTGCGGACCCTGGACTTCGGGCCGGTCGAGGTGTGCCACACCCCCCGAATGAACCTCTATGCTGTTACAGCCGAGAGCTTCCCCGCGCTCCTGCCCTTCCTCGGCATCGCCCTGGAGCCGGGCTTCCAGGCCGCTACGGCTCCGGTCCTCCACCTGGTCGATCCGTCCACGGCGGAGGCCCCCTGGTCCGCCCGACGCGCCGCCTAGCCGCGCGTAATGCCGTTCCCTTCCCCTGACACCACGTTTTGACCTCCACCCGCAGGCTGCTTCCGGCAGGAAGCAGGCGATGGGGTGTTGTAACCGATGCCTGGGAAGAAGCCAATGGCACAGGACACTTTCAAGATTGTATCGATCATCGGAGAGGAACCCCGCTCTAAGCCCGCAGCATCTCCCCCGGCCCCGGAAACGCCATCGGCCCTGGTTGGGGAATGGAATACGGGCGATGGCCGACAACTGCCTCTTCCCTCCCATACCATCGAGCGCCTGGGGATGTCCACACTGTCGGTGCCTCTGATGCCCACACCCCTGTCGGCACCAGAGCTGGAGGCCGCGCCGGTATCGGAAGCCCCCGCCCCGTTGTACGAAGCATTCGAGCAGGCCAGCCTCCGCCTCACATCCGAGACGCCGGTATATGAAATCGTCGTCGGAGAATTCCGGATCCGGGACCGGGTGGTCATCCGCCTGCGGGAGAAAGGAATCGTCCGCGAGGAACAGATCGAGCAGGCAGCAAAAGAGTGGAAACGCCTGCGGGAGAGTGGGCAGAAAATCCCCCTCTGGCGCGTGCTGACGTTGCAGCACGACCTGCCGCACCGGGAACCCATCTACGTGGAGGCCGCGCAAGTCTACGCCTTTGAACAGGCCACCTTCGTACCCGGCGAGACACTGGCCTTCCTCAAAGGCATCCTGCGGTTCTTCACCGAAGACCAGTGGGATGAGATGATCGAGCACTTCGTCATCCCCATCCGCCAGGAACGCGACCCCAAGAGTGGCGACCTCCGGTGGCTCTTCGTCACCCACGACCCCACCCGCGCTGAAGTCCACCAGGTATTGCGCAACCTCCACCTGAAACGGTTCGAGTTGCGCTATGCCTCCGAAATGCTCATCGCCACCGTCATCACGGAAGCCTTCCTCACGAAGAACGAGTATCTCGAACGCCTCAGCGAGTCCGGCGGCGTGGCGGTAGACCTGGGGACTTCCTTCGACCAGAAGAACGAGCTGATCGATGAGGAGGCCCTTGAGGCCGAGATCAGCCGCTCGATGCTCATCAACCTGTTCGAGGCCACCCTCGTCGAGGCGGTGCACCGGGGGGCTTCAGACGTCCACATCTTTCCCAACCCCGACGGACATATCGAGATCCACCTCCGCATCGACGGGGAACTGATCCGGTGGCATATCGAAGAGCGCGTCCATCCCCAGGCGTTTCTGGCGGTGGTGAAGGACAACGCGATGAACGTCGACCGGTTCGAGCGCGACATGGCGCAGGACGGCTTCATCCAGCGGCGGATTGGAGACGTGCTCATCCGCTTCCGCGTCTCGGTCCTGCCCATTGCCTCGCCCGTGCCGGGCCTGCACGCCGAGAGCATCGTCATCCGGGTGATCGACGACCGCAAGGTGCTCACCGACCTGCGCAAGCTGGGCCTGCTCGATGTAGCCATGCAGCGGTTCAACCAGGCCATCCGCCAGCCGCACGGCATGGTGATCCTCACCGGGCCGACCGGCTCGGGCAAGAGCACCACGCTCGTAGCGGCCCTCTACCAGGTCATCTCCCCCAAGGTGAACGTGCTGACGGTAGAAGACCCGGTCGAATACATCATCCGGGGGGTGCGCCAGATCAAGCTCGGCCACAAGCTGGGGCTGGAAGGGGCCTTGCGGGCCATCCTGCGCCATGACCCGGACATCGTCATGGTGGGGGAGATGCGCGACCGGGAGACCGCAGAACTCGCCATCAAGCTCTCGAACACGGGCCACCTCACCTTCTCGACGCTGCACACGAACGATGCCCCCAGCGCCATCACGCGCCTGTACAAGATGGGCATCGAGCCGTTCCTGATCGCCTACGGCATCAACCTCGTCGTGGCACAGCGCCTCATGCGCAAGCTCTGCCCCGACTGCAAGCAGGTCGATCCGGAGCCGGACGTCGAACTGATGCGCTACCTGGGGTTCAGCGCCGAGGAAATCCGCACCAGCATCCTCTACCGCGCAGGCCACCAGTCCGGCTGCAAGACCTGCAAAGGCGTCGGGTACAAGGGCCGCCGGGCCGTCGCCGAAACGTTGCTGTTCTCGAAAGAAATCCGCAAGCTCATCGTCGCCTCCGAAGGAATGGTGGATGAGGATGCCATCCGAAACAAGGCCATCGAGGAAGGGATGCTCACCCTACGCGACTCCGCCCGGCTCATCGTCCTCATGGGCGACAGCTCGCTCGAGGAGCTGCTGCGGATCACCGGCAGCGAGGAATGATCGTCAGGGAAAGCGCGCGGGCAGATGCGGCGTACCCGGTCGTAGAAATTATAGTCAAATTGACTATAATATCGTCAAATTGACTATAATTTGATCGGTTTTGGTCCTACTGCTTCCTCACCCGCCCACGCCCTTGTGGGTAACGAGGGCCAGGTACTTGCCGTCGGGGCTGACGGCGAGGCGGCTGATGGCCCGGAAGCCCAGCCCTTTCAGATCGGCGATGGGTTGCCAGGAGTAGCCAGCTCCCAGCGGACGGCGGTAGACGGTGGTGCCGTCGGCGGTATAGAGCGCCCGGTTCGGCCCGAAGGCGAAGTCTTCCCGCTCCGGCCTTGGTGGACTGATAGGGGAGGTGCGGAGCGTCCCGACATCGACGCGGTAGATCATCCACTGTCCATCCGGGGAGGCGTGGAGGTAGCCGAAGGATCGAAGGCCCGGAATGGCTTGCAGGCTGCGTCCGACGTGTGCCCCGATGAGTTCGCGACTGCCGGTGAGCAGGTTGTACAGCGCCAGCGCCGGGGACTGCACGAAGTGGACGACCGCCAGGTTCTGCGCATCAATCCAGGCATGTGCAGCAGCGTTGAGGACAGAAGGGAGTATAGGGGTAGGGTTCTGGCCGTTGAGGTCGTACCGCCACAGCCGCTGTGTGGTGTCTGCCTCGACGCGCACCACCGAGAAGCCCAATGAGTCCGGGGTCATCTGGGGACCGTACTCACTTTCCGACGTGTTCGTCACCTGGGTGGTGGTTCCGGTTTCCAGGTCGTAGCGGTAGATGTCCGTCTGGTTGTTGTACCGGGCCACGTAGAGGATCGCTTTCCCGTCGAGGGTAAACACCGGCTGGTTTTCATATCCGGTTTTCCCGGTAATGTTGACGGGCGTAGCTGTGAGCAATTCGCCGCCTCGCAGCCGGGAGACTCCGGTTAACTCCAGGAGCCAGATGTCGCCATCAACGATCTGTGCCAGAAGGGTTTGAGGAAGCAGCAGCAGGAGCAGCAGAATACGGATCGCGTACTTCATGGACGAAGGGTTAGGATAATGAAGGGTTGGGGCGCTCAGGGCAGGGCATGCCCTGCCCCTACAACAACATTCGCATTGGTTGACGCATGGGCGTACCAAAGGCCGAAGGTCATCCCAGGCACCGTGTTGACTCATTGGGCAACCAGCGCGAGGTACTTTCCGTCGGGGCTGACGGCCAGGCGGGTGATCCTGGCGGCCCCGATGGCGCGCAGGTCGGCCACGGGCAGCCAGGTCCCGCCGTACCAGCGGTAGAGCATCCGGCTGTCGGCCATGAGCAGCACCCCGTCGGGGTTCCAGGCGCAGTCCTCGGAACCCGGCAGGGGCAGGGCCAGCGACGACACCCGACGGCTTGCCAGGTCGTAACGGTAGAGGGTTGGAGCGCCGTCGAAGGGCTGTTGCAGGAAGCTGGCGGCCCGTGTGCCGGGTATCCGGTGCAGCGAACGGCCAATGCCGGAGGCAACCTCCACCTTCTGGCGGGACTTCAGGTCGCGCACCGAGAGGCGGCTGTTGTCGTCGATCACGAACAGGGCCACCGTGTGGGTATCCACCCAGGCATAGTAGCCGATGAGCCGTTCCTCGGGCACTACTACCGTTGCATGGTCGCCCTGCCAGTCGAACCACCACAGCTGCTGGGTCGTGTCGGACTCCACACGCACCACCGTGAAGCCTGTCCCATCAGGCATCGGCGCAGGGGAATACTCACTTTCCGGCGTATTCGTCATCTGGGTGGTCTTGCGGGTTGCCAGGTCGTAGCGGTAGATGTCCGTCTGTTCGCCGTGCTCCGCCGCGTAGAGCAGGCTCCGGCTGTCGAGGGTGAAGGCGGGCTGGTTGTCGTACCCTGGTCGCCGGGTGATGTTGACCGGCTGGAGGGTGACGAGCTGGCCGGGTTTCCAGCTTGCGAGCGAAGGCAAGTCTGTGAGCCAGAGGTCGGTATCCGGGGTTTGCGCCTGCGTGTTCAGCGCCAGCAGGCAGGTACCCAATAGCAACCATCTACGCATGGGGTTGGCAGGCATGGGTTGAAGGGGGCGAGAGGTCATCCGCATACGCCGGTGCCGGGAGCACGTTGCGGGTCCTCTTGCCACAGACGCGCCCACTCCGGCATCCGTTTACCCGGTGACCTCTTTTGACCCTCCCGTTATCTCCGAAATCCGCTCATCCGGTACTCTGCATGGCGGCAGCCAGGCCGTTGATGCTGAGAAACAGCGCCGGGCGTAACGGTTCGCGTGCGTCGGGCGGCGAATGACGGTAGCGGCGCAAAAGTTCCACCTGGAGCAGGTTCAGCAGGTCGGTGTAGGGGTTGCGGAACCGGATGGTGCGCTGCACGGCGGGGCTGTTGTCGAGCAGGGCGTGCTGCCCGGTGATCGCCAGCAGGGTCGCCTCCGCCTGGGCGAAGTCCGCGGCGATGCGGTCGTGCAGGTGTGTGGCTGGTTCGCCGAGTTGGGTGTAGTGGCGGGCGATGTCCAGCCGGGCGCGGGCCATCTCAAGCTGGGCATTGCCCACGACGGCCTGGAAGAACGGCCATCGGGCATACCAGTCCTGCATCAGGGCCAGATGTGTTGGGGCAGCGGCGAGCACCGTTTGCAGGGCGTGTCCGATGCCATACCAGCCCGGCACGGTGTAGCGCGTCTGCGTCCAGGCGAAGACCCAGGGGATGGCCCGCAGGCTCTCGAAGTCCACCTCCTGCCCGCTCTTGCGCGAGACGGGCCGGGAGGCGATGGGCAGGCGGCTGATGTGCTCGATGGGGGTGATGCGGGTGTACCAGGGCCACAACGCCGGGTCGTCGATGAGGGCGCGGTAGGCATGCATGGAGGCGTCGGCCACCTGCTGCATCAGGGCCGTGTCGGCATCGGAAAGGGGGGGTGAAGCCGGGGTGTGGGCCTGGCCCGTCGCCAGCAGCATCGCGTGGACGATCTGTTCGAGGTGGCGGTGGGCAATGTCTGGCAGGGCATACCGAAACGAGATGACTTCGCCCTGCTCAGTGAAGCGAATACGCCCGGACTGCGCGGCCGGGGGCATGGCGAGGATGGCGAGGCTGGCGCGCCCGCCCCCGCGCCCGACGGTACCGCCGCGTCCGTGGAAGAGCCGGAAGTCGAGGTCGTGGGCACGGCAGACGGCTCCGATCCGTTCCTGGGCCTGGTGCAGTGCCCAGTTTGCCATCCAGAACCCCCCGTCCTTGTTGCTGTCGGAATAGCCGAGCATGACCTCCTGAAACCGCCCGCGGGCCACCAGGTGGCGCTGGTAGACCGGGTGCTGGAACAGGTCGTGCAGGAACGACTCGGCCAGGGCGAGGTCTTCGATGGTTTCAAAGAGCGGGACGACATCAAGCGCAGAGGCTACCGCGCCCTCATGCAGGCGCCACAGCCCCACCTCCTTTGCCAGCAGCAACACCTCCAGCACGTCGCTGAGGGTGTGTGTCATGCTGATGATGAAGCTGCCGACAGCCTCCGGGTCCTGTGCCTTCAGGTCCCGGATCATCCCGAAGGTGTCGAGCACCATCCGGGCCGTCTCTGGAAGGGCAGCCCCATGGGGCAGGAGCGGACGCGGGTTCGCCAACTCCCGGGTGAGCAGAGCCTGCCGTTGGGCTTCGGACAGCGTGGCATAGGCGTCGGTCACCCCGGCCACGTGCAGCAGTGCGCCGGTGGCCTCCTCGTGGAGGCGGCTGTGCTGGCGGATGTCGAGCGCGGCGAAGTGGAAGCCGAAGCTGCGGGCACGGGCCAGCAGGGATGCCAGGCGGCCAGCACGGGCGGCCTCCCCGAAGCGGGCCTCCGTGAGCCACTCCTGCAGCCCTTCGAGGTCTTCCACAAATGCTTTCCAGGTGTAGGTCGGTGGCACACGGGTGGGCTTGCCGTCGAGGGCATCCAGCAAGGCGGCGATCCGTGCCTGCATGTAGCTGAGCTTGAGGCGGTACGGCTCGTGCTGGAAGGCCCGCTGCTCGCGCTCCTCGAGGGGCACCGTGGCGGCGTCTGCCGCAACAGAGGCCCGAAGGCCCTCCGGCACGGGCGCGTAGCGGTCGGAGAGGCTGAGTTCACGGCGCAGCAGCCGCAGCTCCTCCTGGTAGCGCGTAAGGATGGTGCGGCGTAACAGCGCTGCGGCCTGCCGGGTGACCTCCGGCGTGACGAACGGGTTGCCGTCGCGGTCGCCGCCGATCCAGGTGCGGAAGCGCAGAAAGCCGGGCAGGTCGGCCCGGAGGCCATAGTGCCGCTCCAGCGCCCGGTGCACATCTGCATGGATGCGCGGGACCACGTCCCAGATGGTGGTGTTGAGGAAATACAGCCCGTATTCGACTTCTTCCGCCACCGAGACGCGCTCGGACCGTACCTCGCTCGTCGCCAGGAGCAACGCGATCTGGCTGTGCAGTTCCGCCCGGATTTCGGCGGCTTCATCGGGCGTCTGCTGGGGTTGCCGGAGGGCGTCGAGCAGTTCCGAGAGGCGCTGCTGTTTGTACAGGATGCTGCGGCGGCGGGCTTCGGTGGGGTGGGCGGTCAGCGTGGGCTGGATGTCGAGCCGTCCGAGCAGGGCCTGCACGTCTGCGGCGGTGCAGCCCTGCTGTTTCAGCCGCACGACGGCCTCCTCGATGGAGTCGGCGCGGGGAGCCTCCGGCACGGCACGCACCTGGCGCTCGCGGTTGATCCGGATAATCTCCTGGCGCTCCGCCTGGTTGACCAGGTGGAAGAACGCCGTCAGGGTTCTGAGCAGCCAGACGATGCTTTCCAGGGGCATGGCTTCGAGGTCGGCCTCGGCCTGTAGACGGCGGGACGGATCCGGGGTGTGGGCCGCCGACACACATGCTTGCCGCAGCGCCACGACTTGTGCCCAGACCGCTTCGCCCGCCTGCTCCCGGACGACCTGGTCGAGCGTCGTCCCGAGGACTTCGACCAGGGCGACGTGGGGCGCTGAGAGGCCAACCGAAGCCGCTTCCAATCCGAACGGGTGTGCTGATGTCATGTGGGGCAGAGGGCTGAACAGAGGGGCTACAATATAGACTGCACCTTCCCCCGCAGCCGGGCGGTTTCAGCAATGTTCACAATCCGTCCCGGACCAGGTTCCTTGCCACATAGGTCCGCAGCCCGCTGCGAAGGGTAGAGGAAAGATGGCGTGTTTGGGATCGGAGTGGCCGGTTGGCGGGTTCACCGGGTGTTTCATTCCCCCAACCCCTCGGCCATGTCCTGCACGGTCCTCGAAGCCATCGCCACCGGCAACCCGCCGCTGTGCCGCTCGCAAGACTACGCGGCGGCGTTCATGCAGCGCATCGAAAGCCTGCCCGTCGCTCTCCGCCACCGTATCCCCCTAATTTACGCCCGCTCCGGCATCGACTTCCGCTATTCCTGTATCGAAGACTATGGGCGGGCCGTCGAAGACTACGATTTCTAC
>CAZLRO010000071.1:9623-14901 GCA_964561865.1 uncultured Rhodothermaceae bacterium | reverse complement strand
TCCCAGGAAAACGTAGGCTCGGAACGACCGAAGTGCCCGTAGGCAGCAGTAGCCCGGTACCGCGGCTTGAGCAGGTCCAACTGGCGGGTGATCGCCGCCGGGCGCAGGTCGAACAGTTCCCGCACGAGCCGGACCAGTTCGGCATCCGGCAGCAGCCCCGTGCCCTGGGTGTTCACATCAATCGAGACGGGAGCGGCCAGCCCGATGGCGTAGGCCACCTGTACCAGCGCCTCTTCGGCCAGCCCGGCCGCCACCAGGTTCTTGGCAACATACCGGGCCGCATAGGCCGCACTGCGGTCTACCTTCGACGGGTCCTTGCCACTGAAGGCCCCACCGCCGTGGGCTCCCTTGCCCCCGTAGGTGTCCACAATGATCTTGCGCCCGGTCAGGCCCGTATCTCCGTGTGGCCCCCCGATGACGAAGCGCCCCGTCGGGTTGACGTGCAGGATCAGGTGGCGGTCGCAGAGGTGCTCCGGGATGACCCGTGGAATCAGGATCTCCCGGACATCGGCCTCAATCTGGGCACGCTCTACCCGGTCGTCGTGCTGCGTGGAGACGACGATGGTGTGTACCCGGCGCGGGGTCCGACGGTCGTCCTCGTACTCGATGGTGACCTGGCTCTTGGCATCCGGGCGCAGGTACGGCATCAACTCGGTGCTCTTGCGCAAGTGCGCCAGCTCGCGCATCAGCCCGTGGGCGAAGACGATCGCCATCGGCATCAGCAGCTCGGTTTCGCGCGTAGCATAGCCAAACATGAGGCCCTGGTCACCTGCCCCCTGCTCTGCGTGCAGTCCTTCCCCGTCGTTCACCCCCTGGGCAATGTCCGGGCTTTGCTCATGGATGCTGCTGAGCACCCCGCACGACTCGGCATCGAAGCGCAGACGCGGGTCGGTGTAGCCAATGTCCCGGATCACCTCACGGGCTACGTGCTGCACATCCACATAGGCTTTGGTGGTCACCTCGCCGGAGAGTACCACCAGCCCGGTGGTCACCAGCGTCTCGACCGCCACGCGGCTCTTCGGGTCCTGCGCCAGCATCGCATCCAGGATCGCGTCGGAAATCTGGTCGGCTACCTTGTCCGGATGGCCTTCAGCAACAGACTCGGAAGTAAAGAGATACGCCATTCGTTCCAGTCGACAGGGAGTGCAAACAGGTGTGGGCCAAGATAAACGCAAACCGGATCGGAAAAATTCCCCGCCCCCCTAGCATTTTGAATGAAACGTTTCGGGGGGTTGGAGCTTGGTACTTGGGGCGTTCTCCAATTTTCCTCCTTGCGAAGGAAGGGCCGGGGGAAGTAGACCAGCAGACGGCACCCTTGCTACCGAGCAGCAGCGTCGAGATTGCCACGTCTGACCGATCTCATCTGGTCGATCTCATGAGATCAACCATGATCGGTCAAGCTCCTCGCAATGACACGGGAGGGAAGGGGTCGCCAAATCCCGCAATTCGAAATCCCCAATCCAAAATCGGAAAACTGTATTAAGGCCAGGGCTTGAAATTGCTTATGTCGAGGGAGGGCCTTAATTTTTGCGTTCATGGGTGCGTTTCGCACCTTCCCCTGTGATCATCGCCTGCACGGGCGGGAGGACCGGGGCTGTTCCCACCAACCCTGATAACGGAGTTTGAATCCCATGGCAGACCTCGAAGCCAAAGTCAAGGCAATCATTGTCGAAAAGCTCGGCGTCGATGAGGCCGATATCAACCCCGAAGCCTCGTTCACCAACGACCTGGGGGCCGACTCGCTCGACACGGTGGAGTTGATCATGGAGTTCGAGAAGGAGTTCGAACTGACCATCCCGGACGAGGATGCCGAAAAGATCGCAACCGTCGGAGATGCCATTTCCTACCTGACGTCCCGGACGAGCTGATCCGGCTTGTCTACTTGATAAAAGACCCGGCGGTCTGCCTCATCTGGAGGCTGTGCAGCCGGGTTTTCTTGTCTTTCTAGCGTTTTTCCTGATTCGTTATGGCACACGGACCGCGCCGCGTGGTAGTCACCGGCATGGGCGCCCTCACGCCGATCGGCCTCTCTGTCCCGGACTTCTGGGAGAACATGATGCAGGGGTGCAGCGGTGCCGCCCCCATCACCTATTTCGACACGGCGGCCTTCGAGACCCGGTTTGCCTGTGAACTGAAGGGGTTCGACCCACTCAACTACCTCGACCGGAAGGCCGCCCGCCGTATGGACCCCTTCTGCCAGTACGCGATGGTGGTGGCGGCCGAGGCCGTCCGGGATGCCGGGATCGTGCCCGAACAGTTGACAGTGGAACAGCAGGAACGCATCGGGGTGATCTTTGGCAGCGGCATCGGCGGGATGCAGGTGTTCCACCAACAAACGGCCACGTACCTCCAGGAAGGGCCGCACCGGATGTCCCCCTTCTTCATTCCGATGCTGATCCCGGACATCGCCCCCGGCCAGATTTCGATGCACTACGGCTTCCGCGGACCCAACTACGCGGTGGTCTCGGCCTGTGCAACGGGCAACAACAATATCGGCGACGCCTTCATGCTCATCGAACGGGGGTCGGCCGATGTGATGGTGTGCGGCGGCTCGGAGGCTTCCGTCTCCGAACTGGGCATCGGCGGGTTCAATGCGGCCAAGGCCCTCTCCACCAACAACGACGACCCGGCCCGGGCCAGCCGCCCCTTCGATGCCACCCGCGACGGGTTTGTGCTGGGCGAGGGAGCCGGTGCCCTCATCCTTGAAGAGCTGGAACATGCGAAGGCACGGGGTGCCCGCATCTACGCCGAAATCGTAGGCATGGGCATGAGTGCCGACGCCCACCACATCACTGCCCCCCACCCGGAGGGCCTCGGCGCCCGTCTGGCGATGGTCTCGGCGCTCGAAGACGCCGGGCTGAAACCCGAAGACGTGGACTACCTCAACATGCACGGCACCTCAACGCCCCTCGGCGACGTGGCCGAGACCAGGGCCATCAAGCAGGTCTTCGGCGACCACGCCTACCGGATGAACCTTTCCTCTACCAAGAGCATGACCGGCCACCTGCTGGGGGCCGCCGGCGCCGTCGAAGCCATCGCCAGCATCCTCGCCATCGTCCACAACACCGTCCCGCCAACGATCAACTTCGAACACCCGGATCCGGAGTGCGACCTGAACTACACGTTCAACCAGCCGCAGCAACGCCCGGTGGACGTGGCGATGAGCAACGCCTTCGGCTTTGGCGGACACAACACCTGCGTCCTCTTCCAGCGATACGACGGCTGAACCTGGGGCTGCTGAGGTGCCTGGGCAGCCTTACCGGAACAGGATTTCCCGGACCAGTTCGGCCCCGAGGTGTTCATTGAGGCGGTCGCGCCAGGCACGGCGCTGGAGGTACAGTTCGTAGCGCCAGGCCGCCGAAGTGAGCTTGACAAACAGCCGATCCCCCCGCACCCAGGCCGAATGCGTCACACGGTTGATCTGCGGACCGGCCAGGTATGCCCACCCCTCCACCGTGCGGGCAGCGTCGTGGCGGGTCCGGATGCCAAGGCGGTCGATGGCCTCAGGCAGTACCTCGTGAAGCATGCGGGGGTGGGACTTGTAAAAATGGGCCATAACATCTGCGAACTTCCGATCAGCGGTCTAAAGTAGCACTTCTGCGCGGCATTTCAAACGGGGAAGACAGGGTTGATGCGAACCCGATGCCAGCGCCGGGCGTAAGCAGGACGACCCTCCCAACGTGTCTGCAAATGCCATGCGTACCCTGTGCTGCGGAGGCGGCCTGTTGCTGCTGGCATTGGGGGCGGCCTGTTCGACCGACCCGGTGCCGACAGACCCCGTCCTGGACCCGCCTCCCGCTGGATCGGAGGTCCGCACCACCGTGCTGACCCCCACCCCCCTGCACCTCACCGTCGAGGCCCTGCCCGACCCCTACCACACGGGTTCGGCCAGCAGGTCGGCCCGCGTGGGCGGCATCCCCGCCGACCCGGTGCTGCAGGTGCCAGCAGGCTTCCGGGTGAATGTCTATGCCGAGGGGCTGTCCGGGCCGCGCCAGATGGTGAACACCCCGGAAGGCGACGTGCTGGTGGCCGAGTCCGGCAGCAACCGGATCCGGCGGCTGCGGGATATGAATGCAGACGGCCAGGCGGACGAGATCACCCTATTTGGCGATGAGACCAATGGCCTGTCGCGCCCCTTCGGCATGGCCTTCGCCGGAGTACACCTCTACATCGCCAACACCGGCGCGGTGGTGCGCTTCTCCTACAGCACCGGAATGCCCCGGCTCACCGGCACCGGCACCACGATCACTACGTTGCCTACCGGCGGGCACTGGACGCGCGACCTGCGCCTCTCCCCGGACGGCCAGCAGTTCTACATCTCGATTGGCTCAGCCTCGAACGTCAACCCGGAGGCACCCCCCCGGGCCGCTGTGGAGGTGATGAACCTGGACGGGTCGGGGCGGGCCACGTTTGCCTCTGGCCTCCGCAACCCGGTAGGACTGGACGTCCACCCCACCACCGGCGAACCCTATACCGTGGTGAACGAACGCGACGGCCTCGGCGACGACCTCGTGCCCGACTACCTGACCCGGCTTCAGAAAGGCGCGTTCTTCGGCTGGCCCTATGCCTGGCTGACCCCGGACCGACTCGACCCCCGCCGGATGAACGGGATCACCAGCGAACGGCCCGACCTCGCCGCCCTGACCACAACGCCCGACGTGCTGTTCCAGGCCCATTCGGCCCCGCTGGGGTTGCGGTTCTACACCGGCACCCAGTTCCCGCAACCCTGGCGCAACGGGGCGTTTGTGGCCCTGCATGGCTCCTGGAATCGCAACACCGGCACAGGGTACAAGATCGTGTTCGTCCCCTTCGACGCCAGCGGACGCCCCACCGGGGCCTATGAGGACTTCCTCACCGGCTTCCTGACCGACCCGACAGGACCAGACACCTGGGGCCGACCCGTGGGCCTGCTCGTCCTGCCCGACGGCAGCCTCCTCGTCAGCGACGACGGCAACGGACGGATCTACCGGGTCTCCTACCGCCCGTGATGCGGCCTGGCTGGCCCAGTAGAGCAGGACAGCCAGCACAGTACCCGTACTCACCACCGAGGTATTCGTACTCGTACTCAGTGAAACGGTACTCGTACTCGATCACCCTATAGAACTGGCGCGAGGATGATCGAATCTTGGTTCGTTCCTCCGAGGTTTATCGAGTAGGAGTACTGTCCTGCGGACTGAAATACGAGTACGAGGAGTGGCCCGGTCTGATAGCACGTCGGTCGCCATTCGAGCGCCCAAACAGGAGGCATCAATAGAATTATAGTCAATTTGACGATAAT
>CAZLRO010000071.1:0-9523 GCA_964561865.1 uncultured Rhodothermaceae bacterium | reverse complement strand
TATAGTCAATTTGACGATAATTTTTTCGACCTTGATCGACTGTTTCTCAAGCGCCTGCGACGAGCTTGTCCCGTGCCCATTGGGGCTTGTGATGATACCGGGGCATGAGCGATCAGAACGGCCTGGTTTGCTGCTGGCCTCCGCGCGCTACAGCCCTTCTCCAACCTTCAGCGCGTATCAGGGGAAGTGGGCTGGACGAGGGCGCGGTACCGGGTTGCATCTGCCGACCGGCCAAGGGCCTCGTAGAGGTCTGCGAGGCGGCGAAGAACCTCCTGGGGGCCGGGGTTGGTGGTGCCGTGTACTTCCTTGAGAATGGCATAGCTCTCCTCGAAGGCTTCTACTGCACGGGTGGTGTCGCCCTGGTCGAGTCGCACCTGGCCGAGCAGGTGCAGCAGGTCCGCAACGCCTGAATGGCGGTTTCCGAGCCGGTGGCGGCGGATATCCAATGCCTCCTGCAACAACTGGTCGGCGACCGCAGGTGTGCGGTTGGCCCGTTGCATCACGGCCAGGGTATAGAGGCTGTTGGCGATGAGGGGATGGTCGTTGCCGAGGCGGCGGCGCTGCAACGCCAGGGCTTCTTCCCCCAGGGCCAGGGCCTCGTCCATCCGCCCCTGGGCCTGGATCAGGCGGGCCAGCAAGAGCATATTCGCCGGGATATCCGGGTGGTCGGCGTCCAGCACGGCCCGACGAATCGAGAGGGCTTCGCGGATCATCGGCTCGGCGGCGGCGGCCCGCCCTCCAGCGGCGACGGTGGCCCCCAGGCTGTGCAGGGCTTCTGCCACCGAAGGGTCCCGGTCTCCGAACAGGTCGCGCCGCAGGTCTACCGCCTGTTGCAGGTACGCCTCGGACTCGGCCTGTCGGTTGAGGTAATAGAGCAGCAGCCCCCAGTCGTGCAGGGTTGTGGCGTTGTCGGGGTGCCGGGGGCCGAGCAGGGCCTGGCGCATGGTGAAGGCGGCCCGGTAGAGCGAGTCCGACAACGCCAGATCGCCCAGGAAACAGCGGGCATCGGCCAGATCGTTCAAGCTGGCGGCGACTTCTGGATGGGAGGCACCGTAGATCCGTTTTCGGATAGCCAAGGCCCGCTCGGCCAGCATCCGGGCCTGGTCGTAGTAGCCGAGGTTGTGGTACACCCGCCCGATGGTGCTGAGCATGTGGGCCTGTACATCCGGCTGTTTCCCCAGCGCCTGGTCCACCTCTGTCACCCCGTTTTCCAGCACATCGCGCACCGTCAGCGCATCCGGAGTGGTGGCATAGGGGTCGGCCACCTTGAAGAGGCGCACGAGGTAGCGGCTGACCTGCTCGGCCTTGTCGCGCTCCCGGACGATCTGGCGGGCCTGCACGCTGGTGGTGATGGCATAGGCGACCAGAAACGCCACAAACAGGAGGCTGCCCACCACCCCGACCCGGTGCCGTCGGCTGAACTTGGCGGTCCGGTACCAGAGGGTATCCTTGCGTGCCCGCACCGGCCGCCCGTCGAGAAAGCGCCGCAGGTCTTCCGCGAAGGCTTCGACCGATGGGTAGCGCCGGGCTGGCTCCTTGCGCAGGGCCATCATCACGATGGTGTCGAGGTCGCCGCTGAGGGTGCGGCGCAGGGCCGCCAGGCTCGTATCCCGCGCCCGGGCGGCGGCTTCCGGCAGGGTGACGGCCTGGGTGAGGGCCACACTCGGACGCGGCGGCTCGGCTTCCAGGATGGTGCGTTCCATCTCCTGGGTGGACAACCCCTCCAGCCGGTACGGGGCCTGGCCCGTCAGCAACCGATAGAGCAACACCCCCAGCGCATAGACATCGGTGGCCGTGGTGACGGCCTCGCCCCGCACCTGCTCCGGAGCGGCATATTCGGGTGTCATCACGCGCAAGCCGGTGCGGGTACGGGCCTGCCCGTCGTCGGGGTCGTCGGTGAGCAGCTTGGCGATGCCAAAGTCGAGGAGCTTGACCTGGTCGCGGGCCTCGGTTGTGGCCGTTGCCGGGATGACGAGGATGTTGGAGGGCTTGAGGTCGCGGTGAACCACCAGGTTCTGATGGGCATACTGCACGGCCTCGCACACGTCCAGAAACAGCCGCAGGCGTGCCGTGACCCCCAGCCGCCGCCCGTCGCAGTAGGGTACGTCAAAGGGGACGCCCTGCACATATTCCATGACGAGGTAGGGCCGTCCGGCTTCGGTCACGCCGCCGTCGATGAGGCGGGCGATCCGGGGGTGTGCCAACCGTGCCAGAATCTGGCGTTCGGCCCGGAAGCGGCGCTGCACGTCGGCGGTGTCCAGGCCCTGGCGGATGAGCTTGACGGCCACCTGCTGCTCGAACTGCCCGTCGTCGCGCTCGGCGAGATAAACCGTCCCCATGCCCCCCTGGGCCAGTGGCCGGACCAGGCGGTACACGCCCAGGCGCTCGCCGGCGGTGAAGGCCGCCGTGGCCTCGGTCACCAGCGAGGCGGCTACGACCGGGGCGGGGGCTTCGAGAAAGGTGCCAGCGGCTTCAAAGGCCGCCGCGAGCTGGGCCACCTCCTTCTGCAGGGCAGGGTCGTCGCGGACGTGCTCGGCCAGGTAGACCGCACGGGCCTCCGGTGGACATTCGAGGACGGCGTCGAGCAACGCCTTGACCTGTTCCCAACGATCCGGCTTCATGGTTGACCTCAAACAGTATCGGCACGGGAAGCCGGGGTGCCGCCCGCACGCTGGTCGCTGGCTAGCCGTGGATTTCCCGGTAGAGCCATGCCTTGGCCTTGTTCCAGTCCCGTTTGACCGTCATGGTCGAAACTGCCAGCAGGTCGGCCGTCTCCTCGATGGTCAGCCCACCGAAGAAGCGGTATTCCACGATCAGGCCGAGGCGCGGGTCCAGGGCCGCGAGCCGGTCGAGGGCCTCGTCGAGCGCCAGCAAATCTTCGGCCTGCTCCTCCAGGGAAATTTCATGGTGATCGAGGGCCGTCGGGGGACGGCCATGACCGCGCCGGGCCGCCCGGTGCAGGCGTGCATGGTCGATCAGGATGTTGCGCATGACCCGCGAGGCGATCCCGAAAAAATGGAGCCGGTTCCGGGAGGTGAGCTGCGTTTGATCGACCAGCTTCAGGTAGGCCTCGTGGACCAGGGCGGTCGTGCTGAGGGTATGCCCGGTCCGCTCGCGCCGCAGGTGCCGATGGGCCAGGGCGTGCAGCGCGTCATAGACCATCGGCAGCAACTGGTCCAGCGCAGCGCGGTCTCCCTGCCCGTAGGCCAGGAGCAGTTGCGTCGCGGCCGAGGGATCGCCCGCCCCATGCATCTCGGTAAAGCCAGGGGGTGGATCGGCCATAGCCATCAGCGATCTCGGATGCGGGGGCCTCCGGTTCACTTTTTTTCAGAGGGGAATGTTCCAATTCGACATCCTTCTTCGCATTCCCCGGTAGCATTCCCGTAAACCCCACATCTCTGGTATAGTCATGTTGATCCTGATGTCTCGTGCTGCATACCGTTCGGCGGCACACGGGCTGCTGCTGGGGCTGCTGGGGCTGCTGCCCCTCCGGCTCCACGCCGACCCGGTCAAGCCTGCCAACCTCGCCCGGCTTATCCAGCGGGCGGACCTGATCCTGGTGGGCACCATCACGCGGGTCCACGACGGCTTCCTGGGCACAATCCCGTACACCGAGGTGACGGTGGCGGTGGAGGAGGCCCTGCGCGGCACGCCGGGGCCGGTCTTCACGTTCCGCCAGTTTGGCCTGCTGGCCCCCCGCGACCTGGGGAACGGCTATACGAACACGACCACGACCCCCGCTGGCTGGGCACGGTACGCCCCGGGCGAGTCGGTGCTCCTGTTCCTCAACCGACAGGTGTCGCGCAACGGACTGCGAACCCCCGTCGGACTGGCCCAGGGAAAGTTCGTGCTCCACGCGGGATACGCGACCAATGGCCTGGCGAACGCCGGGCTGTTCCATGACCTGTCCATCCCGACGGGCGTCACCCTCTCGGCCCCGATGCAAGCCCTGCTGACCCAGCCCTCCGGACCCGTCGAGACGCCTACTCTGCTCGCTTTCGTCCGACGGGCGGTTCAGGAGCACTGGTATCCCTGAGCGCGCCCTCCCGCACTGCATGTTTCCCTGACAGATCTGGTCTTGTATGATTGCCATGAATACCACGATGCCGCGCCTGCTGCGTATCCTGCTGCTGACCCTGGCCCTGGGCGTGCCCCTGCGGGCTTCCGGCGACCCCCTGGGACTGTTTGCGCCGGGCATCCCTTATGCCTGGAGTGTAAGCCCGGACCCGGTGGCGGTCTGGACGGACCTCGGCACACTGGGGTTCCTGACCAATGTCGAAGCTGATGTCCTGGCCGCCCTTGCGGTGGGCGAGTGGTCGAGCGTGCCCAGTTCGTCCTTCGTTGCCAGCGTGCTGGGAGATTTCTCGGCGATCCCTGCCGAATTCGGTGGCCCGCTCCCCGACATTACCGGGGCCAACTGCGAGACGGTGATTGGCGTGTTCAACGGCGGCGGCCTCCATCTCATCTACGACACCGACGGCTCGGTGCTGACCGACTGCTTCGGGGTGGATCCGGAGGATGTCCTGGGGGTGGCAACGTTCGAGTTCGCGGTCACCGACACCCCCGAAATCGTGGAGGGCTATGCGGTCATCGGCGGCACGGGTATCGATCCGGGTGATACGATGCCCTTCCCCGGTGCCATCTACGCCGGGGTCTTCAGCCACGAGTTCGGGCACGCCATCAACCTGGCCCATACCCAGGTCAACGGGAACGTGTTTTTCTTCGAGGCCGCCATCGGGCCGGTCGACAAGACCGGCATCTTCCCTGTGCCCTGCTCCACCCCGTATGCCGGTACCCCTGGCCCGATGGACATCGAGACGATGTATCCCTTTATCGACGTCACCGGGGCGAGCACTACCGGACTGGGGCAGTCGAGTGTTGACCACCCCAGCGACATGGCGGCCCTGTCCGACATCTACCCGGCACCGGGCTGGCCGGCGGGGGTAGGCACCATCACCGGTGTAGTGATCGGGGTGGGTGGGGTATTGTTGAGTGGCGTCAACGTCATCGCCCGCAACATCTCGGATCCATTCCTCGATGCGTTCTCGGCCATTTCCGGCCACTTCTCCTTCACCCCCCGTGGCGGCGACCCGGACGCGCTCAACGGCGTCTTCACGCTGAACGGCCTCATGCCAGGGGCCACCTATGTCCTGTACATCAATGGCCTGGTCGAAGGGAGCTTCAGCACCCCGCCTGCCGACTTCCTCGCCAGCGAAGAGTACTGGAATGGCCTGCTGGAATCGGACGACCCAACGACCGACATGGTGTGTATGGATGTACCGATCATACCCACGCCGGGTGCCCCGTTCGCTGCCGACATCCTGCTCAACACCGCCTCCCTGCCGGTGGAACTGACCACCTTCGAAGCCCGTACGGCTGGCACCACCGTCCTGCTGAACTGGACGACAGCCAGCGAAACCGCCAACGTGGGCTTCGAAGTCCAGCACCAGGAAGCAGACCTGGACGCGGCGTCCTGGCATCCGCTCGCGTTCGTGGAGGGGCACGGCACCACAACCGAAGCCCGGCATTACACCTACCAGAAGACCGACCTGTCGCCGGGCCTGCACCGCCTCCGGCTCAAACAGATCGACTACGACGGGGCCTTCACCTATAGCCCTGTGGTCGAGGTCACGGTGGCGGTCCCTGGAGCGTATCTGCTTTCCGAGGCTTATCCAAACCCGTTCAATCCCCAGGCACACCTGACCCTCTCGGTGGCCCGGCGGCAGAGCGTCCGCATCGTGGTGTACAACCCACTGGGGCAAGCCGTCGCCGTCCTCCATGAGGGGCCAGTGGAGCCAGGGATCGCACATCTCATCCGGTTTGAAGCGGGCACCCTCCCCAGCGGGACGTACTACCTCCGCGCAACGGGCGAAACCTTCTCCGCCACCCGAACCCTGCTGCTGGTGAAATAAATACACGCTGGAGGGGCCTGCTGCCGGATCGCTGCGCCTGTTGGACGCCCGCGATGTTACGGGGCAGGGGGCGCTTCCGTTGGTCGATTTCCGGCTTCTTTCGTCCCTGCCTGCTCCACCATTTCTTCATGGGCAGGTTGTTACTTCCCCCCGGCCCGAAGCGGCTCGGTTCGTGGCGGCAGACTCGTCCAACTCCGGGGCCTGCCCTCCCACGATGCCCACGATTCCCCTTTTTTCATATCCCTGCTGGGGAGTGCTGTTCAGCCTGGTCCTGTTGCCGGTCGCCCTTGCCCAGGGGCGGCCCGACACCCTGCGGCTGGGCCTGGACGCAGCCATCCGGCAAGCCCTTGTGGTCAGTCCGGAGGTGGGGGCCGTGGCAGCGCGTCAGGCATTTGCCGAAGCCCGCTGGCAACAGGCACGGGCCAGCCGGTTCTTCACTGAGTTCGATGCCACCTCGGCCAACGCCCCCGCTCCGGGGATCGACAACCCCAACGGCACCCCGGACCAGTCCCTCTACCTCGACCCGGAGGTCCGCAACGACTGGAGCGCCCTGCGCCCTTTCAGCCGGCTGGACGTCCGCCTGACGCAGCCGCTGCTCACCTGGGGCGAGTTGGGGGGCAACCTGGGGGCAGCCCGGTCCGGCATCGCGGTGGAGGAAGCCTCCGTGGAGGCCAAGGCACTGGAGGTGGCCTTTCGCACGGGGGAGTTGTACTTCAACGTGTTGCTCACCGATGCCCTGTTTCGTCTGACCGAAGAGGCGGGCGAGATCGTCCAGCAGGCCAAACGGGAAATCCGGCGGCTGCTCGACGAAGGGGCGCAGGATGTGGACGACGCCGACCTGTACCAGGTGCTGATTACCGAGCAGGAGTTCAACCGCCGGGTAGTGGAGGTCACCCAGCGGCGCGCGACGGCCCGCGTGGCCCTGGCCCGTCAGCTATTTCTCTCCGACACGGTGGCCGTCGTCCCGGCAGACGAGGAATTGGTGCCTCTGGCCTTTCCGCCGGACACCCTGTCCACCTGGTTCACCCTGGCCCGCATCCACCGTCCGGAACTGGCCCAGGCCGACGCCGGGCTGGCGGCCCGGACCAGCCTGGTCGAGGTGGCCCGCTCGGATTTCTACCCCAAGGTGTTCCTCTCGGCGAGCAGCACCTGGTCGGCGGTGGCCGGGCGGGTCGACCCGCGCAACCCGTACATCAGCGACCCCTTCCGGTCCCGTGGCCTGCGGGCGGGTATCGGGGTGCGGCAGAAGCTGAACATCCCGCAGACCCGTGCCCGGGTGGCCCAGGCCCGTGCCGAGCGGGACCAGGTCGTGTATCAGAAACAGGGGGTCGAGCAACTGATCCTGTTTGAGGTGGAAGAGGCCTGGCGGAGCCTGCTCATCGCACAGGCCGCCCTCGACACCCGAAACGAGGCCCTGCGGCTAAGCAAGGAATGGCTTCGGACGGAACAGATCAACTTCGACCTCGAACTGGGCGACACCGAGAACCTGGTGCGGGCCGTCCAGGCCAACCTTGAACTCCAGGCCGCCACCCACGAGGCGGTCCGTGCCTACAATGTAGCGGTGTTGAAGCTGCTGCGAACATCGGGCGTGCTGGCACGCCGTGCCAAAAGCGGCATACTGCTTGAGCCATGACGGGGCGCCGCTGCAAACCCCTTGCGGCTGGCATAAAACCCTGCAACCTGAACATTGGATGTCCGCAATGCTGAACACCTGCTTTTTCCGTCTGCTGCCCGCCCTGTTGCTGCTCCTGGTCGGGGTGTGCCCGGCCCTGGCCCAGGACCGGGCCGCCGAAATCCGCACCCTGCTCGAACAGCGGGACCGCCAGATCAAGCAACTGCTGGGCAACCGCACCACCCTGACCGAGGGCCAGAAAGACCAGCTCAAAGGCATGATCAACGATGTGATCGACTTCCAGGCGATGGGGTCGGCAGCCCTGGGGTCCTTCTGGAATACCCTCACCCCGGCCCAGCGTACTGAGTTCGTAGCCGTCTTCGGCGACATTGTCCGCACCCAGTCGCTGGCCGACCTGGAGGTCTACCGGGCGACGGTGCGCTACGAGGCGATCAACGTCCAGGGCAACACCGCCCGTGTGGTGACCCAGACGACGTACAACCGCACCACCACGAAGGTGGAATATGTGATGGGCTTCAGCCAGCGGTGGCGGGTCCACGACCTGATCCTCGACGGCGTCAGCACGGTCGAGGGCTATGCCCGCTCGTTCCAGTCCGTCATCCGGAAACGCGGTTTCGAGGCGCTGATGACCAGTTTGCGAAGAAAGCGTGAGCAGGTCGCCAGCAACTCGTGAAAGCGCGGTTTTCAACCAATTTACACGAACATCCCACTAGGCTGGGCGTAGGGCTACGGGTTCTACGCTCCGGCTTCCCTCACCCAGACGCACCACGATGCCCGCGCGTTTCACCGAAGGATACGTTCTGCACGCCTACGGCCACGAGCGCTATCTGCACCAGGTAGTGGCCTCGGTCCTGACCCTGCGCCGCCATGACCCGGAACGCCCGATAGCCCTCTATTGTACGGAGGAGCAGATTGAACTGCTGGAACGCCACGGCCTCGACACCCTCTTTGCCCTCCTGCACATCCTTCCGGAAGCCCATCGGTCCATCGTCGGGTTCAAGCACCACCTGCACCGGTTCATGCCCTTCGACCGCAACCTGTTTGTGGATGCCGACATGGTGTGGTGCCGCAACCCCGACCCGCTCTGGCAACAACTGGCTGCCTTCCCGGTGACGGCCACCGGGCTGCCACGTGCAGACTTCTTCTTCGGCGGCCCCAAGGGAATCGGCATCCTCGGCGACATCCTGCGCGACCGCCGGCGGGCCACCATGCGGCGCTTCGGCCTGAGCTACCTGCCCCGTGTACAGGCCGGGATGATCTTCGCCCAGGACCACGAACTGACCCGCCAGTGGTGCGAAGCCGCCCAGGCGTTTCTCGCCCAGCAGCCCGACACCCACTTCCGCAGCCGCCTCAAGGAAGGCCGGGCCGAAGAGTCCTGCGAGTGGAGCATGGCGATGGCGATGAGCTGCCTCAACCTGCCGCTCTTCCTCTGGCACCAGGGCCACAACAGTCCGCAGCTGGACTTCATCGAGGGCATGACCGAGTACGACGCCGAGTTCGAGCGGGTGTTCTGCGACTACTACAGCGACCCGTTCGTCTATTCCCTGCGCGGCCTGCCCAAATCCGCGCTGCGCGACGTGTTTATCCGGCTCTTCGCCGCCCTGCCCGGCAAGGGGGACCGCATGAAGGTGATGCCCTACGCCCTGCACTTCAGCTGGCTACACCACAAGGAGCCGTTCCTCGCCTTCGCCGACCGCATCTGGAAGCGCATCACCCAGCCCGTGCCGCAGTACCTCCCCGCCGGGTACGAGGGCGACGGTGCCCTGCGCGGCACGCCCGTGCTGTGACGATAGAACGGGCCGGACTTCACCTTTCCACCGCATTCACCCCCGTGTGAGCAGGTGCCAGAAGAAGATGAGTTCGGGAGGGAGGGTGAACCGCAAGAGCAGCAGGCCGAGCCCCAGGGCCACGAGCGAATGGCCGAGCAGGGCCAGCACCGCCCCCCACCACGGCGGATGGGCCACCCGCAGCCAGTCAT
>CAZLRO010000070.1:13609-14907 GCA_964561865.1 uncultured Rhodothermaceae bacterium | reverse complement strand
AGGAACAACCCAACCCTGTTTCTCTCACCCGCTCTCGATCACCATGGCAAAGAGCAGGATCACCGGATTCACGGACGAGGAACGGGCCGCCCTGAAGGAGCGCGCCCAGGAACTGAAAGCGGAAGCACGCTCGAACAAGGCCGACGGGGAAAGCGACGTGCTCGCGAAGATCGCCGAGATGCCGGAGCCAGACCGCACCCTTGCCGAGCGGCTCCATGCCCTCATCAAAGCCCGTGCGCCAGCCCTCTCGCCGAGGACGTGGTATGGGATGCCCGCCTACGCCAGGGACGGCAAAGTCGTTTGTTTCTTCCAAAGCGCGCACAAGTTCAAGGCCCGGTATGCGACGCTCGGTTTTAGTGACCAGGCGAACCTCGACGAGGGGGCCCTGTGGCCGACCGCCTTCGCACTGATGGCGTTGACGCCGAAAGTAGAGGCGAAGATCGTCGAACTGGTGCAGCAAGCGATAAGCTGAGGAGCTACCCCGTGGCGTCCGTGGATGGGCGGACGGGGTCGTTGCGTGGCCCCTGAAAATCAAGCGCTTCGGCGGCCCGATCACCCCGCTGCAATACAGACAAGTCTGGCAAGCCGTATACGCCCGCGTTCCAGCGTATCTTGCCCGCTCCCACCTGTTGCCCTGCTGCATGACCACCCGTTCCGCCCTGCTGCTGACGGGCCTGGCGTACCTGGCCTTCATCAGCCTCGGCCTGCCCGACGGGCTGCTGGGGGTAGCATGGCCGTCCATCCGGGCCACGTTCGGGTTGCCGGTGGATGCGCTGGGGGCGCTGCTGGTGATGGCTACGACGGGCTATCTCCTCTCCAGCGCGGGCAGTGGCTGGCTGCTGGCACGGATGGGCCTCGGCACGCTGCTGGCGCTGAGTTGCCTGCTCACGGCGGGGAGCCTGCTCGGCTATGCGCTCACGGCGTGGTGGGGGTTGATGGTGGGACTGGGGCTGTTCGTAGGATTGGGGGCCGGGGCCATCGACGCCGGGATCAACACCTGGGCCGCCCGGCACTTCAGTGCGCGGATGGTCAACTGGCTGCACGCCTCCTTCGGCCTGGGGGCCACCCTCGGCCCGTTGCTGATGACCCGCGTGCTCATGGCGGGGCAGCCGTGGCAACGGGGCTATGGCCTCGTGGGACTGTGGCAACTGGCGCTCGCCCTGCTCTTCGGCCTGACGCGGCACTGGTGGGCAGCCCCTGTGCCCACCCCGGCGGCCACCGCACCCATCCCGATGGCTTCGGCCCGCAGCACGTTGCGCCTGCCCGCCGCCTGGCTCGGCATCGCGGTGTTCTTCGTC
>CAZLRO010000070.1:9550-13599 GCA_964561865.1 uncultured Rhodothermaceae bacterium | reverse complement strand
CCCCGGCCTCGAATCGGCTACCGGCACGTGGGCCTTCAGCCTGCTGACCGAGCGGGGCATCCCGATGGCGATGGCCGGGACGTGGGTGAGCCTCTACTGGGGCAGCCTGATGGTGGGGCGCGTCCTTTCCGGCTTTGCCCTGGGCCGGCTGCCGGTGAACGGGCTGCTGCGGCTGTGCATCGCGGGCATGGCCGCCGGGGCGCTGCTGCTCTGGCTGCAACCGACACAGGCCCTGGGGTTGCTGGGGCTGGCACTGATCGGCTTCGGGGCCGCACCCGTCTTCCCCACCCTGATCGCCACCACCCCTGCCCGCCTCGGCGAGGCCCACACCGCCAACGCCGTCGGGTTCCAGATCGCCGCCTCGGTGCTCGGCTATGCGGCCCTGCCCAGCCTGGTCGGCATCCTCGCGGAGCGTTTTACGCTGGAGGTGATCGGCCCGGCGCTGCTCGTCACGGCCCTGGTGCTGCTGGGACTCTTCGAGGTGCTCGTGCGCCTGACCCGGATACGCCAGCCGGGGTGAACACCGGGGGTGGTCTTTTTTACGGGAGGCTGTCGGCGCACATCCCCCTCCGTGTAAGGATCAGGGACTGCCGCCGACCAAGCTGCAACTCTGAACCTGACGCCTCCCGTTCCCATGAACAACCGTAAAGTTCTCTTCGGCCTCCTTGGCCTTGCTGTCGTCCTTGTCGGCTGGTACCTGTTCCGCCCGGAACGCCTCTTCGTGAACGAGCGCGTGAACGAACAGCTCCCGGCCACCACGACCGCGCAGACCGCCGAGCCGACCCCGCTGCGGTCCGGCACGTTCCACAGCGGTGCCCACGAGACCAAAGGCACAGCCACCCTCCTCCGGCTCGCCGACGGAACGCGGGTGCTGCGCCTGACAGACTTCGCCACTTCCAACGGCCCCGACGTGCAGGTCTACCTCGGCAAGGCCCCCGACGCCACCGACAACGAGACCGTCACCAACGCCGGGTTCTTCCACGTCGGCGCACTCAAGGGCAACCTCGGCGACCAGAACTACGACCTGCCCGCCGACCTGAACCTGGACGAATACCACTCGGTCACCATCTGGTGCCGCCGCTTCGGGGTCAACTTCGGCACCGCTCCGCTGGGGTGACACGCCGCCCCTGCCTCCCCCCCACCGCAACGCCACCACCCGCCATGTCTGCCAGCCATTTCGACATCATCATCATCGGTACCGGGGCCGGGGGCGGGACGCTCGCCCACCGCCTGGCACCGTCGGGCAAGAAGATCCTGCTGCTCGAACGCGGCGACTATGTGCCCCGTGAGAAGGAGAACTGGGACACCCGCGCGGTGGTCAAGAACGGGCGGTACAACACGAAGGAGCAGTGGTACGACGGGCAGGGCAAGCCGCTGCACCCACACACCAACTACTATGTGGGTGGAAACACCAAGTTCTTCGGCGCGGCCCTGTTCCGCCTCCGCGAGCAGGACTTCGGCGAACTCCGGCACCACGGGGGCATCTCCCCGGCCTGGCCGATCACCTATGCGGACCTGGAGCCGTACTACACACAGGCCGAGCAGCTCTACGAAGTGCATGGCAGCCGGGGCGAGGACCCGACCGACCCGTGGGCGAGTGCGGACTATCCCTGGCCCGCCGTCAGCCACGAGCCGCGCATCCAGCGGTTCCACGACGACCTCGTGCAACTCGGCCACCAGCCGTTCCATGTGCCGCTCGGCGTACGGCTCCATGAGCACGACCGGCACGCCAGCCCGTGCATCCGCTGCAGCACCTGCGACGGCTTCCCGTGCCTGGTCAACGCCAAGTCCGACGCCCAGGTGATGTGTGTCGATCCGGCCCTGCGCCATCCGAACGTGACGCTCTACACCCATACGAAAGCGCTGCGCCTGGAGACCGACGCCACCGGGCGCACCGTGACGGGCGTGCAGGTGGAGCGCAACGGCGTGCCGGAGACGTTTCGCGCCGATGTCGTCGTGGTGGCGTGCGGGGCCATCAACTCGGCGGCACTGCTGCTGCGCTCGGCCAGCGACCGCCATCCGAACGGCCTCGCCAACGGCTCGGACATGGTGGGGCGGCACTACATGGGCCACACCAACTCGGTGCTCTTCGCCATCAGCCGCCACCCCAACCCCACCGTCTTCCAGAAAACCCTCGGCCTCAACGACTTCTACTTTGCCTCGAAAGAGTGGGAATTCCCGATGGGCCACATCTCGTTCGTCGGCAAGTTCGACGCGAACATGTTCGCCGCCGGTGCCCCGCCCTTCGCCCCACACCTGACCCTGGACTTCATCGCCAAGCATTCCCTCGACTTCTGGCTCACGAGCGAGGACCTGCCCGACCCGAACAACCGCGTCACGCTCAACTGCGACGGCGAGATCATGCTCAGCTACACGCCCAACAACCTGGAGGGCCACAAGCGGCTGAACGCGAAGGTGAAGGAGCTGGTGAAGCACAGCGGCTGCGAGGACCACCTGATCCCGCTCAACGCCTTCGTCGGGGACCGCATCCCGCTGGCGGGCGTGGCGCACCAGAACGGCACGATCCGCTTCGGCCACGACCCGAAGACCTCGGCGCTGGATGTGTTCTGCAAGGCCCACGAGCTGGATAACCTCTACGTGGTCGATGGCAGCTTCTTCCCGTCGAGTGCCGCCGTCAACCCGGCGCTGACCATCATGGCGAACGCCCTGCGGGTGGGCGACCACCTGCTCGAACGCCTGGGCGTGTCGCTGCCACAGGCCACGACCCAGCCGGCCCACGCCTGATTTCCCGACTGCTGCACCCCATGAAACGCTTCGTCCGCCTCCGCCTGTCGCCCCTGCGGGATGCCTGGTTCTGGCTGCTGCTGTGGGCCACTCTGCTGGCCGCCACCGCCCAGGCCCAGACGCAGGCCGTCGCTGCGGTCGGCTTCACGGTGTCGGACATGGACCGGGCGATGGACTTCTACACCCGCGTCCTGCCCTTCGAACGGGTGTCGGACGTAGAGGTGGCGGGCGATGCCTACGAGCAGCTCCAGGGCGTCTTCGGCGTGCGGATGCGGGTGGTGCGCCTGCGCCTGGGCACCGAAGAGATCGAGCTGACGGACTACCTCGCCCCGGAAGGCTGTCCGTTCCCTGCCGACACCCGCAGCAACGACCGCTGGTTCCAGCACATCGCCCTCGTCGTAAGCGACATGGACGCGGCCTACGCCCACCTGCGCCAGCACCACGTCCAGCACGCCTCGACAGGACCACAGACGCTGCCGGACTGGAACACCGCCGCGGCAGGCATCCGCGCCTTCTATTTCCGCGACCCCGACGGGCACTACCTCGAAATCATCTTCTTCCCGCCGGGCAAGGGCGACCCACGCTGGCAGAATACGGGCGGGCGGCTGTTCTTGGGCATCGACCACACGGCGCTGGTGGTCTCCAGCACCGCCGGGAGCCTGGCGTTCTACCGCGACGCACTCGGCCTGCACCTGGCTGGCGAGAGCGAGAACTACGGCACGGAGCAGGAGCACCTGAACAACGTCTTCGGAGCGCGCCTGCACATCTCCGGCCTGCGGGCTGGGCAAGGCCCCGGCATTGAGTTCCTCGACTACCTCACCCCCCGCGACGGACGGCCCTACCCGCCGGACGCCCGTGCCAACGACCTGCTGCACTGGCACACCACCCTCGTCGTGGCCGACGCCGAGGCGGTGGCCCAACGGCTCCGCACTACGGCTGCGGCCTTCGTCTCGCCGGGTGTCATCTCCCTGCCGGACGACCGCCTCGGCTTCCGTAAAGCCTTCCTCGTCCGCGACCCCGACGGGCACGTGATGCGGATCGTCGAGCGGTAGCCGTGCAGTAGCCGTGCCGTGGGTTAAGAGGGCTTACTCCCCAAAGGCTACCATCGGCGCAAGATTCCTCCTCCCTTCGGTCGTTCGGAATGACATCAGGATTGGGGGATCACCAAGACCCAAAGGCCGAATGGCCGTACCAACCCCCAGCACCCATGACCCCCCCGAGTATCCGCGGCGCTGGCGGCAGCGGCAACCGCGGCCAGGCGGGGGTGGCCGCCTTTCGCGCCGCCGGCGCACGGCTGGTCGGGC
>CAZLRO010000070.1:0-9540 GCA_964561865.1 uncultured Rhodothermaceae bacterium | reverse complement strand
TTGGAGGATCAGCAAGACCAAAGGCCAAGGCCGTTCCAAATAGCCAAAAGCTAATCGCTAACAGCTAACAACGTCTTCCCCATGACCCCCCCTATTATCCTCGTCACTGGCGGCAGCGGCAACCTCGGCCAGGCGGTTGTGGCCGCCTTTCACGCCGACGGCGCACGGCTGGTCGTGCCGGACCGGGGCACGGGTCGCCTGGCGGCCCTGTTCCCGGCACTGGCGAACAGCCCCGACCATTTTCTGGCGGAGGGGTTTAACACCACCGAGCCGGAAGGCATGGACCGCCTCGTGCAGGAGACCCTGGCCCGGTTCGGGCGCATCGACGCCCTGGTCAACACCATCGGCGGCTACCAGGCGGGCAAGCCCCTGCACGAGACCACGCTGGATACGTGGGACGCGATGATGAACCTCAACGCCCGCAGCGTGTTCGTCACCTGCCGGGCGGTCGTCCCGGCGATGCTGGCGCAAGGCTATGGGCGGATCGTGAACGTGGCGGCTGCGTCGGCGCTGAAAGGCGGCGCAAATGAGTCCGCCTACAGCGCGTCCAAGAGCGCCGTGGCCCGCCTCACCGAGGGCATGGCGGCGGAGTACGGACGCTACGGCCTCCGCGTCAACGCCGTGCTGCCCGGCGCGCTCGACACCCCACAGAACCGCGCCGCCGCACCCGACGCCGATTTCAGCCGCTGGGTTAGCCCTTCGGCCCTCGCCACCGCCCTCCTGTTCCTGTGCTCCGCCGCCAATACGGCCTTCAACGGCGCCCTGATCACCTGCTAGCGGCGGATACCCGGTGGAAACACCTTACCCAGACCTCCACTACCAAGCACAACGTACCCTACCATGAACGGTTTGAAAGGAAAGAACGTCCTCGTCACCGGGGGCAGCAGCGGCATCGGGCAGGCCATCGCTATCCGCTTCGGCGAGGAAGGCGCGAACGTCGCCATCAACTACCGGAAAGGGCTGGAGGAAGCCCAGCACACCGAGGAGGCCATCCGCGAGCGCGTGGCCGAGGCCGTCGACCACTGCATGCACCGCATCCAGGACACGGGCGTGCGCACCATGCTCGTCCAGGCCGACGTCTCCAGCGAGGCCGACGTGAACCGGATGTTCGACGAGATGTTCGCCACCCTGGGCGGGATCGACATCCTCATCAACAACGCGGGCTTCCAGGTCCCCGGCGACTCCGAGTCCATCACCACCGAGAGCTTCGACCGCGTCCTCGGCACGAACCTGCGCGGCGCGTTCCTGTGTGCGCAACGGGCCATCCGGCACTTTCTCGAACAGGGCAAGCCCGGCGTGATCATCAACGTGTCGAGCGTCCACCAGGAGATCCCCAAGCCGCGCTTCCTGAGCTACTCGGTGAGCAAGGGCGGGATGCAGAACCTGACGCGCACCCTCGCGCTGGAGTACGCCGGGCGGGGCATCCGGGTCAACGCCGTCGGCCCCGGCGCGACGGTCACGCCCATCAACCGGGCCTGGGTGGACGACCCGGAGAAGCGGGCGATGGTGGAAAGCCACATCCCGATGGGCCGCGCCGGCACCTCCGAGGAGATGGCCGCCGTCACCGCCTTCCTCTGCTCCGACGAGGCGGCCTACATCACCGGGCAGACGCTCTACGTCGATGGCGGCCTCACCCTGTTCCCCGACTTCCGCACCGCCTGGTCGTCCGAATGAACCAATGGCAAGCGGTGCTTTCCAACCCCAAGCACCCAGCAGCTAACAGCCAGCAGCTACCCCTCGCCATGTCGATGCCCGCCCTCACCGACTGGGGCCAGACGGCCCGCAGCCTGCACGAAGCCGCCCAGTTGCTCGGCCTCGTGCGGGTGTCGCAGGTGCCGCCGGTGCCGAACTACCTCGAACTCGCGCTGACGGTGACGCCAGACGGCCTCTCGACCGGGCGGCTGCCTGCGGGTGATGCGGTGTATCTGGACTTTGGCGCGGGGCGGCTGGTCTACCACACTGCCGACGGGCGCGAAACGGCACTGCCGCTTGCCCCCCACACCCAGCCGTCGCTGTGGCAGGCGCTCGTTGCGGCGATGCCGGGGACGGAAACGCCAGGGGCTGTCGTGGAGACCGTGCGCCGCCGGGGCTACCCGGTGCCGGAGCGGCTGCTGTACCCGCAGGACACGCCGGTGCTGGCCGTCGACCCCGCCCAGGGCCACGCCTACGCTGCCGTGCTAGACACCGTCTTCACCGGAATGGCCCGCTTCCGCGCACGCCTCAACGGCCCCCTCACACCGCTGGTCGTCTGGCCCGAACACTTCGACCTGTCCATGCTCTGGTTCGCAGACGGCGACCTGGACGAGCACAAGCCCCACCTGAACTTCGGGTTTGCACCGTACAGCCCAGGCCTTGAACGGCCCTACCTATACGCCTACGCCTACCCCTACCCGCCCAACCCCGTGTTTCCCGCACTCCCGACCCCCGCCCCCAGGCCATAAGAAGGCGGGACGGGCGGGGTCGTCGAATATTATGCCTTCGCCGGAGCCGCCAACCCGGTCGGTTTCATCGAAACCCTGTGCCTCGACCTGTTCGAACGGCTGCAACCGCTGCTGGCCTCCGGGGAGAAGCACGGAGGTTGACCCTTGCACCAGGAATTATAGTCAATTTGACTATATAGTCAAATTGACTATAATTCTGACAAACAGACTGGACTTGTTCCAGGCCCCTGCCCTTTATCCCACATCCTGGAAACCCCAATGACTGCTGAAGATCAACGCCTGGCCGACTCCGAGGCCCGCAAGGCCGACTGGAAAAAATGGGGGCCATACCTGAGCGAACGGGCCTGGGGCACGGTGCGCGAGGACTACAGTCCCTATGGCAACGCCTGGGAGTATTTCCCGCACGACCATGCCCGCAGCCGGGCCTACCGCTGGAACGAGGACGGCCTCGGTGGCTTCTCCGACCGCATGCAGCACCTCTGCCTGGGCGTGGCGCTCTGGAACGAGCACGACAACCTCCTCAAGGAACGGCTCTTTGGCCTGACCGGCAACGAGGGCAACCACGGCGAGGACGTGAAGGAGTACTATTTCTACCTCGACTCCACGCCCACACACAGCTATGCCAAGATGCTGTACAAGTATCCGCAGGTGGCCTATCCCTATGGCGACCTCGTGGAGACGAACCGCCGCCGCAGCCGCTACCAGCCGGAGTACGAGCTGATCGACGCGCTGCACAGTGCCTTCGCCGAGCACCGGTATTTCGACGTGTTCATCGAGTACGCCAAGGCCGACCAGGAGGATATCCTGTGCCGCATCACGGCCATCAACCGGGGGCCGGACCCGGCACCGCTGCACCTGCTGCCGCAGCTCTGGTTCCGCAACACCTGGTCCTGGGACGCCGACGGCAGCGGGAAGCCGGTGCTCGAACAGGCCACCGAGGGCAACACGGCGGCGGTGCGGTGTTCCCATCCGGAGCTGGGGGAACGGTGGTGGTACGTGTTCGCACCGGGCGGACAGCCCCCGGCGCTGCTGTTCACCGAGAACGAGACGAACACCGAGCGGCTCTACGGCACGCCGAACAACACCCCCTACGTCAAGGACGGCATCCATGAAGCCGTCGTCCACGGGCACCAGGACCGGGTGAACCCGGCCCAGCAGGGCACGAAGGTCGCCGCCCACATCCGCAAGGTCATCCTGCCGGGCGAGAGCTACACGGTTAAGGTGCGCATGACGCGGTCGCGCTACCGCCGTCCCTTCAACGACTTCGACGCTTTCTTCGACGAACGCATCCAGGAAGCCGATGCGTTCTACCAGCAGATCCACCGCGTGGGGCTGACCGAGGACGAGCGGCGCGTGCAGCGCCAGGCGTTTGCCGGGCTGCTCTGGAGCAAGCAGTTTTACCACTACAACCTCGAGGCGTGGCTGCACGGCGACCCCGGCCAGCCGCCACCGCCCGCCGAGCGGCGCACCGGGCGGAACCACGCCTGGATGCACCTGCACAACTACGACGTGCTCTCGATGCCCGACGCCTGGGAGTACCCCTGGTTCGCCGCGTGGGACCTAGCCTTCCACATGGTGCCCCTGGCGATGATCGACCCCGAATGGGCCAAGCGGCAGCTCATCCTGATGCTGCGCGAGTGGTACATGCACCCCAACGGGCAGATCCCCGCCTACGAATGGGCCTTCGGCGACGTCAACCCGCCCGTCCATGCCTGGGCGGCGTGGCGCGTGTACAAGATCACGAAGATGGCGACGGGCCAGGCCGACACCGACTTCCTGGAGCGGGTCTTCCAGAAGCTGATGCTCAACTTCACCTGGTGGATCAACCGCAAGGACGCCAACGGCAACAACATCTTCCAGGGCGGCTTTCTGGGACTCGACAACATCGGGGTGTTCGACCGCAGCGCCCCGTTGCCTACCGGCGGCTACCTCGAACAGGCCGACGGCACGGCCTGGATGGGCATGTACTGCCTCAACATGCTGGCGATGGCGCTCGAGCTGGCCCGCACCCGTCCGGCCTACGAGGACGTGGCAACCAAGTTCTTCGAGCACTTCGTCTA
This sequence comes from uncultured Rhodothermaceae bacterium, assembly GCA_964561865.1. Taxonomy (GTDB): domain Bacteria; phylum Bacteroidota; class Rhodothermia; order Rhodothermales; family CAZLRO01; genus CAZLRO01. The sequence goes on along the minus strand of CAZLRO010000070.1, from coordinate 5,039 downwards.
CATCGCCAACGCCATCAACAAGGCCTGCGGTGGCTCCGGCCTGTGGAACGAGCAGGATGGCTTCTACTACGACACCCTCAACCTGCCCGGTGGGCAACTGGTCCCGCTCCAGATTCGCTCCTTCGTCGGGCTGATCCCGCTCTTCGCCGTCGAGACGCTGGAGCCAGACCTGCTGGAGAAGCTGCCCCGTTTCAAGCAGCGGATGGACTGGTTCCTGCGCTACCGGCCCCACCTGATCCGCAACCTCACGCTCTCGACCGAGCCGGGCGAAGGCGGGCGCCACCTCCTCTCGCTCGTCGACCAGCAGCAGCTCGAACGCATCCTCACCCGAATGCTCGACCCTGACCAGTTCCTCTCGGACTACGGGCTGCGGGCGCTCTCGAAAGAGCACGAGGCACAGCCCTACGAGTTCCGCGTAGACGGCCACACCTTCCGTGTGCAGTACGAACCTGCCGAGTCCACCACCGGACTGTTCGGCGGCAACTCCAACTGGCGCGGGCCGATCTGGATGCCGGTCAACTACCTGATGATCGAGGCCCTCCAGAAGTTCCACCATTACTATGGAGACCGGGTGCAGGTGGAACTCCCTACCGGCTCCGACACCCGTTCAAACCTGTGGGAGGTGGCCGCCGAACTCTCCCGCCGCCTCACCCGCCTGTTCCTGCGCGACGAGGCCACGCAACGCCGCCCGTTCTATGGCGGCACGGACTACTTCCAGCAGGACCCGCACTGGCGCGACTACATCCTGTTCTACGAGTACTTCCACGGCGACAACGGCGCGGGCATCGGCGCCAGCCATCAGACCGGCTGGACCGCCCTCGTCGCCAAGCTCATCCAGCAGAGCGGCGGCAGGCGGAAACAGACCCAACCCCGGCGCACCCCCGAACCGGAGAACGTGGCCGGGGATGGACAGGCCGTGACGACGTGAATGGATGGGGCCGTTGGGTCGGCCTCCGGACTTGGGGAAGTGCGATTCCCCTGTCCCGAGCGGAGCGGGGGAATTGGAAGGCGACGTTGCCATCGACCTCCCCTGACCCCTCCTGTTCTCAGGAGGGGGAAAGATCGACCATTCCTGATCCCTCCTCTGCCTTCGCAGGAGAGGGGCACGGGATACGGCCTTTGGTCATATTAACCTCCCAACCCTGCCGTCCTTCCGAACGACCGAAGGGAGGAGAAACCGAAGGTTGCACGTAGTGAAATCTCACACAGTACGTTAGGAAACGAGATTGCTCCCTCCGGTCGGAATGACAGAGAAATACAGCACAGCCGTAGGCCAAGCGTACCAAGTACCAAGCACCAAGTACCCAATGGCTAACAGCTAACGGCTAACAGCCAACCGCTATTTCCCCAAGCACCAAACAGCCAACCGCCAACATCATGGAGTTTCCCCGCGACCTGTGTGCCGATCCGGCGGTTTCGGGCCGGAAAGAATGGCTGGTGACGAACGGCCTCGGCAGCTTTGCCGCAGGCACGGTAGCCGGGCTGCTGACGCGGCGCTACCACGGCCTGCTCGTCGCCGCACTGCACCCGCCGCTGGGCCGCCGGCTGCTGGTGACGAAGTTCGACGAGACCGCCCACTACGACGGACGGGCCTATCCCCTCGCGGCCAACCGCTGGCTCGGCGGCGTCCTCGACCCGACCGGATTTGTACATCTGGACTGCTTTCACCTCGAAGGCACGACGCCGGTCTGGACCTTTGCCCTGGGCGATGCCCTCCTCGAAAAGCGCATCTGGATGCAGCCGGGGGCCAACACCACCTACGTGCGCTACGACCTCGTCCGCGCTACCGCCCCGGTGCAACTCACCCTGAAGGCCCTCGTCAACGACCGCGACTACCACGGCAGCACCCATGCAGGCGATGGGCGGATGGGGATTGCGCCCGTGCCGCACGGGTTGCAGGTGCAGTCCCACCCCGACGCTGTGCCGTTCTATCTGCTGAGCGACGGGGCCGAAGTGACCCCCAACCACGACTGGTACCGGAACTTCCTCCTGTCCGTCGAAGCCTATCGGGGCCTTGATGCGGTGGAGGACCACCTGCACGCAGGCACGTTCACGCTGGTGCTGGAGCCGGGGAGCGCCCGGACGATGGTATGCAGCACCGAGCCGTCACCGCCGTGCGATGGCCTGGCCGCGTATGCCGACCGCCGGGCGTATGAAGCGGGGTTGCTCGACACGGCGGGCCTGGCCGAAGCCACCGCCGACCTCCGGCAACTCGTGCTGGCCGCCGACCAGTTCATCGTCCGCCGCCCCACACCTACCGACCCGGACGGGCATTCGGTGATCGCGGGCTATCCGTGGTTCGGCGACTGGGGCCGCGACACCATGATCGCCCTGCCCGGCCTGACGCTCGCCGCCGGACGCCCGGACGTGGCCGCCTCCATCCTCCGCACCTTCGGGCAGTTTGTAGACCAGGGGATGCTGCCCAACCGCTTCCCGGACGCGGGCGAGACCCCCGAATACAACACCGTCGATGCCACCCTGTGGTACCTCGAGGCGATCCGTGCCTGCCATGCCGCCACCGGCGACGACATGCTGCTGCGCGACCTGTTTCCGGTGCTGGAAACGATCATCGAATGGCACCAGCGGGGCACGCGCTACCAGATCCACGTCGATCCTGCCGACGGGCTGCTGTATGCGGGCGAGCCGGGCGTCCAACTGACGTGGATGGATGCGAAGGTGGGCGACTACGTGGTGACCCCCCGCATCGGCAAGCCCGTCGAGGTCAACGCGCTGTGGTACCACGGCCTGCGCACGATGGCGGCGTTCGCCCGGCGGCTGGGCATGTCGGATGCGTCCTACGAGGCTGCTGCCGACCAGGCCCTCCAAAGCTTCCAGCGGTTCTGGAACGCCGAACGCGGCTACTGCTACGACGTGCTGGATACCCCCGACGGCGACGACGCCACCCTCCGGCCCAACCAGCTGTTGGCCGTCTCGCTGCTGCACAGTCCACTCCTGCCCGAACAGCAACGCGCCGTCGTAGACGTGTGCGCCCGCCACCTGCTGACGCCGCACGGGTTGCGGAGCCTCGCCCCGGACGACCCGGCGTTCGTGGCCCACTACGGCGGCGACCCCTGGCACCGCGACACCGCCTACCACCAGGGCACCGTCTGGGGCTGGCTCATCGGCCCGTTCATCGAAGCCCACCAGCGCGTCTATGCCCAACCCGACATTGCCCGCTCGTTCCTGACGCCCCTGCTGCGCCACCTGTCGGACCATGGCCTCGGCAGCCTCAGCGAGATTTTCGACGGCGAGGCCCCGTTCACTCCACGCGGCTGCTTCGCCCAGGCCTGGAGCGTCGCCGAGGTGCTGCGGGTGTGGCGCGCAGGGGAGAATCGAGGCGCAGAGGAGGGGAAGGACGGAAACGCGAGGAGCGGAAGAAAGGAAGGAAACGCGAGAAACAGGCCAGGTAACCCTGATCGTCTCCTTTCCTCCAATCCATCACCCCCATGAAGTGCCCCCTGTGCCATACGCCTACCCCGCAGGCCGTGCTGGAGGAGTCCCACTGGTATCCGTTCTGGGAGCGGCCCGACGGGGCGTGCCCCGCGTGTGTGCAGGAGCACCTGCTGAAAACGTTGCTCGAACGCGGGGACGCGGCGTTTCATGCGCAAGCCCAGACCGCCTGGCCGCTGGACGCCGAGGCCGCTTTTGGCGTACTGCCCACTCCACTCCGCCTCCATGCTGACCCCCGCTTCCGGGGGCGTGGCGTGACGGTGGCGCTCGTCGATTCCGGCTTCTACCCCCATCCGGATCTGACCCGTCCCCGCAACCGCATCCGTGCCTGGGTTGATATCGCGCGCAACCGTGAACGCAGGTTCCAGCCCGACGAACCCCCCACCTGGCCGGGCTGGGACGACGGGCAGGACCACCGGTGGCATGGGCTGATGACCAGCGTCGCAGCCGCCGGGAACGGCTTCCAGAGCCATGGCCTCTACCGGGGCCTTGCCAGCGAGGCCGACCTCGTGCTGGTGCGTGTGCGCGACGCCGCAGGGCACATCACCAACGCCAGCATCACCCAGGCCCTCCGCTGGCTACGGGCGCACGGCCCGGACCTCGGCGTGCGTGTAGTCAACCTCTCGGTAGCAGGCGAAGGGGTCAATCCGCTGACGGGCAACCCGGTCGATGAGGCGGTCGCAGCCCTCGTGGAAGCGGGCATCGTCGTCGTGGCCGCCGCGGGCAACGATGGCGTGCGCCACCTCATCCCCCCGGCCACGGCCCCCCAGGCCCTGACGGTAGGCGGCCTCGACGACCAGAACACCTTCGACCACGACGCGGTGCGGCTCTGGCACAGCAACTACGGGGAGGCGTCGAATGGCGCAGCCAAGCCCGAACTGGTGGCGCCGAGCATCTGGGTGGCCGCGCCAGTGCTGCCGGGTACACCGCTGGCGCAGCAGGCCCCGGTGCTCTTCCGCGACCGCCAGCGCCATGCCACCGAGATCGCCCGCCACAAGCTCATCACCCCGCATTACCAGCATGTGGACGGCACCAGCTTCGCCGCCCCGCTGGTCGCCAGCACCATCGCCTGTATGCTGGAGGCCAACCCGAAGCTCACCCCGTTGCTCGTACGGCAGGTCTTGCATGCCACCGCCGCGCCGGTGCCCGGCGTGATGGCAGAGCGCCAGGGCGCAGGTGCCCTCGAAGCCGGACGGGCGGTAGCCCATGCCTTGCAGGAACAGCACCGGCGATCCCTGATCTCACCACAGCTCACCCACGACGGCGTCCGGTTCATGCTGCACGACCACACGGCACACACGGTACAGGTCCTCGGTAGCTGGGACGGATGGCAGGAGCCCGGACTCCGCGCCGTAGAAATCGAATACGGGCTGTGGCAAACACCGGCCATGCCCCTCGTGCCCGACACCTACACGTATAAGTTCCGCCTCGACCAGACCGCCTGGCTCGACGACCCGGCCAATCCCGCCAAAATGCATGACGGCCTCGGCGGATTCAACAGCGTGCTGACCGTGACGACCTGATCACACCAGCGGCTTGGCCGCTTCCCGCAAGGCGGCTACGTGGTCGAGTTGCTCCCAGGAAAACGT
>CAZLRO010000069.1:0-14928 GCA_964561865.1 uncultured Rhodothermaceae bacterium | reverse complement strand
CGCCTCACCGTCCGGCTGCGGGGCCTGTCCCCCAACACCCAGGGCATCGGCGCGAAGATCCGCGTCCATAGCCCCCGCCTGCCGGTGCAGGAGAAAGAGGTCATCAGCGGCGGGCAGTACCTCTCCGGCAGCGACCCGGTCTATGCCTTCGCCACCGCTAGCTCCGACGACACCCTCACCATCGAAGTCGCCTGGCGCAGTGGGCGCTGGAGCCGCATCACGGGCGTGCGACCCAACCGAATCTATGAGATCGACGAAGCCGGAGCGGCAGCAACCTCCCCGGCCACCCCGTCCGGCCCGGCGATGACCTGGATGGAGGACGCCAGCGCCGCGCTGGCCCACCAGCACCTCGAATCTCCGTTCCGGGACTTCGACCGCCAGCCCCTCCTCCCCCGGCGGCTCAGCCAGCAAGGCCCGGCGATGGCCTGGGCCGACCTGGACGCCGACGGCGATGATGACCTGCTCGTCGGCACCGGACGCGGCGGGCAGCTGGCAGTGGTGGAGAACGCGGGACAGGGCCGGTGGGCCCACCGTCCAGGCACGGCACCCGGCCCAACGACAGGCGACCAGGCCGGGATCGTGGTCCTCCAGCAGCCACAAGGCCAGCCCCTCGTCTTCGTGGGCGTTTCCAACGACGAAAGCGGACCGGGCGACTCCTCCTGGGTGGAGGTGTACGCGGCCAGCAGCCTTCGCGGACCACTGGTGCTGCGCGACCGCCTCCCCTTCGGCACGGCCAGCCTCGGCCCGCTGGCCCTGGGCGACGCCGACAGCGACGGCGACCTCGACCTCTTCGCCGGGGGGCGCCTCCTCCCCGGACGGTATCCGGAACCTGCCTCCTCCCGACTCTACCGCAACAATGGCACGGACTTCCAGTACGATGCCGCCCTCAGCACCCCGTTCCAGGAGGTCGGAATGGTCTCCGGCGCAACCTTCGGAGACCTGGATGAAGACGGCGATGCCGACCTCGTGCTGGCAACCGAGTGGGGGCCGGTGCGGTATTTCCAGAATGACGGCCAGGGACGCTTTTCCGACCAGACCACCGCAACCGGACTCGGCGACCACTCCGGATGGTGGAACGGCGTGGCCCTCGGCGACCTTGACGAGGATGGACGGCTGGATGTGATAGCCACCAATACCGGGTGGAATGGGCCGCATGGACGGTGGCACCTGGCCCCGAACCCCTTGCGGCTCTACTACGCCGACTTCAACGGCGATGGGGTGATCGACCCACTCGCAGCCTCCTACCTGGCGGTGGCGCAAGCGTATGTGCCGGAAACTGGACTGGGGGTGCTCGCGCAAGCCCTGCCCTACGTCCGCAGCCGGGTGCCCACCTACCAGCAGTTCGCCGCCGCCACACTCGGCACCATCATCGGCCCCCGGCTGGACCAGGCGGCCGTGCTGGAGGCGAGCACGCTGGCACATCTGCTGTTCATAAACCGGGCCGACGGCAACGGCACGCTGCACTTCGAGGCGACGCCCCTCCCACTGGAAGCACAACAAGCCCCGGCCTTTGCCGTCACGGTGGCCGACGTCGATGCCGACGGGCACGAAGACCTGTTCCTCGGCCAGAACTTCTTCGCCTATCCGAACGATACCCCCCGCCAGGATGCCGGGCGCGGGCTGTGGCTGAAGGGCGACGGACAGGGCAGCCTGATACCCTTGCCAGGGCAGACCTCCGGCGTGCAGGTCTACGGAGAGCAGCGCGGAGCCGCCGTCGCGGACTTCGACGCCGATGGGCGGGTGGACCTGCTGGTGACGCAGAACGGGGCTGGGACGAAGCTCTACCACAACGCCCGGACGCCCGTTGGCCTGCGTGTGCGGCTGGCCGGACCGCCCGGCAACCCGACGGGTGTTGGGGCAGTCCTGCGGGCACACTATGCCGATGGGACAACCGGACCGGGACGGCTGGTGTCGGCAGGCGCGGGCTACTGGGGGCAGAACAGTGCCGTACAGGTGGTAGGCCATCCCGCCGCCACCGCCATCACCCATCTGCTCGTCCGTTGGCCCGATGGGACGCAAACGCGCACGATGGTTCCACCCGGTACTACGGAACTGACCATCCGGTATGAAGCCCCCTGAACGCATCCATCGAAGCTGGCTCCTGTTGCTTCTGCTGGCGGCATGCCAACACCGGCCCCCACCCCCGTAACACTGGCACCGGAACTGATCCAGCCACCCTAGCATCTCGTGGACGATACCACACAGGAAGCCGGGCGGCGCTATGCCTTGCAACACTGCCAGGCGTGCCATCTTTTTGTGGAACCGGCTTTGTTGCCTCGCTCTGCCTGGTCGCAATACGTCCTGCCCCGCAGGGGGGCCTCCCGGGGCCGTACAGTGGCAACGCCTCCAGCGCCCGGTCCTCTACCTCAAGAACCTGACCCGGTAAGCCAGCCTTAACACTTTTTTGGGAGGGGTTAAATTAGTTGTATATACAACTAAATATCTGTAAAAAGCAGGGGTGCATGGCTGATCACCACACACCCCTGCTGGAGAGGTCAGGTCGTTTGTGTTACAGCCCGAACTGGAGGGCGAGCCGGTTCACATTGCCGAACAGCCCGAAGTCGGTGTAGGCATAGTCGGCCCCGAAGCGGATGTTGCTGATACCGAGCTTGACGCCAGCACCGAAGCTGGCCCCTTGCTCCTCGCTCACACCCAGTTGCTCGAAGCCCCCCCGGAGGTAGATCATGTCCTGGAAGGCATATTCGAGGCCGAAGCGGATGTGCTCGTTGAAGTCACGCGGGCGTTGGGCGTCCACGCGGAGCTGCAACGCATGCGTGTTCGGGTCGAGGCTGGTCAGGTCCATCAGGTTCATCCCGACACCGATCTCGAACGTGAGCGGCAGTTCAAAGCGCTCGCGGACGTAGGTCAGTTCACGGGCGAAGTTGCGGGCACCGATGCCCAGTTCGAGGCTCTTGAATCCTGTCTTGTAGGTCACACCGAAATCGAAGGCGACGGTGCTGATGTTGTAGTCTTCGGTAGAAGCGCCCACCAGCGAGATACCGTCGTTGGTTTCGGGTCGGCTGGTGAAGAAGGTGCCGAGATCCTGGAGGGCGTACTTGACCTGGCCGCCCGCCGAGAAGCGGTCGGAGAAGGAGCGGGCGTATCCGAGGCCCACTGCCAGGGCAGTGGGGCTGAAGGTGCCCGTTTCCAGGTAGCCCTGGTCGTTGTCGGCGCGGACGGTGCCGATGAAGTCGCCGTAGTCCACGCTCATCAGCGAGACCCCTACCACGCCGTAGTTGCCCCCACTGGGCCGGTAGGCGAGGCTGGCGACGTTGTAGTTGATGTCGGTGATGAACTGAAGCTGGCCGACGCTGGCGTGGAAGGAGCCTTCCATGCCCGCCATGCTGGCCGGGTTGTAGAAGAGCGAGGCGGAAGAGCCATTGAACTCCGCCATCATGGCCCCCCCGAGGGCGGCCGAGCGGGCGTCCACCGACATGGCGAGGAACTTCATGCCGGTCTGTGCACTCTTCTCCGTCTCCACCTCCGTGTCAGGCCCAGGAATGATCTGGCCCCATGCTGCCGGAGCGAAGAGCAGGAGCAGCCCAAGCGCCATCGCGTGCAGATAACACTTTTTCATAGCGTAAGAGGGGTTTGAAGGGAAAATCCCCGTTGCAACTTTGGGTGCAGGCTACCGGGGGCCGCGCACGACCCCCGGTAGCTGCCCGTGTTACCGGATCACCACGAACTTGAGCAAGGACCGCTCGCCCGTGTCGTTGTCCTGGATGACGGCGATGTAGATGCCGCTGACAATGAGCTGCCGGGCATCGGTCGTCAGGTTCCAGAACTCGTCACCGCTGCCGTTGGTATGCTCGATGATCTTGACCAGCTCGCCCAGCTCGGTAAAGATCTTGATGGTGCAGTTCCCCGGGATATCGAGGAACCCGACCTGATCTTCGCCCGCCGTCCCGGCGAACCGGATGGTACCGGTGGCATTGTTGCCATCAGAGCCGAGGTTGACCGGGTTGGGCACCACACGGGCGTCCTTGACCGTCTTGGTGGCCGTCCGGAACGCAAACTCACCCGGCGTACAGGACTGCCCATCGGCCCCCTTGCCCGATTCGGGGCAGAAGTAGGGCACGCCCGGCAGGGTCACGGTGGCCCCTGGCGTACAGGAGATGCCGTAGATCCGGCCGGCCTCCGGGCAGGTGGCTTCCGCACTGCTGAAGGGCGAGCGGGTCAGGCGGGTGGGCAAGTACGACTGGGTGAGGTAACGGCTGCTGGTGAGCGGCACTCCACCGGGCGTCCCGTTGATCCCATTCGGGTCCACCGGCTGGGGTTCCCCGACGGCGACGATGTAGTAGAAGTAGTCTACGCCACGCTGAGCAGTACGGTCTTCATAGGTGGTAGCCGTCGGCGGCAGCTCGGCGATCTTGGTATAGGGCAGGTTATCCTCGAATTCGTTGGTCCGGTAGATTTCCCACCGCACGCGGGTCGGCCCACCAGCAGGCGGGTCCCATTCCAAGTCTACGCGGTTCGGTCGGCCGAAGATACGGAACTGGGTGGGGGCGTGCGGGGCCTCCCGGATCGGATAGCGGCTGATATTGAGGCCCTCTGGCCCATCGGTCGGGTTGCCGGCAGTCCACAGGTTGCGGGCCCGGGTAAAGGTTTGGAAGAGCGAGTCGCGGGCGGTCATCACCCACTGGTTCTTCGTCATGAGCTCCGAGCCGTTGTAGAGCACGTCATAGCGGAAAGGCCGGTCGGTGATCTGCCCGTCGCCGTTAGCATCGAAGCCGATGCGGAGCTGGTCGTTGCCGTTGTTGTTCTTGTAGGTCCGGCCCACTTCCACACGGGCATCGAAGGATAGCCCGGAAGCACCTTCGGATACCACCACGTTGATGCAATCGCCGAAGGCCAGGTCATACGGCCCATAGGCGACGGTGGGGGCGTGGCCGCCCTGCTTGCCGCTGCTGGCGTCCCCGGTGGGATTCCAGAACTCCCCGTTCGGCTGGATGCGGTCGGCATAGTGGGGCCACTGGCGTGAAGAGCAGGTGGGGCAACTGGCGTTGGCTGGCTCTGCCGGGTTCTCGCGTGTGAGGATGCCCAGCTCGTAGTAGTCACGGTGCGGATGGCCGTCGCCGGTGAGGGCCTCGTCCTGGTCCATGAAGCCCAGGGTATGCGGCTGGCAGTCGAACTCGCCTACGCCGTTGGTGCATTTGTGGTAGGTATTGTCACTGGCGGACTGGTCGGCGTGCAGGGTCATGCGCCCTACGAAGGAGCCACCGGCGAGGCGACCGAAGTCCTCGCGCGGATGGGTCAGCCAGGTGGGTTCATAGAGTGGGCCACCGAGGTTGTTGAACCGGGTAAAGCCAGACGCATAACCCGGCCACAGGTAGATCGCGGTGAAGTCCACGAGGTAGTCGGCATGGCCGTCGCCCACCACATCCACCATGCTGTACTTGCCCCACGTCTGTCCGGCATCGGTGGCCCAGCCTTCTTGGGCGTTGCCGCGCCAGCGGTGGACGTAGAAGAAGTACACATCGTTGAGGGTCTGTCCATCCAGCTCGATTTCCGGGTCGTCGTCGGTATTGCCCGTGTTGCAGAACTGGTTCTCGATCAGGTGGTAGTTGTCGTGGAACTGGTTCACGTAGGCATAGGCCTTACGGTGGGTGGTCACGCCCACGATCATGTTGTAGATGTTGTCGACCATGCGGTCGGCGGGCAGGTTGGGATTGATCTCGTTGACCACAGCCACATTGTCGAAGGCATCGACGCCATCGACCAGTACGCGGGTATCCTCATACCGGGCGATGAGTTGGTTCTGGATGGGTTTGGAGGCATCCAGGCCAGGGTTACGCGGGCCGATACGGGCAACGTAGTAGGGGAAGTTGACTCCCCGTTCGTCGGTCCAGTCTTTCACCCCGATCCAGAAGGCCTGTGCCCAGTCGTGGGAGCTTTGGCGCAGGATCGCGGGCCACTCCATGCCTTCCGTGGTGGTGGCGCTTTCCTGCCGTGCCCCGGATTCGACATAGATGTGGTGGTAGGACCCGATGTCCAGCCACTTACCGTTGAACTGTGCCTGTGCCTCCCCGGCCATCCCGGCAAGGAGCAGGCCACAGACGGTGAACGACCGGAACCATTGGTAATAATGCTTCATGGCACCCTGTTTTGTTTGATCGGTTTGGGTATCCATTGCCGTCAGGATCGGGCGGGGAGGTGTGCTCCCCGCCCGATCCCTCCATGCTCAGAAGGTGAACCGCAGGCCGAGGGAGACCCGGCGCGGGAGGATAAAGTTCTCGAAACGCCGGTTCGGCATGTCGATGTAGGCTTTGTTGTCCAGGGCCTCCTTGAGTTCACCCTCATCCACTGGCTGCCAAGCGCTGCCCGTCCAGCGCGAGTAGGTGCCCGTGTCCTTGGCCCAGTACCAAGCCACTGTATTACGGTCACCTTCGGCCACGCTAGCCAGGGAGGCTACGGCCTCGATGGGCTGGAAAGCCACATCTTCATCACGAAACATGCCCGGGCGGTCATTTCCCGGCACCCAGAGGTAGGGCAGCCCTTCCTTGTCCGAGAACGGACAATCGGACGGGTCGGCATCCGGGTTGCTGGTGCAGGTGAGCCGTTCGAGCGAGTCGAAGGTATCTTCCGGCAGGTGGAGCGAACGCATGTAGAGACGGTCGTCTTGCGGGCCAACGGTGGTACCCGCGTCGAAGTGGCGGATGTTGAACACGTTGGTCACGTCCACAAACAGCTGCGTCTCGCCGGCACGGGTGTTGATGTGCTTGGTGAAGCGCAGGTCGAAGTTCCACCAGTCCCGCCACTGCACGTTCTCCCGCAGCTCGGGGAAGGTCTGGGCATCGTTCCAGATCGTCTTCGCCCCTGCCTGCCAGTTCCCCAGGAAGCTGATGCGCCAGTCGCCGAGCACCTGCCCATTGGCCGGACCGAAGTCGCGCGGGGTCAGGAACAGCAGGTTGAGCCTGGCATAGGGCCGGGCCAGTGGCGCAAAGAGGCGATAGTCCTGGTTGTTGAGCAGGTAGGCCCGTTGCGTAGCCAGGTTCTCGTTGAACTGGCCGTAGCCGAAGTTGCCCTCCTTGGTTTGCAGGAACGTGTAGTTCAGGAAGCCCTGAATCCATTTCCCCCGGTTCTTGGTGAGGGTGAACTCGGCCCCCCGGATGTCCTCGTAGTTCCAGGGCCGGGCGGTGATGTAGTTGACGGACTCCAGCGCGTTGAAGGTGACCTCGCGGCGCTGGTTGCGCACGTCGCGGTAGAACCCGGAGACGCGGAGCAGGAACTGGTCGAACAGGTTCTGGTCGTAGCCCAGTTCATAGGCCACCGTCAGCTGCATCGGGTGATCGGGGTAGCCGATGAACTCAATGCCACGGTCGCGCCGGGACTCGATGCCGAAGAGGTCGCGGTCGTCGAGTTGCTGGCGGAAGTGTCCGTAGTTGAAGTAGAGCTTGCTGTTCTCGGTGATGGGGAAGGAGATGCCCAGGCGAGGGCTGAGGTAGAACTGGTTGGAAGCCCCGATCTTGGCCAGCGAGGTGTCGGCGTTGAGGGCCTCCTCGTTGCCGGCCAGGGCCTGGGAGTACGGGTTGTTCTCCAGGTCCCACCAGTCCTGGTTGGTATTGAAATAGTCACCCCGGATACCCAGGTTGGCAATCATCCCCTTGAACTCCAGCTTGCCCTGGCTATAGATCGCGCCCTGGATGGGCTGACGGGACCAGGGATAGTCATCCGGTGTGAAGCCCAGTTCGAGCTGCGAACGCTGGGCGCGGATGTTGTAGTTGCTGGCAATCAGTTCGATGCCGGTCTTGACCTGGAGCAGCCGGTTGACCTGGCTGGTGAGGTCGAAGCGCCCGGTGAAGATGTTGACGTTGGAGGTGTCGCGGGTCTTGCTGCTGTGCGCCCCCGTCTCGGTGAAGTCCAGCAGATTGCCCCCGATGCCGGAGAAGCCGAACGGCTCCTCGCCGACGCAGTAGGGAATACGGTCGCCGTCGGCGTTCAGGTCACTGCTACCGCCGAAGCACTGGAGTTCCCCACTGGCAAGGCCCAGCGGATTGGCTGCACCGAAGTTATCGGTGTAGAGCCGGGTGACGAACTGGCCGGGCGTGCATTCGGTACCGTCGGGGCCGATCCCGTCGTCCGGGCACCAGAAGGAGGCATCCCGGGTGTTGGGGAAGACGTGCCGGTACTTGGTGCTCAGGTTCTGGAGGGTCACCTCATAGAACGTCCGGGCGTTGAGGGTATGGGTGAGGGTGCCCCCCAGCAGCAGGTTGTCCACATTCGCCGAGGAGATATAGGCGTCGCCCCAGAGCCACTGTCCCCCGTCGTTCCGCGACCAAGTTCCCCGTTCCACGACGAAGGCAAAGGGTGTCTCATTGTCCCCGACGACCCCACGCTCGTTTGCCACCATCGTATGCAGGGTGAGCTTGACGCCTTTGGCGAGGTCAGAGGTAAGCTTGCCCTGGAAGGTGTCGTACCGGGTTCGGTCGCGGGTCTGCGGGAAGAACATGGCCCGCTGGAGGCCGCGGTACGAGAAGAGGAACCGCAGATTCCCCAACGCCTTGCTCACACCAGGCACCGGGCCGCCGAACGTAAAGTCGGCGTCGTAGTCCGGGATGTCCAGGTTGTTGTCCTTGCGGTGCGTGTACTTGTAGTACTCGATCAGATCATCCGAGGTCACGTCGAAGCCTTCGCCCTGGAGCCGGGTGGAAATCGCGTCCCAGCCCCCGGAGAACTCGCGGTACTGCCGGGCGGTGTAGGCATCCCAGTTGCCAGAACCGCTATAGCGCGTCTCCGGGTCGAGGAAAGGACGTACCCACCAGGCATCGCAACCCGAAGAGACATTCCCGGAGGCATATTCAGCCTCACAATCTCCCAGCTGGTCAAACTGGTTGAGGGTCAGGTCCTGGTCCGGGGTGTAGCGGAAGATGCCATCGAAGGTGTAGCGCTCGCGCGAGGGGTCCTTTGTGGTGACGTTGATCACCCCAGAGCGCACGTTGCCATACTCGGCGTTGAAGCCGCCGGTCTGGACCTGCACTTCTTCGAGGGCCGTGAAGCTGATGTTGGTCAGCGGCTGCTGGTCCCGCCCCCCCCGGAGGTTGAGGCCGTCCACAACGAAGGCCAGCTCGTTGGCACCACCGCCCCGGATTTCGAGGCCATTCTGGATACCCGCCTGGAGGCCGATAGCATCGGTCACACTGGCGATGGGCAGGTCCTCGATCTCGCCGGCTTGGAGGCTGGCGACGTTGGCCGAGACGTCGGCCTGCACGATGGGTCGCTCGGCCACGACGGTCACTTCATCCAGGCCCACCTGGGTAGGTTGCAGCCCGAAGTTTACCTCCGTGGTCAGCCCGTTGCTCACCCGGACGTTGCCCTGGGTCTCGGTCGTGTACCCGATGAAGGACACCTGCAACGTGTAGGTGCCGGGCCGGACGTTGTTGACGAAGTAGAACCCGTCGAGGTCCGTGACACCACCCTGCGTCGTCCCGACGATTACAACGTTCACTCCGGGGAGCGGGTCGTTGGTCGTGGCGTCGCGCACGACCCCGGAGATTTTCCCGGACTGCGCCAGGGCCGTCGCGGTGGGAATCATCCAGGCCAGCAGGAATAGTAGCCTTGTTAGTCTCATAGGAAAGATCCTCCAAAGCTGGTTTTGAGGTTGATGTGGGCCAAAGGTCGGAATTCAGCCGCAGAAAAACCGTCCGGTCTCGCACACACAAGGAGGCATCTTCCGCGCAGGCAGGTGGGGCATGCCTGATGGGAATGCTGTATTCCGGTGTAATTTCAGAAAAGAAAGGGTGAAGGGGAAGGCGTGATAGTATATGGAAGCGGTTCCATTTTTTCCACCCTGTGCAGGGGAAAAAATGCAACCGCCGGTTGATCCCGTCAGACCGGTGGGGGAGCCGTGGAGGCCCGTATCCGCAGGGCGACGGGCAGCACCCGTCGGACCGGTTCGGCTTCCTTGTGCTCGATCCTCTGGATGATGAGCATTGCGGCTGCCTTTCCAATACCCTCGATGGGTTGGTGGATGGTGGTTAGTGGGGGGATGGTGAAGGCGGTTGATGGAAGGTCGTCATAGCCCATGACCGACAGGTCTGTCGGGACGGAGAGGCCTGCCTGGTGGGCAGCGAAGAGGGCGCCCGTCGCCAGGGCATCGCTCATGCAGAAAACGGCTGTCGGGCGTGCCGGATGCGCCAGCAGGGCTTGCATGGCCTCATACCCCCCCTGCTCCGAATAGTCGCTCTCGACGATCCAGGATTCGCACACCGGGATGTTGGCCGTTTGCAGGACCTCGATACAGCCACGGAGGCGGTCACGGGTTTCAGGGGTATAGGCAGGGCCGGTGAGGAGGCCAATGCGGGTATGGCCGAGCCGGGCCAGGTGCTCCCCCGCCAGCCGTCCGCCGCCCACGTTGTCCGCATCCACAGAGCTGAGTTCGGGGAAGTCGGAAGCCCAGCTCACGACCACAGCTGGTAGTTGTTGGCGCCGGAGGGCCGGGGCAGCTACATGGGCCAATTCGCCGGAGATCAGGATATAGCCTTCAAATCCCTGTTTAGAGCGGATAAACTGGTGGATCCGATCCTCATCCTCCAGCGGATACATCGACAGCGAGACGCTGTACCCCTGCCCCTCGCACGCCTGGGCTATGCCCCGCAGCAGCAGCGGCCAGAACCCGTTCGAGAGCACCTTGCTCTTCTTGGCAGGGGCCAGCACCCCGATCTCGTAGGTGCGGTGGGTCGCCAGGCTGCGGGCAACAGCATTGGGCGTAAACTGGTGCTCCTCAATCACACGCGCTACCCGTGCGCGGGCCTCATGGCTGACGGAGGGTCGGTTGTTCAATACCCGTGAGACGACCGACCGCGAAACAAAGGCAAGCTGGGCGATCTCGTCGATGGTGAGCTTCTTCACGGCACATCCGTTCTGGCAGGCTCCATACAGGATCACAGACCCAACCCTGCCCAAAACCCTTGCAACGTTTTCTGAAAACCGCCGACCCCCATTTGCAATTTATTCACATGCGGCTTTTTTTCCAATATTATGTCCCATGGGGCACGCATTTTTACACCAGAGGGTATACATTTTGGCCTTTCACCCGACGATCCCGCACCCACTGACTGCCCTCCACCCCATGCCCACCCACCTGCTACTCCTTGCCTGGTACCTGCTGCTCCCGTTGCTGGGTCGCCTCCTGCTGGCTACCGCCCCGGCGTTCGCCCAGCCCGCCCCGCTGCGCCTGCACGTCTCTGCCGATGGGCGGCGGCTCGTCCAGGCCGACGGCCAGCCCTTCTTCTGGCTCGGCGACACCGCATGGGAACTGTTTCACCGCCTGACCCTGGACGAGGCTGCACATTACCTGCGCGACCGGCACTCCAAAGGCTTCACAGTGGTGCAGGCCGTGGTGCTGGCCGAGTTCAACGGACTGACGGAACCGAACCCCTATGGCGAACTTCCGCTCGTGAACCAGGACCCCACCCGACCCAACGAAGCCTATTTCCAGCATGTGGATGCGGTGGTGAACCGGGCTGCCGCCCTGGGGCTGTGGATCGGAATGCTGCCCACCTGGGGCGACAAGTTCAATAAGAAATGGGGGGTCGGGCCGGAAGTGTTTACCCCGGCCAACGCCCGGAGCTTCGGGGAGTACCTGGGGCGGCGCTACCGGGATAAACCTGTCGTCTGGATTCTGGGAGGCGACCGCAACCCGGAAGAGCCGGACGACCTCGCCATCATCCGGGCGATGGCACAAGGGCTGCGCCAGGGCGACGGCGGGCAACACCTGATCACCTACCACCCGCAAGGCAGCCATAAGTCCTATGAATGGTTTCACGAAGACCCCTGGCTCGACTTCAACATGTTCCAGTCCGGGCACGGCTCGTTCGACTTTCCCAACGACCAGTTCACGGACGCAGGCTACCGGCTGCACCCGGTCAAGCCGGTGCTGGACGGCGAACCCCGGTACGAGGACCATCCGGTGAACTGGAACCCGGAGAACGGATGGTTCAGCGATTTCGACGTGCGGCAGGCGGCCTACTGGTCGCTGCTGGCCGGGGCAGCAGGGCATACCTACGGCAACCACAACCTGTGGCAGGTATGGCACCCCGGTCGCACCCCCATCTCCCACGCCCGCACCCCCTGGCGCACGGCGCTGGACCATCCCGGCGCTACCCAGATGGGATACGTCCGCCGCCTGTTCCTCTCCCGCCCGTTTCTGGAACTGGTGCCCGACACAACGTTGCTCACCGGCGATACTGGCACAGGGGCGGCCCATCAACGGGCAGCCCGTGCCCGCGACGGCAGCTACCTGCTGGCCTACTCGCCCTACGGCCTGCCCCTGACAGTACACCTCGATGCTGTGAGCGGGACGCGCCGGGCGGCCTGGTGGTTTGATCCCCGCACCGGCACGGCCATCCGGATTGACGGGGTACCCCGAACTGGAATCCATACGTTCGACCCGCCCGGTACTCCCGAACGGGGCAACGACTGGGTGCTGGTGCTGGACGACGCCCGCCGCAACTACCCTCCTCCTGGCCGTAGATAACCTCGTTCCGAAGCGTGACGGGTGGATGCTGGCGACGGAGTGTAGGGCATTGCAAGTCGCGAAGAGAAGGATGATATAGTCAAATTGACTATAATTTTATAGTCAATTTGACTATAAAACGCGAATGCAGCCTCTATCCCTCCGCAATCTATCAGCTTTCCCACAACGTTCATGCTTCACGAGATTGCCCGCGCCGTTCGCACCATCCCGGATTTCCCCAAGCCGGGTATCCAGTTCAAGGACATTACCCCGATCCTGGCCGATCCGGTGCTGTTGCAACATGCAGTGGCGCTGCTGGCGGCGCCGTTTCGGGCGGCGGGCATCACCAGGGTAGTGGGGATCGAGGCCCGCGGGTTCATCCTGGGCGGCATGCTGGCGCACCACCTCGATGCCGGGTTTGTGCCGGTCCGCAAGCTTGGCAAGCTGCCGTGGCACACCGTGCGCGAGACCTACGCGCTGGAGTATGGCACCGACACCATCGAGATGCACCGCGATGCCCTTCGGCCTGGCGACCGGGTGCTCATCCACGACGACGTGATCGCCACCGGCGGTACCGCCGCCGCTACGCATCGCCTGGTCCAGAGCACGGGGGCTGTGGTGGTGGGGTTCGCGTTCCTGGCCGAGCTGGACGTGCTGAACGGGCGCGGCGTGCTGGGCGAGGGGCCGCAGGTCGAGTCGCTGCTACATTTCTGAACGGGCTGTCCGGCACGGCCCTACGGCTGTTGCTCGGCCCGGCGCTGGCGCATCAGGGCGTAGTAGGCCTCTGCCGCCCGGTTATGCTCGGCCAGCGTCCGGCTGAAGAGATGTCCGCCATCGCCCTTCGCCACGAAGTAGAAGTAGTCGTGCTGTTCCGGGTTCAGAACGGCCTGGATAGAGGTCGGCGATGGGTTGGTGATGGGGCCAGGGGGCAGGCCCTGAATCCGGTAGGTGTTGTAGGGATGGTCGATCTGGTAGTCGCGGAAGAGCAGCCGCCGCTTCTGTCCCTCGATCTGGAGCAGGGCATACTGGACGGTGGGGTCGGCCTGGAGCGGCCAGCCTGCGCGCAGCCGGTTGAGATAGACCCCTGCGATGCGTGGTTTCTCTTCCTCCAGATGGGCCTCCCACTCCACGATGGCTGCCAGGTTGAGCACCTGGTCCGGGTTCAGTCCCTGGGGTACCCCGTCACCCGGCAGGCGCTTGCGCAGGTACTGCTCGGCAGCCTCCTGCACCTTGCGGAGCACCGTGCGGGCATCGGTGAGCCAGTAGAAGAAATAGGTCTCTGGCAGCATGTAGCCGAAGAGGTGGGTGGTGTCGGTGCCCAGCTCACGGGCAAACGCCGGGTCTTTCAGCGCCGCCAGGACCTCCTGCCGCGAGAACGTCATCTCCTTCGCCAGCACCGCCGCCAGCACCGAGGGGCGCGTGCCGGGGGGGATGGTCAGGCGGATGGGGGATTGCAGCCCTTTCCGGAGGGTGTTCAGCAAGGTGTAGTTGGACGCCCCGGCCTCGAACGTGTAATAGCCTGCCTTGATCTGCCGCCGCCAGCCCGTCAGAGAGGCCAGCGTGACAAAAGAGGCCCTGTTCTGGAGAAGCCCCCCGGCAGTAAGCGAATCGACCACCGCCGCGAACGTGGCAGACCGGGGAATCTTGACGCCGCGCTTTCCTTCAAAATCGGGAGTATTACCCATCAGCGCGAACACGCCGAGGAGACCCGTCATCAGCAGTCCTGTCCCGAACACCCCGGCGAGGAGCCACTTTTTCATTACAGTTCCAACAGTCTGGTTCAAGCAGTCCCTGTCCCATCAGTGATCCGAGGCATCCTGGTCATCCTGGTACTGCAGCCGTTCCAGCGACCGGGTCTCGTCGATGATGCGCTCGAACAGGTGGCGCACGGCTGTATCGGGCAACGGGCCAGTGTTGGACGCCAGCACGTTGGCGATCACCTCGGCTTCGCGGCTAGGTACATAGACGGGCAGCCCCATCTGTTTTTTCAGGCGCCCGATGTGGTTGGCACACCAGGCCCGTTCGTTCAGCAGCATGAGGATAGCGCGGTCGAGTGCGTCGATACACGCCCGCCAGGGATGCAGATCCTCGGCTACCGGGGCGTCCGGCATCGGGGGGCGGACGGCTTCCAGCAGGGTGAGGGCCTCCCGGGCCTGCCTGATACGCATGAACGGCACCGCAAGGTTACGAGGGCAACGGGCGCAGGACGAGGTTTGGCTCGGCAGTGAGGGTGAGCGGGCTGGGCTGTCCCGCCGCGAGTTTATAGGAAGCGGTGAGGGCAATCATGGCGGCGTTGTCCATGCACCAGGCCAGCGGAGGCACATACAACTGTGCTCCTTCGTCTGCACACAGGGATGCGGCAGCGGCCCGCAGGGCCGTGTTGGCCGAGACCCCGCCGACGAGGGCCACCTGTCGAACCCCGGTGGCCCGCAAGGCCCGGCGTAGCGGCTCAATCAGCATCTCCACCACTGCCT
>CAZLRO010000068.1:0-15079 GCA_964561865.1 uncultured Rhodothermaceae bacterium | reverse complement strand
CCTCGTGATGACACGTTTGGGAAGGTTGCTGCCCTCTTCACCAAGTACCAAGCACGAAAAAGCTAACGACTAACAGCCAATAGCTAACAGCTATCTTCCTGAGCACCAAATGTCCAACCGATCCAATATGCGCCCCCTCTGTGGGTGGTTGATTGGGGTTTTGCTGGTGCCCGCGTTGTACGGACAACCGGCGTCCCCCCGCACCCTCGGCAGCGCCGTCGACCGCCTCCTTGATGCAGAGCCGTTTGCCAATGCCTGGTGGGGGGTCATGGTGCAGGAGGCCCGTACTGGCACCATCCTCTACACCCGCAACGCCGATAAGAGCTTCGTCCCCGCCTCCAATACCAAGCTCTACACCACTGCTGCGGCTCTGGACCAGTTGGGAGCCGCATTCGCGTACCACACCGAGCTCTATGCCTTCGGCCCTGTTGTTGAGGGCGCCCTGGAAGGTGATCTGGTGGTACGGGGGTCAGGCGACCCGGCTATTGGCGGACGGTTCAACGGTGGCAACCGGACTGCCATTTTCGAGGCCTGGGCGGACTCGCTTCGGGCACAGGGCATCACCCGCATCCGCGGCGACCTTGTCGGAGACGACAACTTGTTCGACGACCAGGCCCTCGGCAGTGGATGGAGCTGGGACGACGAACCCTTCTACTATGCCGCTGAAATCAGCGCCCTTTCCTTCAACGATAACTGCATCGACGTCCGCATCAGCGCCCAGTACCCCGGCGCACCAGGCCTCGTGTCCTGGGAACCCTACAACACCGATTATGTGGACATCCTCAACAGCACGGTCACGGTCTCCCGCGATTCCTCCTTGCAGGAAGGCTACGAGCGCGCCCGCGGGCAAAACCGGCTCCGCCTCTTCAGCCAGGTCCCAGCCGGGCGCACCGACGAGGAATCCCTTTCTATCGCCAACCCCACCTTGTTCTTCGTTCATGTGTTCCGCGAGGCGCTATTGCGAAATGGGATTTCCGTCGAGGGGCGTGTCCTGGACCTGGACGACCTCCCGGCGTCCCTGGACTATGCCCAGGCCCGCCGTATTGCCATCCACACGTCCGTTCCGCTGGCCCGAATCGTGGAAGTGATCAACAAGCAGAGCCAGAACCTCTATGCCGAGCAGGTGCTCAAGACACTCTCGGCACACTACCCAGACGTTCCGGGAGGCAGTCCACCCGGTAGCGCCCTGCACGGGATCACGGTGGCACAGCGTACCTACGTCCGGGCCGATATCGACACGAGCCGTATTCAGTTGGTAGATGGGTCGGGGCTGTCCCGCATGAACCTCATCACCCCCCGCATGACCACCCACCTGCTACGCTACATGGGCCAGCACCCCGATGCCACCGTGCGGGAAGCCTTCGTTACTTCCTTGCCCATCGGCGGCGTGGACGGGACGCTGCGTGGACGCTTCGCCAGCGGCCCGGCTCGTGGCAACGTGCGCGCCAAGACCGGCACCCTCGGCAACGTCAGTGCCCTCAGTGGCTACGTGACCACCGCCGCCGGAACCCAACTCGTCTTTTCCATCCTGTGCAACCACTACACAACCCTGTCCCGCGAAGTCAGGCAAGCCCAGGATGCCCTCGTGACCCTGCTGGCCGCATACCCACACTAGTTCGGTTTATTAGCGCTTCCCACCACAGGAAAGGCTTCTTTTTTCCACAACTTCTCCAAAACTCTATACTTTTTCCATCATAACTTGTATTTTGAGAGCAGGTTTTATCACCCAATGAGTAGTAGACCAGACACTGTTGCCCCCCTTCAGCCGGGATTGTCTCTTGACGGACCTGCCATTCCCGGCGGGATTCATGGTACAACCGTTTTGGGTGTGATGCACGGCGGCCTGGTGGCCCTGGGGTCGGACGGCCAGGCCACGCTGGGCAACACGGTGATGAAACACAAGGCCCAGAAGGTGCGCCCCCTCTACGGAGGAAAGGTACTGGCTGGATTCGCCGGGGCGACAGCCGACGCCTTCACGCTCTTTGAACGGTTCGAGGAAAAACTCCAGCAATTTGGCGGCAACCTCACCCGTGCTGCCGTAGACCTGGCCAAGGACTGGCGGACCGACCGCTTTCTGCGCCGGCTAGAAGCGCTTCTGGCCGTTGCATCTGCGGATCGGATGCTGCTCATCAGTGGCAATGGAGATGTGATCGAGCCGGACGACCCGGTCGTCGCCATCGGCTCCGGGGGGCCGTTTGCCCTGGCCGCCGCACGCGCCCTGCTGGCCCATGCCCCCCACCTGGGTGCCCGCCAGATTGTAGAAACCGCCTTGCATATTGCCGCCGACATCTGTATCTACACCAACCATCATCTCACCATCCTGGAACTGGAATCACCCCGTTGAGAGCAGTAGTCGAGATCATGGACCATTGTATTCCCCACCCTACACGATGAACGTTTATGTCTTACCCCAGAAGTAACTCACCCCGGATGCCCGACCGACGCGCCATCGTCTTCCTGGATTACGACAACCTGTACCAACTCCTTCATCCCCGCTTGCCAGGCCACGTCCATGCCGACGAGGTGATCCTGGAGCTGCTGGACGAACTGCGGCGGTACCTGTTGGAAGAAACGCGCATTCAGACCACCCTCACCCTGGCCTTCGCGGACTTCAGCGCCCTCAGCGGCAACGGGGCTTTCATCCAGCGCACCCTGGTGATGCAGGGCATCGAGCCACGCTTCGCGCCCAGCGCCCTGCAAGCCAATGCCGCCGAGTTGCAGATCTGCATCGAAGCCCTCGGCCATGCCCAAAGCCGCCCCGAGTTGACCAACCTGGTCCTGCTCACCGGCGACCGGGCCTACCTGCCCCTGCTGCAACACCTGCGGCGGATGGACCGCGCCCCGCTCCTGGCCGCCCTGCACCTGCCCCCGCCCGGCGAACGGCACACCTTCCTCGGCGAAGAGCACTTCCTCAATGCCTTCAACCTGCTGACCGAACCCACACGCCGGGCGCTCATACAGGAACATGCGGAGCCGGACAGCACGCCCGCCGAAACCCCTGCCCCGGCACGGGAACCCCGCAAGGCGGTCACCTACCAGCCGATCACCAGCGAAGCGGCCCGTACTACCCTGGACATCATCGAGGAACACTTCGGGCAGTACGAGGAGGTCTATCTCACGCCGTTGCTGCGGAAACTCTCGGAGCTACTCGACGACGAAACCCACGACCCCAAATCGATCATCAACGACCTGGAAGAGGCCGGGGCCATCTGGCTCGAAAAGCGCCGGGGCTTCCCCTACGACTATACCGTCCTCATTGTTGATAGCGAACACCCGGACGTCCAGCAGATCCAGCAGGACTTCTTCGCCCGCCATCAGCAATCCGGCGAGACCTATCCCGACTACCAGGACGACTACGAATACGAGGACTACGAGCACCCAGCGTCCGAGTACGATGCACACGACTTCCCGAACCCGGACGACGCGGACACCTATCCCTCGAACCGCTAAAGAAGGTCATGCACGTAAGCGGGGCGGAGCGACCTGGCGCGCCCTGCACACCCGTACGTGCTATGGCGTGCTAATGGCCCTCAAACACGTCCCGGGCAACCCCGACGGCGGTGATCGCATTGGGCCAGCCTGCGTAGAACGCCAGGTGGGTGATCGTCTCGATGAGTTCCTCCTCCGTCAAACCGTTGTCTCGCGCCCGGGCGAGGTGCGACCGAAGCTGATCGGGACGGTTCATCGCGATGAGTGCGCTTACGGTCACCAGGCTCCGGTCTCGCTGCGAAAGCTCCGGGCGAGACCACACCTGGCCGAAGAGGACGTCGTCGGTGAGGTCGGCCAGCGTGGGTGCAATGTCGCCCATGAGCTGCTGTGCCCGCGAGGGCTGCTCGCCGACGGCGTCGACAGAGGCCTGCATGGACTCCGGCGGGCGGGCAGCATACTGGTCGCCCGTGACCGCCTCCATCCACACGGTACCAGGACCGTCATCCGGCTGTTCCACGAGGGCCACATGGGTCATGGGAGCGTCCGGTGAAGCGCCGTGCCAGTGCTTCACCCCAGGCGGGATGTAGACCACATCACCCGGCCGGACCTCCAGAACCGGGCCACCCCAGTGCTGTACGCGCCCCTTGCCAGCCGTGACGACGAGGGTCTGCCCGAGGGGGTGAAGGTGCCAGCGGGTCCGGGTGCCAGGCTCGAAGGCAACACTGGCACCGTATATGCGGGCAGGAGCCTCTGCCTGAAACTGCCCCCCTATCCGGGCTGTACCGGTGAAGTTCTCGGTGGGTGCCACGTCGAACGGCGGCACTCCTCGGACAAGAGCCAGGCTGTCCTGGGCATGGGCGATTGCCGGGGCAAGAAGGGCGAAGACGAGGGCGATCAGGACGTGTGGTGTCATGGTGTCTCGGAAGTCAGGGGACGTTGTCGGTTGTGGGACGCAGCACTCATGGCCTTCCTTTTTCCTAATATGCGTCCAGACCTTTCTCTTTCAGAAACCTAGACATCAGGTCTGCGATCTCAAGGTTATTCAGGTCCGAGAACGGGAAGTGTGTGTTTCCGAAGATGCCTGCATCGGGCAGATGCACGACGGTCACATCACCCCCCGGCGGTTCACTGCATCGCTCCACAACCACGCCATCGCCAGACGGACGCGCCACCCGTCCTGGCCCGGATTCGCCGTCGGCTGCGCCGGAATATTGTCGCCGTAGAAAATGACGATCGGGATCTTCGTCAGCGCCATGAACTCCGCCAGCGGTACCCCAACCGCCTCCAGCGTGCCTCCGGCGCTCGGCATCGGGGCAGGCACTTCGCCTTCCGGGAAGATGAAGCCACTCCCTGGCTCGTAGGAGACGATGGCGCGGACGTTCGCACTCCTCGCCGCGACGCGCCAACCCATCCCCCCACTGTGGGAATGGGTCACGAGAATCCCCGACCCGATCTTCTCGAAGAGTGCGGTGATCGCGTTCGCGTTCAAGACGGGATCGAGGGGGCCTGTGTCGGGCGTGATCTGGCGAAAGTACTGGTCGAGCGCCTCCGGGTCGCGGGAGAACTGCACGCCCGGGAAGAAGTCCGGCCAGATGCCGAGGCGGAACGTGCCGAACCAGTCCTGCTCGTCGGGCGTCGGCGTGATCGTCGCTGGCAGTGTGCTGCGACCCGCACGGCCCCGCCGCGGCTGGTCGATGAGGTAGACCGGAAAGCCGCGCCGCAGGAAGATGTTTTGGTACCCTTCGCGCCCATCCGGCGTGGTTTCCCAGGTCTTTGAGAACTGCCCGAAGCCGTGCCAGAGCACCAGCGGCAGCCTCCGCGCCCGTACCGGGACCTGGTAGAACACGTAGGCATGGTCGCCGTGGAACGTCTGCCCGGCAGGGCCTCGATGGAGGGCGTCGTAGGTGCCAGGGCTGGTGATCACCGTGCCGCCAACGCCAAAGCTCCCTTGCTCCCCGATGACGAGTGGCCCGGGGCCGCTCTCGACCTTTGCGGTTGCACAGGCCCCGCTCAGGATCGCCCCTGCGATCAGCAGGAGTAGGTTGGTGCGCTTCATGCAGGTTACGGGTTCCTCGCTAGACAGACGATGCGCTCGTCTCGTGCGTGTCGTTACCGTGGGCGATACGGCACAACGACCGCATGGGTGAGGTTCACGAGCACGAGGGCGGCGTCGCCGACAAGGGTGACGCCAGCGGCGCGAGGAAGCCCGTCCTGCACTACGCGCACTTCCGCGCGATTGTCACGGATCGTCAGTTCTGAAAGCCGTCCCTGTTGCTCGGCCTGGAGCAACGTTTGTGGACCCACGCTTCGCAAACCATCGGGCCGAACTAGTGGTATCGACGTCTCAATCGGCACGACCGTGCCTGCGCTGCCATCCGCATTCACGGGAATGCGGAAGAGCCTGCCGGTGCTGAAGTCGTTCACGTACAGCGATCCATCGGCGAGGAAGGCAAGACCATCGATAGCGGAAAACGCCTGATTGCTGACCCACACCTCAAGTTCAGTAGCACCGGGCCTAAGGCGGTGAATGCGGCCGCGAAACGACTCGGACACGTAGGCCGTGCCGTCGGCCGACACCGCAATGTCGTTGCAAACACCGCTATCGGGCGGGAAAGGGTAGGTGCCTTTGGCGACACCGCTCTTCAGGTCGAAGGATCGGAGCACCGTCTGTCCGGCCACGGGCACTCCGCCACGGCCACCGGTGGCGTTCTGGCAGACCCACAGGGTGTTGGACGTGTCGTCCGCGAGCACACCGAGCACGTTCGTCAGGCCATGGGTCGATGCGAGGATCCACGGTTCGGCCTTGGAGGCACCCGGCGCAGCGCGATAGATCGTGCCCCTCGCCATGCTGCCAAAATACACCGTGCCGTCCCGGCTCGACGTGAGATTCTCAGGTGTTACTTCGGTGTCGTCGATTGTTATCTCGGTGCGGTTCTGCGCCCGGACGTCGGATACGAACGACGTAGATGCCACGATGGCAACCATCAACCCGCAGGCCATCAGCGGTGTTTTTCGCATATAAGTTCCCAGTTTTAGAGTCGAAAGGAAGAGAAACCCCACATCGAGAGACGGTGCGCTTGTCGGCTACCGTCTGTAACTGACGCGGAGGAGCCGATCACCCGTGTCGTCACTGATCAGGATCGATCCGTCCGGCAGCTGCAACACATCGACAGGCCGACCGGCTGCCGCCCTGGTGGCTTCCCAGCCGCCCGGAGCACCGGAGTCCCGGTTGGGCAGAAAGCCGCCGTCCAGGAAGGGCCTGTACTCCGTCACACGGCGTCCATCCGTGCGTGCCACCATGACGCGATAGCCGCTCGGAATCGAGCGGTTCCACGACCCGTGCTGCGCGACGATCACCGCGTTCTTGTAGTCGGCAGGAAACATGTCGCCCGTGTAGAACGTGAAGCCGAGTGCCGCCACATGCGCACCGAGCTGCTGCACGGGCGGCTCCGTGGTCGAACAGACGCGCTGCCCCCCGAACTCCGGGTCCGACACGTCACCCTGATGACAGAACGGGAAGCCGAAGTGGAGGCCGGGCTTCCAGGCAACGTTCAGTTCGTCGCTCGGTACGTCGTCGCCGAGCATGTCGCGCCCATTATCCGTGAACCACAGTTCTCCTGAGGTTGGGTGCCAATCGAAACCGACGCTGTTGCGCACGCCCTCGGCGAACACTTCGAGATCCGACCCGTCGGGCTTCATCCGCAGGATGGCCGACACCAGGGGCGGAGACAGGCAAACGTTGCACGGAGCGCCGACCGACATATACAGCAAGCCGTCGGGTCCGAAGGCGATGAACTTCCACGTGTGGCCGGCACTCGAATTCGGCAGGCTATCGCGTACCATGACAGGGGCGGGGGGCGAGTCGAGGTGCTGCTCGATGTCGTCGAACCGCAGGAGCCTGCTCGCCGTCGCCACATACAGCGCCCCGTTGCGCACGGCCACACCGTTGGGCTGATCGAGGCCACTGGCGATCAGCACCACCCGGTCGGCCTTGTAGTCGCCGTCGCGATCGATGACCGCGTGTACCTTGCCAGCCGTCCAAGACCCGACAAACAAGGTGCCTTGCGGACCAAGCGCCATGGAGCGGGCATTATCCACACTGTCGGCGAAGACGGCGACGTGAAATCCTTCGGGAACGGCCCAGGGAACAGGTTGCTGCGCGTACAGACAGCCAGCATCGGCCAGGCCCTGGGTGAGCACAGCGCACAGGAGCGCAGTGGTAATAGAGGTCTTCGAAAGGGTCATGACGTTAGGAGACTAGGGGCTGCGTGCTTCGGATCGTCGTACCCTCCATGTGCGCGATCACTGTCCCAGGAGCCTGGTGAACGACATCGAGACCAGCTTCCAGGTACCGTTTTGCTGCACGTACACTTCTGTCACTACGAAGGGATTGGTGACCTCATTGCCCCCCACCACGGCATCCAGACGAATCCGGTTCAGCAGGATCGCCGTCGCATCGATGATCTGTACCGACACCTCCTGGATCTCTGCGTGCTTGTAGTGGATCCCTCCGCTTCGGATGACTTCCAGTTCCCGGTCCCTGGACATGTTTCCGCCCATATGGACGAAGACCGCCTGTTCATGGAAGAGCACAGCCAGGGTGTCCACGTTGCGCTCCGACATCCAGCGCCACTTCTCCCTGGAGAGGTGGATGAGTTCTTGTTCCAGTTGCGTGCCGCTCGCAGCAGCGGCATTCCCTGCGTTCTGTTGTGCGTAGGAAACCTGCACACCCAACATCAAGCAGCACAGCCCGAGCATGGATGCTTTCATCGTGGCCTCTACGTATGGGAAAGTGAATCGTGAAGTAGCAAGGATTCAGGTGTCGATCTGATCCAGCACCGGCTTTAGCACCTGCATGAACCGCCGGGAGCCGGAGACGCTACACCTTGCAGGGCGTCTAAACTAGGCACCTCGCCTCGCGCGCAGGTAGGATGATCCTCGCGGATTCTTGTATGATCCTGCAAGTGTTGAAGCCGAAAGCCCCAGAGGGGGTATGATGAGCAGTTGCCCGCCTGCAATGCCGTGAACGTCCGCATCACAGGGGTTCGCGGCGTTTTCTTGTGGCCTTGCCAAACCTCTACCCCAGCAGCGTCGTTGGAGCGGGGTACGTCTGGATGCAGACGGCGTATCCTGTCCCTGCCCTGAATCGGCCATGCAGCAAGAGTTGACCCCTCACGAGATCGTCCAGGAACTCGACCGGTACATCATCGGCCAGAAAGAGGCCAAGAAGAGCGTTGCCATCGCGCTGCGCAACCGCTGGCGGCGCCTCAACGCCCCGGAGGAGATGCGGGAGGAGATCATGCCCAACAACATCATCATGATCGGCCCCACCGGGGTGGGCAAGACCGAGATTGCCCGCCGCCTGGCCCGGCTGGCCGGTGCCCCCTTCATCAAGGTCGAAGCCACGAAGTTCACCGAGGTCGGCTACGTGGGCCGCGATGTGGACAGCATGATCCGCGACCTGGTCGATATTGCCATCAACATGGTGCGTGAGGAGCACACCGCCGCCGTGCAGGCACCCGCCCGGCAGGCCGCCGAGGAACGCCTGCTGGACCTGCTCCTGCCTGCTCCCAAACCCCGTACCGGCACCGAGTACGTCAACGGCCCCGGCTTCCAGATGCCGCCACCCCTGCCCGAGCACCCCGCTCCGGAAGGCTCGCTGGAAGCCGAGCGCCAGGAACGCACCCGCCAGAAGTTCCGGGAGATGCTCCACCGGGGTGAGATGGAAGACCGGGAGGTGGAACTGGAAGTGTCGGCAGAGGCGCAATCCCCGATGGTGCAGGTCTTCGGCCCGATGGGCATCGAGGAGATGGGCATCAACCTCCAGGACCTGTTCGGCAACCTGACGGGCAAAAAACGCAAGCGCCGCCGTATGAAGATCGCCGAAGCCCGCGAGGTGCTCACCTCCGAAGAGTCCCAGAAGCTCATCGACATGGACAAGGTCACCCGCGAGGCCCTGCAGCGGGTCGGGCAGTCGGGCATCGTGTTCATCGACGAGATCGACAAGGTAGCCCGCAGCAACAAGGGTGGGTCGGGGCCGGACGTGTCCCGCGAAGGCGTCCAGCGCGACCTGCTGCCCATCGTCGAAGGCTCGGCGGTGATGACCAAGCACGGCATGGTCAAGACCGACCACATCCTCTTCATCGCCAGCGGGGCGTTTCACGTCTCCAAGCCCAGCGACCTGATCCCCGAACTCCAGGGCCGCTTCCCCATCCGGGTAGAGCTGAAAAGCCTCAACGAGGAAGACTTCTTCCTGATCCTGACCCAGCCCCGGAATGCGCTGCTCAAGCAGTACCAGGCCCTGCTGGCCTCGGAGGGCCTGCGGCTGGAATTCACCGAGGAGGCCGTCCGGGAGATCGCCCGCCTCGCCGCCCAGGTCAACGCCGAGGTGGAGAACATCGGCGCCCGGCGGCTGCACACCATCCTGACCACGTTGCTCGAAGACCTGCTCTTCGACGTGCCCGACCAGCGCCCGGAAGGGGTCGTCACCATCGACCACACACAGGTCCAGCAGCGCCTCGGCCCCATCGTGGAGAAGCGCGACCTGAGCCAGTATATCCTCTAGTGCCTGCCCTTGCGATGTCCTGGGAAACCACCGCCCTGCCCTTCGACGACCCGGCACTCGACGACCGCTGGCAGCCGTTGTGGACGAACTCCCCGCAACGGTCTCCGTTCTCCTCCCTGGCGTATGCACGGGCCATCGCCACAGCCACCGGACTGACTGGCACGGCGTTCCTCACCGCCCGTTCGGGGCAGGACGAAGCGGGGGTGCTGGTCTTCGGGCGTCGGCGAGGACCGTACCGGGAGGCCACCGTGCCGTTCTACACCCCCTTCACCCCCCTGGTCCTGCGCACCCTGCCGGACGAAGCCTCCCTGCATGTCCGTACTTCCGCGTTCGACGCCCTCCTCCCGGCACTGGAGGCCCGGTACGACATGCTGCGCCTGCACCTCGACCCGTCCATGACCGACGTGCGTGCCCTCCAGTGGCGCGGATGGAAGGCATCCCCGCTCTACACCTACTGCACCCTTCTCACCGACGAGGCTACGCTGCTGGCTGGCTGGTCCAGCGGCACCCGGCGCACCTTCCGCACCGCCCGAACAGACTATCACGTGGCGGAAGCGCCGGAGGCGGCCCCCACCATCGTCGCCCTCTGTGCCGAGAGCTATGCCCGGCAACAGCGCGAACTCCCGCTGGGCACTGCCCGGCTCACACCCCTGGTGGAACGGCTGGGCGCGCACGGGCTGGTCCGCTGCTTCACTGCTACGCCCACCACCGGCGGGGCACCCGAAGCCGGGATCGCCGTGCTACACGACGGGCAGACCGCCTGCTACTGGATTGCCGGTAGCCAGCCGGGAGCCGCCATGACGGTGTTGCTCGGTACGCTCCTCCCCCAACTGCACACCGAGGGGCTGGGCCGGTTCGACTTCATCGGAGCCAACACCCCCTCCATTGCTGAGTTCAAACGACGGTTCAGCCCCCGTCTCACCCCCTACTACCGCGTCGAGCACGTCACCCGCCCGGAACTGCGGCTGTGGCTGGCACTGCGGGGACAGTGAAACGGCCTGTCTTGGTACGGCCTGTCGCCTTTGGATATGCGATTCTCCTCCTTGGGCAATAGTCTGTATTGAGGGGAGCGAGGGAACGGATAGCTCGAAAGGCCGGCGTGGTTGGATTACCCGTTGCCATCAACCTCCCCCACCTTCTTCCCGCCTTCGCGGAACATCGACCGAAGGGAGATTGCACCGCAGTGAAACCGTAGGTTGCTGGAACAGAAATGACAGGGGGCAGGCTCTGTTCTCAGGAGGGGGACAAATCGGCCTCTAGCCTTTGGTTATGCGATTCCTCTACTATCGTCAGAATGACTATATTATCGTCAATTTGACTATATTTTCCTCCCCGCCTTTCATCTCTTACGCCCGATTCCGCGAAACCGCCCCCCATCACCTGCTGCCTGGTGCTGCGGGTCCGAATCGTGCTTCGAGCTGGGCGTGCAGGGCCAGGTCGAAGGTGGCCCCAGCGGGATGGGGGCGGTAGGGAGCATTGGCGGCGTTGCGGAGCGAGAGGCTGGCCCGCAGGTGCTCGCCCCAGAGCCGCTTCTGCGCCGTCACGTCCACCAGCACCCAGGGCGGACGACGGGCCTGAAACCGTCCTCCGGTCTCCGTCTCCGCCGGGATGAACGACGGCCACAGGCTTGGCGACTGGTACCGCACCCGCCCGTAGAGCGAGAAGCGGGCGTTGGGCGTCCACCACACCGTATAGCCCACCTGATGCCGGGGCTGTGTGGTCCAGGCTTCCCAGAACACCACTTGCGAACCCGCCACCGGGCGCGTGAACGTGTAGGCCAGCCGTTGTTGCAAACGGGTGCCGGTGCGGAGCATCGCCTCCGCCGAAGCGCCCCAGACCAGTCCTTCCACTCCGATGAAGACGTCGGTGGTGGTCTCAAACCCTTCGGTGAGGGGATCGAACGAGAAGCGGTAGGTAGCGAGGTTCTGCCCGAAAAACCGCCGGATCATCCCGTGCGCGGTAAAACCCAGGTTTGGGGACGGGTGGGCCTTCCAGACCACGTCGCCCAGGACGGTGCGCGTCCCCAGAAAGAACGGGGGGAGTTGGATGTCTCGCCCGGCATGGTCGAACAACCGGTAGCCTTGGGCGATCCAGTACCAGAGCGGTTGCACTTCCTCAATGGCCTCGAACGCATAGCCCGCCGACAGGTCCAGCCGTTGCGCCCGGCTGAAATGCGTCGTGCTGAGAAACCGTCCTTTCAGGCCTAGCTTGTCCGGCAATCCATCTTGCCCCCGTACCCAGGTGGCGTGTACGTCCGTCTGTGCAGCCCAGCGACGGGCCAGCCGGGAGTTCAGGGTGAGGGTGGCCTGGGGGAGGATGCGGTCCGGGTGCCGCAGGGTGTCGCCGGTGGCGCTGCGGGAGTGCTGGACGCCAGCACCCAGGGTGAGGTGTACGCGGCGGTTGCCCACGCCCTGTGCCACCCAGGCCGAGAGGTGGTCCTGCTGCCAGTCGGGGTCGAGTGCGCCGCGGTTGGGGCGCAGGCCCAGGTAGACGCGGGTGGCGCTGACGCGGTAGCGGGTGCCGATGCCCACCTCGCCGTTCAGCCCGACCACGGCATATCGGTGCTCCAGGGGCAGTTCACGGCCCAGGGGTTCGAGGAAGCGCAGGTCCTGGTTCCGGGTGTAGCCGGCAAGGAGGCGGTGGGTGCTGTGTCGTGCCCGGCGTTCCAGCAACAGGTTGGCGGACTGCGCCACAATGCGGGGTTTGAAGAAGCCTTCGTACAGGCTGTAGACCCGCCGTTCCACCTGCGGATGGGTGGCGTGCTGCTGGTCCGTCCGGTACCCCGCCATCACGTGCCACGTCTCTGTTCCCTTTTTTGTGCTGATTTGCAATAACGGACCTATCCGGTCGATGTTCGACGAGGCGAACGGGGTATAGCGGTAGGGGCCGGGGTCGTTGATGGCGTTGCCTGCGGCGAGGCTCCCCTGCACGGCCCACCCCGGCTGCGGGCGGCGGGTGTGTACCTCGATCAGCCCGGCGGCGGCGAACGTCCCCTCCTGCAACACGGGCAGCCGGTGGATCGTCACCGAGTCGATCTGGGCGAGCGCTAACGGGACGTCGTTGAGGCTGTGGTGGCCCAGCACGGCCAGGTCCAGGGGCTGTCCGTCGACCAGGACCCGCCAGCCCGGCTGTTGCAGCGGCGCGGTGCCGCTCGCGGTGGCCTGCCAGGTATAGCCGTCCAGCGTGGTGGTAATCCAGCCATCGGCCAGCAGGAGGAGGTCGCCCAGGCGCGCCACCCCGGCGGCTGCCAGCTCTTCTGCGTGCAGTACCTGCTCTCCGGCCTGTGCCAGCACATGCTGCGGGGCCAGCAGCCACAAAGCCAGCAGGCCGACGCCCATCCGGTATCGCCCACCCCCTCTCCCCCGCATCCGCGAACGGATCCTCCGGGCAAGGCTGCTGCTGTCTTCCCACGCCGACGGCTTCATCGGAGCACCTGTTTCAGCCATTCGGGAGACCGGACCCGGTAGCCCAGGCCCGCAGAGACGTGCCAGAGGTTGAGCCTCAGAAACGTGTAGGTCTTCATGTAGCTTCCCGCCACTTGCACCGAAAGTCCTTGGGTGACAGGGACTTGCAGGCGGGACTGTGCGCCGAGGGTGAGCTCGCTTTCGTTCCGCACACCGGGGAACGGGGTGTCTTCGTCGAAGGCCATGCGGTAGGTGCCCACGCGCACCCCGTTGTACCATCGGATGCCTTTTCCCTGCACGACGACGCCCCAGCCGAGGTAGCCCAGCACGGCATCGAACCGTGGGACTTCGGGCACCTTGTCCTCGTACCGGTGCAGGGCGGCTCCGCCCTCGATCTGTCCGGCATAGAACGGCAGGGCGACGACCACCTCGCCCCCTGGCCCCGGTGTCCAGAACGTGTGCAGGAAGTTGCGGTTGACGTTGGTCGCCCCGCCGACGAGGACTTCTACCGTCTCGAACGGCTGCGCCCGAAGCGGGGAGGCGGCCATCCAGCCCCATCCGCACGCGAGGATAAGGAAGATGCGCATCAGGGCCTTCCCTCCAGCCGGTACGCCCGGTTGAGCGAGAGCCGTGCCCCTACCTCCAGTTGCCCGATCCAGCGGGTCTGGTTGCGTCCGGCCACGTGGCCGGCGTTGCGGAGCAGGCTGGGGCCGACGTCGAAGCGAAGCCACCACCGGGGGTCTGGCTGGTACAGCCCCTGCACCGACGCCCGCAGCGTGCGCGCCACCGTCCCGGTGAGAATCGCCCCAATGTCGCTGCCGGGGAACGGCTGTGCCCAGTGGCCCGCGCCTTGCAGCAGTACATCGAGGCGCGGGGTGAGGATCAGCCCCGACAGGGGATACAGGTCGGCCTGTACCCCCAGGGCCACGTAGTCGCTGAACTGCGTGCCCAGCCCGCGTAGCAGGTAGTGGTACTGCCCTTCGGTCTGCAAGGCATTGTAGGTCCGGGCGGCGACGGCCTCGGCGGTCAGCCCCAGGTCGGCGCGTCGTCCCGCCCGGTGGAGGCTGCCGGAGAAGGCGAACGAGGCGGGTTCGCTGCCGTTGAGGAAGTCGAAATCATCGACCATCAATTGGCCGTAGAGGGTGATACGCCCCGTCTGTGCCCAGAGCATGGCGGCCACGAGGCCGTTGTTCTCGTCGTTCTTCGGGCGGTTATCGAGTTCGATGACGACTGGATGCAGCGGGTTGAGGTAGCGCAGCGAAGGGCCGCTGTTCGGGCCGGAAAAGAGGGTGGCTTCCAGCAGGGTGAGACCCAGGTGCCGGGAAGGCCGCCAGTCGAACCGGTGGGCGGCCACATAGCGCCGTTCGCTGCCGCTGCGGACGGAGTCGTCGCCAGCCTCGCCGGTGAAGCGCCCGTCCCCGGTGATGCTGTCCAGTTCTCCCAGCAGGCTGCGCAGCGCCAGCCGCTCCCCGCCGAAGCGCAGGTGGACCTGGTCGTAGCTGCGGGGGTTGTGGCTCACCACCGGGGCGGCGGCCCCATGCAGCCCCCAGTGGTTGCTGAACCGTCCGAGATACACGGTTGTACCCCCCCCGGCGAACCCCAGATAGCTGTGGTCGCTCCGCGTCATGATGCGCTTGACCGCGTCGAGGCCGTCCGGGTCCCGATCGTACCAGGTGTCGAA
>CAZLRO010000067.1:14333-15248 GCA_964561865.1 uncultured Rhodothermaceae bacterium | reverse complement strand
CGAGGCCCTCACGGCGGGCGATGTGGACGGCGACGGCGACCTGGACGTGGTCGTCGGGGCGTACTGGTACGAGGCCCCGAACTGGGTGCGACACCCCTTCCGGCCACCCGGACAGTTCCAGTTTCACCGGGGCTATGGCGACGCCTTTATCAGCTTCCCCCTCGATGTGGACCAGGACGGGTGGCTGGATGTGATCCAGTTCGACTTCCCGGGCAAGCCGGCCTACTGGTATCGCAACCCCGGCCCCGGCGAGACCCCCTGGACGCGCCACCTCGTCCATCCCGGCGTCCGCAGCGAATCCCCCCGCATGGAGGACATGGACGGCGACGGGCGGGGCGACCTGCTCTTCGTCGACCAGCACGCCCGCCAGGTGGTGTGGCTCGAATCCCCCGACCGACCGGGAGACACGACGTGGGTGCAACACGCCCTCAGCACGCCGTTCTCCGACGAGCGGCTGGGGCTGCTGGCGCACGGCATGGGGTCCGGCGACCTCGACGGCGACGGCCACCGCGACGCCTTTGTCGTGGATGCCTGGTTCCAGGGCGGCCCCGACCCGCGTACCGGATGGGCCGAGTTCCCGGCGACGCTGGGTGGCCCCTCAGCCCAGATGTACGCCCATGACGTGGACGGCGACGGGGACCAGGATGTCATCAGCTCCTCGGCCCACCAGCACGGCATCTGGTGGTTCGAACAGCAGCGTTCCGCCGACGGACACCGCTCCTGGAAACAGCATACCATCGAGGACCGCCTGGGGCAAACACACGCCCTGCTGGTGCTGGACCTCAACGGCGACGGCTTCCAGGATATCCTCACCGGCAAACGCTTCTTCGCCCACAACGGCCACGACCCCGGGGAGTACGACCCGTCGCTCCTGCTGTGGTTTGGGATTTTCGTGCTCAGCGCGACCGCGTTCAT
>CAZLRO010000067.1:0-14323 GCA_964561865.1 uncultured Rhodothermaceae bacterium | reverse complement strand
CTCCTGCTGTGGTTCGCCGGAGGCCGCGACGCCCAGGGCCGCCCTGCCTGGACACCCTATGTGATCGACGAGGATGCCGGCGTGGGCTTGCAGGTCGTCGTCCAGGACGTGATCGGGGATCGCCGGGCCGACCTCCTCTTCGCCAGTAAGAAAGGGGTGTTCCTCTTCGAACGGGTGGATCCCTGAGAGAAGGCGCGGCGCGCTGGAAAAAAGAGTCTGCATCAACCGCAATGGAAGAATTATCGTCAAATTGACTATATAGTCAATTTGACGATAAGGCATCATAGATTGCAGCGGGCAAGGAAGCAGATTCCGGGCTTCCACCGCCCGCTTCGAAGTTCCCCCAGTTTCCCTTCTCCCAACCCCCCCCCGCATGTACCGCCTGCTCGCCCGCATTTCCCTGGTGTTCGTCCTGGGCCTGGTGGCTTGTTCGGGCACCCGTCCCTTGCCCGCGCCCACCCACGCCGAGGCTACCCTGCCCGCCGAGCCGGTGGACCGCACGTACATGCTGGAGGCCTGGATGCTGGGCTACCGGGGCGTGGGCGGGGACATCGACGGGGTGCGTAACCCGGTGCTGCGGGCCGCCCCGGGCGAGACGGTACGCCTGACCCTGGTGGGCGTCGAGCCGCTACTCCATGTCGTGGCGATGGAGCAGCTGGGCATCAAGTCCGCCGAGGTGACAGCGGTGGGAGAGCAGACCCACATCACCTTCACGGCGCAGGAGAACGATGTCTATTACTGTACCATTCCCGGCCACCGGGCTGCCGGGATGGAGGGGCGCTTCGAGGTCATCCCGCCGGGCGAGGCGGTGGTGGCGGGCATTGAGGTGCGTGAGAATGGGGCTTCCCTGAACCTCGGCTTCGAGACGGGCTTTGCCGACGGCTGGACGGCCACCGGCGGGGCCTTCGCCCAGGGGCCGCTCCGGGGCGACGTCGTCTTCCTGCGAACCAACGCGCAGCGCAGCCGACATGAAGGCACGTTCTGGA
Source organism: uncultured Rhodothermaceae bacterium (assembly GCA_964561865.1). Classification (GTDB taxonomy): domain Bacteria; phylum Bacteroidota; class Rhodothermia; order Rhodothermales; family CAZLRO01; genus CAZLRO01. The sequence continues at coordinate 13,337 of CAZLRO010000067.1, read as the reverse complement.
TGAGCAGCAGTGAACTGGTGACACCCCAGGCCACCGGGACGCTCACCTCCGCAGTGTTCACCGTGACACACCCGTTTGCTGCCTTCCGCGTGGCGGGCGGGGCGCTCAAAGACACCCGCGTCGAGCTGGTGGAGGCGGAGACGAACACGGTCTTTTTCGAGATCACGGGCAACAACCACCCTACGCTGCGCCCGGTGGTGGTGGACCTCTCCGGTCGGCAGGGCCAGCGGATGTACCTCCGCCTGATCGACCAGGAGACGGGCGTCTCCACCATCCCCTACATCCCGGACAACGAGTGGGCGTTCATCAGCTTCGACGACTTCCGGTTCTACCCGTCCCGTCCCACCTTCCCCGATGAGTTGCATCCGTCGGACATCCAGATCCTCCCGCCGCTGGACGTGCTCCCGTTTGCGGGCCTCGCCGGGCGGGCTGCTGCTGAGGCCATGACGGTGCCGGAGGGCTTCCGGGTGAGGCTGGCTGCCGCCGAGCCGGAGATCGTGCGCCCCATCGCCTTCACCCTCGACGACCGGGGTCGCCTCTGGGTGGTGGAAGCCAACACCTACCCCGTCCGTGCCCCCGAAGGAGAAGGCCAGGACCGCATCTACATTTTCGAGGACACCGACGGCGACGGCACGCTGGACCGCCGCACGGTATTCATGGAGGGGCTGAACCTGGTGAGCGGCATCGAGGTGGGCTTCGGCGGGGTGTGGCTGGGGGCCGCGCCCTATCTGCTGTTCATCCCCATCGAACCCGGCACCGACCGCCCGGCGGGACCGCCACAGGTGCTGCTCGACGGCTGGGGCTACACCGACACGCATGAGACGCTCAACAGCTTCCGCTGGGGGCCGGACGGCTGGCTCTACGGCACGCACGGCGTGTTTGTGGACTCGAACGTGGGCAAGCCCGGTGCCCCCGACAGCGAGCGGGTACGGCTCAACGCGGGCGTCTGGCGCTACCACCCGCAGCGCCACGTCTTCGAGCTGTTCTCCGAAGGCACCAGCAACCCCTGGGGCATCGACTTCGACGACTACGGGCAGGGGTTCATCACCGCCTGTGTCATCCCCCACCTGTACCATGTTATCCCCGGCGCGCGCTACCAGCGGCAGGCCGGGCAGCACTTCAACCCCTACACCTACGACGACCTCAAGACGCACGCCGACCATGTGCATTGGGTGGGGACGTATGGCCCCCATGCAGGCAACAACCGCTCGGATGCCGCCGGCGGCGGGCACGCCCATGCCGGGGCGATGGTGTACCTGGGCGGCTCCTGGCCGCAGGAATACCGCAACCAGCTGTTCATGAATAACATCCACGGCGCCCGCACCAACATGGACGTGCTCGAACGCCAGGGGTCTGGCTACGTGGCCCGGCACGGGGCGGACTTCCTCCGCGCCAACGACGCCTGGTCGCAGATGGTGAGCCTCCAGTATGGCCCTGACGGCGGGGTGTACCTGATCGACTGGTACGACAAGAACCAGTGCCACAGCCCCAACCCGGACGTCCATCAGAAGACGCTGGGGCGCATCTTCAAGGTCTCGCACCAGAACGACCGGTGGGCACCGGTGAACCTCGCCGACGCATCCGACGAGGCGCTCGTGGCGATGCAGGTACACGCGAACGACTGGTACGTGCGCCATGCCCGGCGGCTGTTGCAGGAGCGCGGCCCGAACCCGCAGGTTCACGCGGCCCTCTGGCGCATCCTGCGCGAAAACCCGGACGTGACCCGGCGGCTGCGGGCGCTCTGGGCGCTGCACGTCACCGGCGGGCTGACGGAGGCGCAGCGGCTTGCCTTGCTCTCGGATGCCGACGAGTACCTGCGCGGCTGGGCGGTGCAACTGATCGCCGAGACGCGCCAGATACCTGCCCCGGCGCTGACGCGGATGGGCGAGATGGCCCGCGCCGAGACTTCGGCGTTCGTCCGGCTCCAGCTCGCCGCCGCCTTGCAGCGGGTGCCGCCAGCCCAGCGGTGGGAGGTGCTGGCGGGCCTCTACGGCCACGCCGAAGACGCCGCCGACCACAACCTCCCGCTGATGGTCTGGTATGCCGCCGAGCCGCTGACTGCCCTGGACATGCGCCGCGCCCTGGCGATGGCCGTCACCACCCCGCTGCCGGGCATCCTGCCCTACACCGTGCAGCGCCTCGTGGCCCTCGGTGGTCCAGAAGCCGTGCAGACGCTCTCCGAACAGCTCGCCCAAACCCCCGACCCCGCCCGGCAGAAAGAACTGCTCAAGGGCCTGAATCAACTCCTCGGCAGCCAGTAGGGGAAGATTTCGGATTTCGGATTGGGGAGGCAGCACCCCCTGTCATTGCGAGGAGCATGGTCGATCATGATCAATCTCATGAGATCGACCATGATGAGATTGACCATGACGGGGCACTCTCGACAGTGAACCTGGCGATATAGTCAATTTGACTATAATCCGTATGGATTGACAGGGCTATCTCGAAGCTGGTATGACCGCAACACTGCTACACGGTGGCGAGGGTGAGATTATGACCCCTAGTTCCTCGGGGCAGCCTCTGGCACGGCGATCAGATCGCTTTGGCCTCCTCGCGATGACACGATGGGTAGGAAACTGCCGTCTTCCCAAGTACCAGGCACCAACGTCCCCTCTACCAGAGGGGTGGCTCCCCGATGGGCACGCGCCAGCGGGCATCGGGGAGACGGGGTGTGTCGCAGCGGTTGTATCAGCACCGGCGTTGCGGTCAGCGGGGGCAACACACCCCGTCCCGCCCGGCGTGCGCCGTGCGGACCACCCCTCTCAAGAGGGGATTTATCCCAAGTACCCGAAGGGGCGAAGGCCCTCTTCGCCCTCCAAGCTCCACGTACCAAGCTCCACGTACCAGCCAACAGCTAACAGCTAACGGCCAACAGCTATCCCCCATGCCAGAAAAGATCAAGGTCGCTGTTGTGGGCCTCGGCTTCGGGGCCGAGTTCATCCCCATCTACCAGCGCCATCCGGACGCCGAGTTGTGGGCCGTGTGCCAGCGCAACGAGGAAAAGCTGCACGCCGTCGCCGACCAGTTCGGGGTGGAACGGCGCTTCACGCGCTTCGAGGAGTTGCTGGCCGAGCCGTCGCTGGAGGCCGTCCACATCAACACGCCGATTGCGGCCCATGCGCCGATGTCACTCCAGGCGCTGGCGGCGGGCAAGCATACGGCCTGCACCGTGCCGATGGCGACGACGGTGGAGGAATGCCTGCAGCTGGTGGAGGCGGAAGCCCGCAGTGGCAAGGTGTACATGATGATGGAGACAGCGGTGTTCACCCGCGAGTTTCTGTTCGCCGAGGAGCTGGTGCGGTCAGGCAAGCTCGGACGCCTCCAGTTCCTGCGCGGCTCGCACCAGCAGAACATGAGCCTGCCGGGCTGGCCGGACTACTGGTACGGCTTCCCGCCGATGCACTACGCTACGCACGCCGTCAGTCCGCTGCTGCACCTGGCTGGTGCCCGTGCCGCCGCGGTGGTCTGCTTCGGCTCCGGGCGCATCCGCGACGCCTACGCGCAGCGCTACGGCTCCCCGTTTGCCGTCGAGACTGCGCTGGTACACCTGCACGACGTGCCGCTGGCCTGCGAGGTGACCCGCTCGCTCTTCGACACCATCCGCCAGTACCGCGAGAGCTTCGACGTGTACGGCACGGAAGGCTCGTTCGAATGGGAGCAGGTCATCGGCGAGCACCCGGTATTGTATTCGGGCTTCGAGGAGGCGACCCGCGTGGAAGTACCAGACTTTGGCCACCGCCTCCCGAAGGAGATTGCTGCGTTCACCCAAGCGGGCGTCTACAACGACGAGCACGCACACACGTCGTTCATCCAGGGCGGCGGGCACGGGGGATCGCATCCCCACCTGGTACATGCGTTTTTGCGGGCCATCGTCGAGCAACGAAAGCCCGTCGGCCATGCCGCCGAAGCCGCCAACTGGACCATGACCGGCATCTGCGCCCATACCTCCGCCCTGAACGGTGGTACCCGTATCGACATCCCGGACACGCGCTGACGCCTGGGGGCAGGGCATGCCCTGCCTCTACACGGGAATGACGAAGGGGTGACGGGAGGAGAATTCAAAGAGCATACGCCAAAGGCCGTCAGGCCGTACCAAGCACCCACACCTACGTTGCGGTCAGCGGGGGCAACACACCCCGTCCCGCCCGGCTTGCGCCGTGCGGGCCACCCCCTCAATAGGGGAATTTCGGAGTGCGGATTTATCCCAGCACCAGGTGTCAGTAACCGTGTAGCACCGTCGAAGTGGCCTCAGCGTCGAGATTGCCACGTCGCTGCACTCCTCGCAATGACACCTCTGGGAACGTACTGCTATCTTCCCAAGCCCCAAGTACCAAGTACCCAATAGCCACCTTCCCCATCCCACCAACCCCACCTGCACCATGGCTGCTTCCTCCACACCTGCTGTGGCCGCCGACCTGACGGGCGTCCACCGTGAACGGCTCTTTGTTGCCAGTTGCTGCGCCCTCGCCGTCTCGGCAGTCGCCTTCGCCGTCATCGGCGACATCCTGGGCACGCTCAAGTCGCAGTTCATCCTGTCGAACCTCGAAGTCGGCTACATCGGTGGAGCCGCCGTCTGGGGCTTCACCGTCTCTATCCTGATCTTCGGCCCGCTCTGCGACACGCTCGGTATGCGGTTTCTGCTGCGGGCCGCCGTGGCGTGCCACCTTCTGGGCGTGCTCACGATGATCTTTGCGAGCGGCTTCTGGATGCTCTTCGGCGGGGCGCTCATCCTCTCGCTGGGCAACGGCCTCGTCGAGGCGGCCTGCAACCCGCTCGTGGCGACGCTCTATCCGGAGAACAAGACCGCCAAGCTGAACCAGTTTCACGTCTGGTGGCCGGCGGGCATCGTGCTGGGCGGCCTTGCCAGCTACGGGCTGAACCTCATCGGCTTTGGCACCTGGCAGGTCCGGCTCGGCCTCATCCTGATCCCGGCAGTGCTCTACGGCATCCTGATGGCACGGGAGACGTTCCCCGCCACCGAGAACGCCCAGGCTGGCGTGGGCTTCGGGGAGATGGTCAAGGCCACGTTCACCACGCCGCTGTTCCTGTTGATGCTCTTCGCCATGTTCATCACGGCCAGCATCGAGCTGGGGCCGAACCGGTGGATCCCTGCCGTGCTCCAGTCCGGCGGCATCCCTGGCATCCTGGTGCTGGTGTGGATCAGCGGGCTGATGGCGGTGCTGCGCCTCTGGGCGTCGGGGCCGCTGGTGCGCACCCTCTCGCCGACGGGCATCCTGCTCGGCTCGGCCCTCCTCACCGGCATCGGACTGTACTGGCTCAGCTACGCCGAGGACGGCCCGGTGGCCTTCGCCGCCGCGACGGTCTTCGCCCTCGGCATCTGCTTCATCTGGCCGACGATGCTCGGCTTCGTCTCGGAGCGCATCCCGAAGAGCGGGGCGCTGGGCCTAGCGCTGATGGGCGGGGCGGGCATGGGCATCGTGGGCCTGGTGACCGCGCCGCTGCTGGGCAAGGTGGCCGACGAGATCGCCCACGACCGCTTTGCCCCGCAAGAGACGGTGGCGGTGCTCACCCAGTCCGTGCAGACCCTCTCCGGGCAGCTCGACGCCGTGCCCGCCGACCAGCGCGGCGACGTGGACCGGACCATCGCCCTCGTGCAAGGCGTGCTCGACCAGCACCAGAACACCGGTACGCTCCCGGAGGTAGAGACGGCCAACGCCTTCCGCGCCCTCATCGGCACCGGCATCGCCGACGTGGCAACCCCGGCCCAAGCCCTCCTCGGCCCTGCCGAGAACTACGGCGGGCGGCTCTCCTTCCGCTACCTCGTCCCGCTGACGGCGCTCGTGGCCCTGATCTTCGGCGTCCTGCTCTGGCAAGACCGGCAGCGCGGCGGCTACAAGGCGGAACGCCTCGGCACCCCGTCGGTACCCGCTGCAACGGGATAAGTGGAAGGGGGATGAGATGACCCGGCCAGGCTGATGCCGACGGCAAGGGGGCAGGGAGCACAGGACAGCCCTGCCCCCGGCGAGAGCGGGCATGGAGGATGGATTATAGTCAATTTGACTATAATTCTGAGGTGCCCAACAAAGTCAACATGCACGCCAGATCCGGCCCCGCAGCGACCGTCGGCGGCCATGATGCCTGTTGGTGCTGCGGCCCAGACACCATGTACCGCTTTTTGAAACCCCTCTGCCCGGCATCGGTTTCGCCCTATCGCCCTCCATGAAAAAGCCCCGGACGGAGCACATCCGCCGGGGCCAAACCGTTTATCCGAACCTGATGCCTGTAGATCCGTCACATGGTTGACATGACGGTGTTGCTGGTTCAGATACGGTGCCCGAGAGAGGACTCGAACCTCCACGGCCGTGAAGCCACTAGATCCTGAATCTAGCGCGTCTACCAATTCCGCCACCCGGGCAGGGGTCGCTGAAAAAGCCTGCCCCGGACGCGCCGGGACAGGCTCGTAATATTACGAAGACACGGAGCCTTGCGACAAGCCCTTCACCGGAAATCCCACGTCGCCGCCAGCAGCGGCGTGCCCTGCACTTTGCCCCGACCGAACCGTTGGCAGAGTCGGACAGAGTTGTATTATTGGCAACATTCCCTCCGACCAACCGTCCTCCAGGACTCATGCTCCGACTGCTACGCTTCAGCAAGTCCCTGGTGCTGGCCGGGCTACTGTGTGGCAAGGACGGCGACGAGGCTTCCGCGATGGACGGCGACTACATGCGCGGCCGGGGCACGTTCGACCCCAGCCACAACCCCAACGCCTACCCCATGACCGACCAGACCCGATTCCCCAGCGCCGTCGCCGTCCGGGTCAACGGTGCCCATGCCGGGCGGTATGAACTGGCCGACGACCCCGCCGACCACCGGGGCATCCTCTCCTGTCACAGCCCGTTGCAGGACCGGCAACTCCGCGAGGCTGGCTCCTACAGCCAACCCCTGCGCGTGCCCGTCCCTGCCGAAGCCCTCGCCACAGCAGCCCGCACCGGCACCATCGGGGTCCGCCTCGAAGTGGACGCTGCCCTGCCCGGCGGGCTGGCGATCTACGGTGCCCGCTTTGGCCGTTACCCAATCGACCCTACCCTGGTGTTCCTGTACAAGTGAAATGGAGCGCGGAAACATGGTCTGTAAACGCCAGCAGCCCTCTTCGCATGATCCATCGCTCGTCAATTATTATAGTCAATTTGACTATATTATAGTCAAATTGACTATAATTTCTTACCTTTCTCGTCCTTGCGTCTATTCCTCCCATGTGTTCCTTCTCTAACTCTCCATTGAATCCCCATTCCTGCCTCAATTTCCTGCTGCCCATGCTGCTCGCCACCGCCTGTGCTTCGCCCACCCCGTCCACCGAAACCGCACGGGTAGCGCGGGTGCCTTTCGGCCAGATGCCGGAGGGGACGCCCGTCGAACGCATCACCCTCACTAATGCCAACGGGATGGAGGTGCAGGCTATGACCTACGGCGGCATCATCCTGTCCCTGCGTGTGCCCGACCGCACCGGCGTACTCGGCGACGTGGTGCTCGGCTACGACAGCCTGGCGCACTACCTCGCCGTCAACCCCTACTTCGGCGCGATCATCGGGCGGTATGGCAACCGCATTGCACGGGGGCAGTTCTCGCTCAACGGGCACACCTACACCCTCGCCCGGAACAACGGCCCCAACGCCCTGCACGGCGGGGTCAAGGGCTTCGACAAGGTGGTCTGGGCGGCGGAGACGTTCCAGCAGTCCGGGGCCGTGGGCATCCGCTTCACCTACACCAGCCCCGACGGCGAGGAAGGCTACCCTGGCACCCTCACCGCCACCGTCACCTACACCCTCACCGACGCGAACGAACTGATCTTCGACTATGAGGCCACCACCGACCAGCCCACGCCCGTCAACCTGACGCAGCATTCGTATTTCAACCTCGCCGGGTCGGGCGACATCCTGGGGCATGAACTGATGCTGGCCGCCGACCAGTTCACCCCTGTCGATTCGACCCTCATCCCGACGGGCGAGCTGCAGGCGGTGGCGGGCACCCCGTTCGACTTCACCCGCTCCACCGCCATCGGTGCCCGCATCGACGCAGACGACGAGCAGCTCCGCGCCGGCGGCGGCTACGACCACAACTTCGTGCTGCGCCCCAGCGCCGACACGCTCCGGCTGGCCGCACGGGTGTATGAACCCACGAGCGGGCGGGTGCTGGAGATCCGCACCACCGAGCCGGGCCTCCAGTTCTATTCCGGCAACTTCCTCGACGGCACCCTCACTGGCAAGGGCGGGCAGGTGTACCACCACCGCACGGGGTTCTGCCTCGAAACCCAGCACTTCCCCGACACCCCCAACCAGCCGGCGTTTCCGTCTACCCTCCTGCAACCCGGACAGGTGTACCGCTCGCGTTCGGTCTACACGTTCTCCGTCCAGCCGTAGCCTCCTCTCATCCCCGCATCATCCCCCCAGGGGCCAGGACAGGCGCTCGATGAACCGGAAGTGCTGGTCGGGAACGGCATAACTTACCTGCTCACACAGGAAGGTCCCCGCCCCTGTTTCGGGCGGCAGTTCGGCCAGCAGGGCCGCCGTGCGTTCGAGGGTGATGAACTCGGCGATGGTCATGTGGGGCGAGAACGGGTACCGGCGGGGCAGGGCGGCAGCGAAGGCAGCACAGGCTTCAAAACGCTGCACCAGCGCGGTGAGCTGGTCGACCGGCTCGATGTGCAGCACCACCCCCGGAATGCCGGGATAGCTCCGCAGCGGCCCGACACGGAGAGGAAAGGGGTCGAGTGTCCGCGCTACCGCAGCAAAGGCAGCAGCATCCGCCTGCGTCAGGGGCTGCGGGAGCGGCACCGTCAGGCTGATGTGCGCCTCGCAGTAGGCATGGGATCGGGGGTCGTAGCGCGCCCGCAGGGCCGTGACCTGCTGCCGAAAGGGTTCCGGAGGAAAGAGGTAGAGTGCCCCATACCGGTAGTCCCTGAACCAGTCCTCCCACGCCGGGGTGGGTGTGGGGTAGTCGGTGACGGGGCGGGAGGAAGGTGCAGCCATAGCAATAGCCCATAGCTTACACGCCTATCGGGATTCTCCGGCAAGGCGCAAAACATCGGTGTGCAGGTTCGGATGCACCTGGAGTCCGGCAGCTATGACCGCTTGCATCACCGGTGCGACCTGTTCAATGAGGCCATCCTTTTTCGCCAGGAGAAGAATGCCCAGCGTACCACGCACAGGAATGCCCAGTGCGGCTGCGCAGTTGCGGGCGGCACGGTCGTCGAGCAGGGCTTCGTACCCGGGGTGTTGATGCACCCAGGAGAGCACAGCGGTTTCTCCCTGGCCCAGATCCCATGCACTAACTTCCGGCGTTGAGGGGGCATCCTGCACGATGAAGCGATGCCCTTCATCGCGTATCCACCGGGCTGCCGGATCTTGTTCGTCGCCGCGCAGCACTTCTTCGGTCGTACCTGCCGGGATCACCAGCACATCGCAGAGTGCCGCCAGCAGGTCAACACGCCCGATCTTGGCGAGCACGATGAGCGGCGAAGCATTTACCGCCCAGTATCTACTCACGATTGCTTTCCTCTTCCAATTCTTGCACCGTCACCTGAAAGGGTGAGACGCCCAAACGCCCCAGCGCATCGAGGAAAGCCGTTCGGCTCAGGCCCGCCAGTTCGGCTGCTTTCGACTGGGAGATACGGCCAAGCTCATACCACTTGACCGCTGCCGCCAGGCGCAGTTCCCGAATAAATTCCTCCGGAGACAGGCGCAGGATGGAGAAAGCACTCTCAGGAAGTTCTATGGTGACTTTCGTAGGCATTGGATGCAGTGTATGGTTCTTGTGATGCGGCGACGCATTTGAGACGAGGATCACTGTTCGCCGCCTTCCGGATCGCCCTCCTCTCATGCACCAGCGCCGCTCTTGTTACATAGCCGACACCTCTGGTGAACCAGCTCCCGTCAAAGATACGGTGTCGCCAACGATGAAGTGCTGGTCGAAAGCTACCTTGTTTTCCAGGCAAGACGGTATATTCCGGCAGGCCAATATCAACGGCCCAGGAAGTCACGCGGATGAACACCCAAGCCAACTGCAAGTACGCCTCTGTCGTAGGTAAGGTGCTGCACGCCGAGGTGTCGTCCCAAGGCCGCGTATGTAGCATCGTAAGCCGTTATGTTATGGTCTGCTGCCAGCCGCAGCACAAGTTCAGGTGGCGGTGCTCGATACGCACCATCTCCTTCGCTGCATTGGAGCGACGCAAGGCATCTTCTACGACAAAAGTGTCCTGTCGGATATATTGCCACATCATGTTCAAAAACTCACTCTGCCACAGAGATGGAACCACCCATTCAGGATCTCGCTGAAGCACCTCCCGTACCTCAGGCGTGTGAGGCCCCTCCACGTACAGATAAACTGAGAGGTTGACATCGGCTACGATCATGGGCGACCCTCCTCAATCCACTGCTTGAGGGTGAGAGGATCCGGTGCCTGTGCTGGCATTGCTGCCCGGAGGTGATCGGCTTCCTGCAACATCGCGGCGACCTCTTCCAGCCTCCGGCGTGGGATGATGATGACATGCACACCCGTGCCATCCTCGACGGGGACGTTGACTGTGACGCGACCGCCCCTGACAACGGTCATAGTATGGACAGTGTTCATGTTCAGACGGGTTTTACATCAATTGCACACCATTTTTTAAAAGGTTCGCACGTTGCGGGCCTTCCAGATGGGCAAGCATTGACCCGCAAAAAAACAGGGCGTTAACCCCATAAGGATTAACGCCCTGGAAGTATCGTTGCTCCCCGGGTAGGACTCGAACCTACAACCCTGCGGTTAACAGCCGCATGCTCTGCCATTGAGCTACCGAGGAATCGCGCTGGCAGGAAAGCCCGTTCAGGAAACGGGGTGTGGAAGATATGACATGGACGAACAGCCGGGCAACAGGTTGACAGGGTTTTCAAGAAGCGTCCTGTCTGCAACACCCCGGCCCGGTGCCCACCGGCTCGCTGCTCCTCCAGCGTATATTCTCCGACCGCCTGTCCGCCATCCCGTCTCCGCCCTATGAACTCCCATGCTACCCATGGACTGGTGCTGCTCCTGCTGGCAGCCCCGGCCCTCGCCCAGGCCCCCATGCCCCCGGTTGCCCGCACCGACCCGCATCCGATGACGATCCACGGCCATACCCGTACGGACCCGTACTACTGGCTGAAGGAACGCGAGAACCCGGAAGTGATCGCCTACCTGGAGGCGGAGAACGCCTATACCCGCGCGGTGATGGCTCCTACCCAGGCCCTGCAGGAACAACTGTTTGAGGAGATCAAGGGCCGCATCCAGCAGACGGACACGTCGGTGCCCTACCGCGAGAACGGCTACTGGTACCTCACCCGCTTCGAGGAGGGGAAGGACTATCCGGTCTACGTCCGCAAGAACGGCACGCTGGAAGCCCCGGACGAGGTGCTGCTCGACGCCAACGTCCTGGCCGAGGGCCACGGCTACTTTGCCGTCGGGGCACGGGCCATCAGCCTGGACAACCAGTGGATGGCCTTCAACACCGACACCCGGGGCCGCCGCCTCTACACGTTGCAGTTCAAGCACCTGCCCACCGGGGCGCTGTCCCCGGAATCGATCCCAGGGGTCACGAACAACGTGGTCTGGGCCAACGATCACCGGACGGTGTTCTACACCCGCCAGGATCCCACAACGCTGCGCTGGCACCAGGTCTGGCGGCATACCATCGGCACCGACCCGGCACAGGACGTGCTGGTGTTCGAGGAGACCGACGAGACCTTCTCCACGTTCGTCACCCGGTCCCGCTCCCATCAGTACCTGCTCATCGGCTCGTCGCAGACGCTGGCGGACGAGTACCGCTACCTCGACGCACACAACCCGACCGGTACCTTCCAGGTGTTCCTGCCCCGGCAACGCGGGCACGAATACAGCCTCGACCACGCCGGTGGCCGTTTTTATATCCGGACGAACGACCAGGCACAGAACTTCCGGTTGATGTCCACCCCACAGGAGACGCCGGGCCGTGAACACTGGACCGAGGTGGTGCCCCACCGCGCTGAGGTGCTGCTCCAGGGCTTTGTGCTGTTCGAGGACTACCTCGTCCTCCAGGAACGCCGGGCAGGGCTGACGCACCTGCACATCCGCCCCTGGGACGGCACCGCCGGGCATGACCTCGACTTTGGCGAGCCGGCCTACCTCGCCGCCCTCGGTACCAACCCGGACTTCGACAGCCAGGTGCTGCGCTTCACCTACACCTCGCTCACCACCCCAGGCACCACCTTCGACTACGACCTGGCGACGCGGCAGAAGACGCTGCTCAAGCAGGAGGCCGTCCTCGGCGGGTTCGACGTGCAGCACTACGCCACCGAACGCCTCACCGCCCGCGCCAGCGACGGCACGCTGATCCCCATCTCCCTCGTCTACCGCAAGGACCTCTTCCGGCGGGACGGTACGAATCCGCTCCTGCTCTACGGCTACGGCTCCTACGGCAGCAGCACCGAGCCGACGTTCTCCTCCCCGCGCCTGAGCCTGATCGACCGGGGCTTCGTCTATGCCATCGCCCACATCCGGGGCGGTCAGGAACTGGGCCGGTCCTGGTACGAAGACGGCAAGCTGCTCCGCAAGATGAACACGTTCACCGACTTCATCGCCTGCGGGGAACACCTCGTCGCGCAGCGGTATGCCGACCCGGAACGCCTCTATGCCTCCGGCGGCAGCGCCGGGGGGCTGCTCATGGGCGCGGTAGTAAACCTGCGTCCGGACCTGTTCAAGGGGGTCATCGCCGCCGTGCCCTTCGTCGATGTCATCACCACAATGCTGGACGAGACTATCCCGCTCACCACCAGCGAGTATGACGAGTGGGGCAATCCCAACGACAAGGTCTATTACGACTACATGCTCGCCTATTCTCCCTACGACCAGGTACAGCGCAAGGCGTACCCGCACCTGCTGGTCACCACCGGGCTGTACGACTCGCAGGTGCAGTACTGGGAACCGGCGAAGTGGGTGGCAAAGCTCCGGGCCATGAAGACCGACGACCACCGGCTGTTGCTCAAGACCAACATGGAGGCTGGGCACGGCGGTGCCTCTGGTCGCTTCGAGCGCTACCGGGAGACGGCCTTCCAGTATGCCTTCCTGCTGGACCTCGCCGGCGTGATCCCTCCAGGCAGTCCGTGAAGGCAGGGCCGAACTACCCCATCTGGCGCATTGCAAGTGCCCGGCGGGCAGTGGCGATCTCGACGCAACGGACTTGCTCAAGGGGTGAATGAAGGAGAAGAAAAGGGAAGCCAGATTCCGGAATGCCCTTCCACCTCTACGCTTCATCCCCTTGTTGCTGCATGTTCTTGCCCCCGCGTGGAAAAACACATGGGCCGTTGTCTTTTAAGTACTCCCTGGGGAAT
>CAZLRO010000066.1:7235-15355 GCA_964561865.1 uncultured Rhodothermaceae bacterium | reverse complement strand
TCATCCCCCCCAGCCCCCCTGCTTTTCCCCTACGGGGGAGGGCCGGGTTGGGGGTCTCGGCGGCATAGAACGCCAGCGCCTGTTCGACCAGGTTGTCCACATACTGGCCGGGCGACCAGGCTTCGAGGCGGGCACCGAGGTTGGCAATCAGCCCCCGGTAGCGCAGTTGCTGGGTGGCAAAGACAGCGCCGCGCCGGGGTTGGACCCGCCACAGGTCGGCGCTCTCGCCCAGCCGACTCGTCCCCTCGCCTGCACCGATGGGGGCGCCCACCCAGGGGCGGATCACGTCGATCCATTGGTAGTCGTTGCGCCGGACCTCGAAGCCCAGGTGCAGGCGGCTGTTCTTGCTTTCCGAAAACCGCGTATAGCTCCCCCGCAGGGTGATTTCCTCGGCGAAGTGGTCATGCCAGCGGGTGGCGAGGCCGCCGTTGTTGACCAGGCCCGGTCCGGGCAGGATGAACAGGGCGTTTGGGTCGGAGGGCTGGCCGTTCTCGTCTACAAACACCGTGGCAGGCCACGTCACGATGCTGGCCGGGTCGAGTTCGGTGTCCACATTGGCGGGCCGCCAGGTGCGTCCGTTGGCGTCGGCCCGCAGCCGGGTGAACAGGCGGCTCAGTTGCACCTCGTAGAACGAGCGTACCGTCAGCACCTGCGACAGCTTGCCATAGACGATGATGTTGTCGTGGGTGTAGGTGTTGGCGTTGTCGGGCTGAAGGATGAAGCCATACTGGAACCCCGGCTGGATGAGGGCTTCGTTGCCCGTAACCTGGAGCATCCGGGTGTTCTGGTTGAGGGTGAGCGAGCGCTGGTAGGCCCCTTGCAGCCGCAGTCCGGGCCGCAGGTCCCAGGTGAGCTTGCCGAGGCCGTTCCAGCGGTTGGCAGCCCGCGGCATCCAGAAGGTGCTGCCCACGAGGGAAGAACGCAACTGGTCGGGGTTGGACACGGCGCGGGTGAAGCCGTCGGCGAGCTGGGCCTGTCCGCTCACGAAGAAGCGCAGGGCACCGCGCACCAGCGGCCCGCCCAGCGTCAGTTCATAGACCTCCTCGCGGAAGTTGGAGGCGGCGTTTCGGTTGAACCCCAGGTCGTCGCGTTGGTGGGAGAAGGTGCCGGCGAAGGTGTCGCTGCCGTCCTGGGTGGTGACGGCCACGATGCCGGAGGTGACCTCTCCGAACTCTGCACCCCCGCCGCCGGTGGTCACCTCGACCTCACGGAAGGCATTGGTGCCCAGGTCCAGCCCGAAGCCGGTGCCCGCGAGCGGGTCTTTGGCCGAGACACCGTCCACCACCAGGGCCGTCTCGTCGCTGCGTCCTCCCCGGATGTACAGGCCGGTGGGGTCGCGGATCACCCCGGCCTGGGTGCTGATGGCGGCCTGCACATCCCGGATGGGAGCGGCGGAGAGTTGCTCGGCGTTGAGGGCATAGGAACTTGATGCCTGCTCCACATCCAGCAACGGGCGTTCACCCACGATCACCACCTCGTCCTCGGTCGAGAGTACGGCCTCGGCCAGCGTCACGTCCAGGCGGGTCGTCTCGCCGGGGCGGACGGGGATTGCGGTGAACAGCTTCGTCTCGAAGCCGATATAGGTGAGCTGGACGTTGTACTGACCCACCCGCAGCCCGTTGATCTCGTAGCGTCCGTACAGGTCTGTGGCAGCCCCGTTGGCGGTGCCGAGGACGACCACATTCACGCCGATGAGGGGTTCGCCGCGCTCGTCCTGCACGGTTCCTGCGATACGGCCCTGTCCGAAGGCGGGCGAGGCCATGCCCAGCAGGAGGGCGACAAGACAGCAGGGGCGCGTCATGCGGGGCTGCCGGGCAGAGCGTGGCGGAAAGCGTCGAGGGAGGGACTGGTCAGGGCTGTCCGCAGCAGGCCCTTCAGCAGGGCCGGGTCTTCGATCCGGTCGAGGGCCTGGGCTGCCTCGTCCGGGATCCCGCCGAAACGTACGGTCAGGATTTCCAGCACGGCTTCACAGGTGCTGCGGCGCATGCCTTCCTCACGGCCTTCCTCGCGGCCCTGCTCAATGCCACGCCGTTCGAAACTGGTGATGAATTCCATACGGGTTTCCTCGTCAAACCGGGTCAGGTCCTGGTCGAACCGTTGCTGGAGGGTTTCGGGCAGGGCCATTAGCCAGTCGATAAACCGGAACAGGTTGAAGACCTGCTCGCGCATCCAGCCTTCCTTGTAAAGCTCTTTGACCAGGGTGAGTTTCCAGATCAGCCGCTGGTCCGGTTTTTTTCGGGTTACCAGCGTCTTGAGGTGGGCACGGACGACGATCGCGAACGGGTTGCGGCTGTGCGAGAGGTCTTCCCACCGCCCCTCGAACTCCAGGAGCTTGGCGATGGGGAAGGTCAGTTCGAGGCGGGAACCCCAGAGGGCGTGGGTATACACCGACGGTTGCCAGGCCGCCTGGTCGTCTCCGAGCACGGCCAGGCTGACCACCTGCCGGTCGTATCGGTCGAACAGCCGGTAGTGGTAGACGAACATCCGCCGGGCGAAGTCGGGATCGGCCTGGGTTTGGACCTCGATATGGATGAGCACCCATGTCTCTGCCCCCTCGTGCCGCCAGACTTGCACCAGCTTGTCCACCGAGCGCGTCCCGATCTCGGCCTCCGGGGTGATGTGTTGCAGTTCCTTGTCCAGGAACACATATCCGCGTGACCAGTCGATGCCCTGGTGGGCTTCCGGGAAGAAGAAGGCCAGGAATTCGGGGAAAAAGACTTCCAGTGCCGCTTTCCACGGGCCGTCGTACACGTCGGGGGTCATGCGGGCAGGCGGCTATCGTTTCGGGAACCCGAGGCTTTCAAGCATCAGCCAGACGGCCTGGCGGGCCGCCTCCGGGTTGTCGTCGGTGCCGATGAGTAGCGGGGTGCCGTTCTGGTCGTTGACCAGGGGGAGGGCGAACAGCCCGACACGCCGGTCGGTGGTCAGGGCAGCGACGGTGGCCTCGCCGGTCCAGGGGCCTTGCCGGTTGCCGGTGCGGGTAAGGTAGGTGTAGGCTGCCTCGTAGAGCGGCACGGCCTTGTTGCCATCGGTGATGAAGGGCAGCGTGTTGATCTGGAACGCTGCCGAGCGCAAGGGAGGCAATGGGGCCGCGACGCCGGGCACGGGATTGACCGGGGTTACCGCGGCATTGGTAGGCAGGCGCAGGGAGGAGCGGAGGGAGTCGGGGAAGGTCACCAGGTCGGTCAGGGGTAACAGCAGGATGGCCGGGTTGCCAAGATTCTCTTCAGGGCTGGCGGGCAACGTGATGGGAACATGGACCATCAGTGTGCCGCCGTTGGCGAAGAACAGGTCGAGCACGCTGGCGGCGAAGGGCAGGTTGTTGGCCGCCCCACTGTTGGTAGCCGCCGTCGAGACCCAGTAGAGGTGCCGGTAGCGGGCCAGCATCTGGCGCAGGGTCGGGTTGGCGCTCACCGGCAGGGCGTTCGACCGCAGGACGTTGCCCGCTGCGCCGCTCACGTAGGGCTGGGTCACGTCCCACACGTCGAGGGGGGTGCCGGTGGGCAGGTAGTCTTGCAGTAGCCGCAGGTGGTAGGCCAGGACCGTCGGATGGGCCGCCGTGCGGTAGTCGTTCACCACCAGCACCTCGCCCGTCTGCCGTTTGACGAACCAGGTGAACGCCTGCACCGTGCTGGTGGTGTCCGTGGCATCGACGGCGCGGACGTAGACGGTGTTGGCCGCGTTCAGCCGCAGGCCCGGCACCTGAATCCCCGTCCGCTGGAATGCCCGTCCGGAGAAGACCGCTGCCGTGGCGGTCGTCCGGGTGGGGTCTGCCGGGTCTTCGTCGGTGACGAAGGTGGCGAAGCGTGTCTCGGCGGGCAGGGCTACGAAGTGCAGACTGTCGTTGAAGCTGACCTCGATCCGCTCCAGGTTGTCTGTGCCTTCAGGATCGTCGGCCTCCCAGGCCAGCGAGAATACTCCGAACGTTGTATCAGGTGGCAACTCGAACGGATCGAGGCGGAGGGTGGGAGGGCTGTTCTGGATCGGGAAGACGGTTCGGGCGGGTGTTGGGTCAGTAGCCCCCTGGTTGTCCAGGGCACGCACCTCGAAGACCGCGTTGGCGGTGCGGGCACCCCGCGGGATGGGTAGCAACACGAGCGAGTCAGTTCGGGTCGTACGCGACCAGGGGCCGGGCGCTGCCCTTTCGTCGTAGAACCGCAACTCGTAGGCCGCGACGAAGCCGTCGGGGTCGGTGCCGCTCCAGGCGATGGCGACGGTGCTGGCAAGCCGCGTGGGGGCCAGGTTATCGACGAGCGAGGTGTCGCGCACCGAGAGGCGGGTCTCCGGCGCAACGTTTTCGTGCGTTGCGCCGGTGATCCCGCTGTCACAGCCATTGGACAATCGCATGAGATTGCCCAGCAGGGACAGCACCAGCCAGGGTAGCCCGCGTTGCATGGCTCACTTCACCAGGACCATCGTGCGGGAGAGCACTTGCCTGCCCGCTGTCAGGCGGTAGAAATACAGCCCGCTGGCAAGCCCTTGCCCGTCGAACGACACGGCATAGGTGCCGACGGGCTGAAGGGCATCGACCAGGGTCGTCACCGGGCGGCCCAGCAGGTCGTACACCGCCAGCGTCACCGGCCCGGCCTGCCCCACCTCGTACCGGATTGTCGTGGCTGGGTTGAACGGGTTCGGGTAGTTCGGATGCAGCACAAAGGTGGCGGGTACGGCTTCGTCCTCAGCATCGGTGGAAAGGTCGTCCAGCGTCTCCGGCATCAGCTTGTAGTTGCTGAAGGTGTAGGACCACAGCCCCTGGATGAAGGCGAAGGGCTGTCCCACCACCAGGCCGTCGTTGTAGGTAGCATCGACCTGGCTGGAGGCATCATCCACCCGTAGCGGGGCCGACACCCCTACGGTTGTGAAGGAGAACTCGCCAAAGTCGCTGGGGCTATCGGGGTTGACGTTGGCAATCTCCACATTGTCGAACCGCAGCATCATGCCTTCGTGGGCTTCGGCGATGAACAGATCTTGCAGGACGTCGGTGGTGAAGGATTTGTAGCCGAGGCTGCTGCCGCTGCCGGTCTTGGTGTAGGTGAGGTTCTCCAGACGTGTCAGCCCGAAGCTCTCGGTGATGGTGGCGTTGCTGATCTGGATCACATCCCCACGTTGGAGGTCGGCTTTCAGGGCATCGGTGGCGAGCACGACGACGCCCGACCAGGCATCGAGGCTGCCGTTGTCCTGCAAGCTGATGAGGCCGGAAGTGCCGGGATCTGTCTGCACGGTTGCGGTAATCGCCATCGGGGTGGTCATGTCTCGGAACGGGCTGTCGCCTGGGCCGCCATCGATGGTGAGCTGGACGTCCTCAAGGCTGTTGATGCCATCATAGAGGGCGCGGAAGACCCGTGTTTCCGAGTTCGCAAGGGCACCCGTATCGTCGGTGGCCTCTACGTAGTAGCGGACGAACGCCCCATCGGGCACGGCGGGGACGGTGAACGTGTAGAGGTCGCCACTGGCGTTGCCGTTGACGGTGATCTCGGTGGGGTCTGCCGAGGTGGTGTATTTGAGTACCACGCTGGCGAGGGTGCGGCCTGCTGCCGGGGTGACGGTGCTGCTCACCTCGACGGGGGCGTTGCCCGGCACGGTGGCGGGGCGGCTGGGGGTGGTGATGGTGGGGGCCGAGGCGGAGATCTCCAGGTCGGCATCCTCGAACGGGTTGATGCACAGGAACTGCCCGGAGGGGGAGCCGAGGGCATAAGGGTCGAAGGTACCCCGGAGTACGAGGAATCCCTGCACATTGACCAGGGCACCGATGTTGGGGGGGATGAACGGGGTGGTGCGGACGTTGAACGTGCTGGCCTGGCCGCCACGGTCGTTGCGGTAGCGCAGGGAGGCGTCGTCGTTCTGCAGGATGGTCACCCCGGCATCGCTGGTGATCACCCAGCTAGGGCGGCCTGAGTCGGCTGGGGTGCGTTGGGTCACAGTGGCGTTCTCCACGCGCACGTACTGGTTGTTCAGCGTGCTCAGGTTGTCCCAGTTCACCTGCACTAGCCCGCCGCCTACGCTCTTGTTGGCCTGCTCGGTGGTGATCAGGACGGGGGCGAGCAGGTCGTCCGGCAGGCCGAAGTTCTGGTAGGGGCCTTTCAGTTCGATGCTCGTGGGAGCGAGCTGGATGGTGTTGTCGAAGTAGTTAACCGTACCGGTGATCGTGACAACATCGCCCTTGACGACGCTGAGCAGCCCGCTGGTCTGGTAGGCTCCGTCCACCAGTTGCAGGTCCATGCCAGCCTTGCCCAGGGTATGGGCAGACGTATCCCGCACGAACACATGGATGCGGCTGGGCAACCCGGTCGAACTGTTGGGCGTGGACAGGCCGGAGTTTAGCGGGTCGCTCAGGACGACGGCAGTGAAGCGGACGGTCTGGCCCGTGTAGGCGGACTGGATCAGGCGGTTGATCTGGTCGTTGGTGAGGCTGGTGCCCAACTGGTTGAGCAGGGCGAGGGAATCCGGGTGAACCTCGTTAATCTGGCGCACTGTTACATCTGTTTGTGCCTGCACGGGCAGCACCACTAGCAGGAGCAGCGCAAATAAGGTTCCAACTGTTTTCATTGCGATTACGGGTTGATGAGGCTTGGGAACGGGCACGTCTACCGACGCACGCAGGTGTTACTGGAGGATTACAAACTTGCCGGTCTGAACCGTGCCGGAAGTAAGGTCTTTGACCGTGAAAAGATATAGCCCGGAGGCCAGGGGGAGGTCGTTGCCGGAGAGCAGGTCCCACGAATGTTCGCCACCGGGCAGGACGCGGTTCTCAGCGCTGAACGTGTCGTACCAGCGGATGTCGCCGGGGTTGTCGTCGGCATCGTGCTGCAGGGTAGCCACGACCTCACCTGCCAGCGTGTAGATGCGAATTTCGGCCCGCCGAGGAAGGTTGTAGAAGTTGAGTCGGCGCGTCCGGCTGGTGTCGCCATCCCAGGCGGCGTTCAGGCGGTAGGGATTGGGATAAACGCCCACCTTGCGGGATGCCACCCCTTCGACTGCCGGGGTGCCGGGGAAGAAGCGGGTGGCATTGGCCGTGCGGGACGACTCGAATGAGGGCAGCCCCACGCGGGTATCGCCGGTGTCGAAGGCGGTGAGGCTGACCAGGTACTGCCAGCCGGACAGCAGGTCTGCTGCCTCGAAACGGTACCGGTACACCGTCTCGTCGCCGGGGAAGGTGACGGGAGTGGCGAGGGCGATCTCGTCGAAGCCGTTGTTGAACCCCGCTGCGTTGCCTGTCCGGTCGAACTGGGCGATGAGGACGGCTTCGTCGAGGAGGTTGCCCTGACGGTCGTCGCCGGGGTTCGTCCGGTAGAGCCGGTAGCCTTCGAAGTCATTCAGCCCTGTTACGGGGTCGCGGGAGGCTTCGGCCTGGTCGTCCCAGTAGAGCACAACCGACGGACGTTGTTGCCCGGTGCGAGGGTCGGTGCTGTCCTCGAACTGCACACGCAGCCGGGGGGCGGCTGGGGGTTCCGGGATCAGGAAGCGGTCGAGCACGCCGTTGCCGTTCACATCCTCCTCGGCGTCGAGCACGCCGTTGAGGTTGTTGTCTTCTCCCCCGTAGGTGCGCTGTGCCCAGCCGAGGTTTTCCACGAGGAGGGCGCGGCTCTCCGGGGTGTCGACGGGCTTGCCCGCCTGCCCCTGGAACGCTTCCGGCTTGAGGGCCGCCACCAGGGCAAAGGTCACCCGCAGTGTGGTGCCCGGTGCTACCTGTGGAAAAGGGCCAATGGACGTCAGTCCGATCCAGTTGCCAGCGCTCCGGGTGCCGTCGGTCCGGAGGCGTTCGTACCAGCGCTGGGTCTCGGCAGCCAGGTCGTCCGGGTTCGGGAACAGCAGCGGGTTCGGGTAGGACGTTGCCATGCGGCGGTACTGCTCTTCATCGGTCACCGGGCGTGACAGCTCGTCGCTGGCCCCGGAGAAGAGCCACCAGCGCGGGTTCACCCGGGGCGGGGCGTACCCATCACGGACGTAGTCGGCGGCCACGTTCGGATGAAAGAACCGGGTCTGCCTGGTGCGCGGGTCCTGCCATTCTGCCCCCAGAAACGCAATGGCCCCGTAGGTGTTGACCGTCTCCTCGGTCCCGCCCGCGTTGAAAGCATAGGAGGCCCCCTGTTCGGGCAAGTACCCGTAGCCCCCCTTGTTGA
>CAZLRO010000066.1:0-7225 GCA_964561865.1 uncultured Rhodothermaceae bacterium | reverse complement strand
GGTTGTGGTAAACAGGTTGCGGACAACCAGGTCGTGGAACAGCCCTACGTACACACTGTCCCATGCCGCCGCGCTGTGGTTGGTGAGGTCAAATTGCAGCAGCACGAACGACTCGGTGAACGGGAAATTCCAGGCCCGGGCCGTCATCGTGACGGCAGCACCGAGGCGGCCTTCAGGGTCGGGCATCGGAATCGATGTGCCCGGCAGCACCTGCGCCGTATCGACGAAAGAAGCGATGAGGTCCTGGTGGCTCAGGGCCAGGGGCGAGAAGAGGTCGGACTCCGGCAGGCGGGAGCGTTCGGTGAAGGGGCTGGCCTGGGCGAACTCATACCCCGTGGCACCGGGACGATAGCCGCCGGAGGAGGTGACGGCCCCGCTGCGCACCTCGACCACTCCGTCGCTCCGTATGGCCCCGATCCACAGCCCGGCCTCGAACAGGTGCTCGATGCCGGTGTCCAGCGGGTATTCGAACGACGGCGGGCCGGTAGGGTTGTTCCGGACGTTGGCCCGCCCGATGAACCCGGCGTTTGTGACCGTCACGCCGAGGTTGCCGATGTTGACCACCGCTTCCTCGAACAGCACCTCCTGCCCGAACAGGGGCACAGCCCGAAACAGGCAGCCCAGCAGCACAAAACGCAGGATCATCGACGAACGGGTGCGGCAGCACAGGGATGGCATCGAAGTGAAAGGATACGACGGCCCAGCTTCGGGTGCGTAAAAAAATTCTTAAAATAATGGTGGAGGGGCAAGCCAGGTGCACCGGTTCTGGTTTTTCCAACCGTACAGGTGGCCCAAGACGGGCCGGACAACTTTCGCACGCCCTGGCCGTTCAAGCCCCCTAAGTCGCATGTTTCCCTGTGAGCGCCCGCCCCGAACCCCTATGGTTGACCGATCGTTGCCTGCCCTGTGGGGTATCGGGTTACTGGTGATCCTGGCGTGGACGACAGGGTGTCCGTCGCAGGAGGCCGGGGTGTCCGCCCAGCCCTACGAACAACGGGAACGCCAGGACCCTGAAGGCACCGGGCGGTATTACATGGGCCGCGAGATCGCACGGGGCACCGGGCAGGCCAGCGACGCCGCCTGG
Organism: uncultured Rhodothermaceae bacterium; assembly: GCA_964561865.1. Lineage (GTDB taxonomy): Bacteria > Bacteroidota > Rhodothermia > Rhodothermales > CAZLRO01 > CAZLRO01. The sequence goes on along the minus strand of CAZLRO010000066.1, from coordinate 6,141 downwards.
CGGGATTCGAGCGGGCGGGAGGTGGCCGAACTGCCCAACCGGGTGGTGCAGGCCCTGGAACTGCGGCCCGACGACACGGTGGCCGATATCGGTGCCGGGACCGGCTACTTCACGTTTCGGCTGGCGGGACAGGTGCCACAGGGCCAGGTGCTGGCCGTAGACATCGAACCGGCCATGCTCGACACTATCCGGCACCACATGGCAGACCACCAGGTGGCGAATGTCGTGCCCATCCGCGGCACCGAGACGAACCCGAACCTCCCTGTCGCGGCGGTGGATGTGGCACTCCTGGTGGTTTCGTACCATGAGTTCTCGCACCCACGCGAGATGATGGAGGGGATTGTGGCGGCCCTGAAACCCGGCGGGCGGCTCGTCCTCGTAGAGTACCGGGGCGAGGATACAACCCTGCCGGTGCCCCCGCTCCGGCGTATGACCGAGGCACAGGCCCGGAAAGAGATGGAGGCGGTGGGACTCCGATGGCGGGAAACCCGCCCCATCCTGCCCCAGCAGCATTTCATGGTGTTTGAAAAGGGAACCCGCCCTCCCTGAGGCTTCCCGAAATGGGGATAAATCGCATTGTGTCATCCCCCGTTTTTTTGTGATCTTGTCCTTTCCTCCGGGATACGGGGGTATTGGTAGCCCCAACTGACCTGCGAGACACCTGCCTCGGCACCAGAACGGTTTACGAGGTCTGTTGGCACCCGGAGTTCATCCGGCACCCGTCCCCTCATGCCCGTGAAGCCGGATGCAGATGCTACTTGCAGATATGGCTGTGCTGGAAAGTCCTGTGTGGCAGGCAGGGGGGGTGCTCGCCCTGGGTGGCGTGGCCGTGCTGGCCCTGTGGTTTTTCCAGCAACGCCGCCGCAGTGCCGCCCGGGAAGCCCACTTGCTGGAGCGCCTGGCAGTGGTACAGGAGGAGGCCCGCCAGGCCGAAGTGGCCCGGTTGGCGGCGCGCAAGGAAGTGGAAGCCTTCCTCCATACGGTTTCTCACGACCTGCGCGCCCCGCTCCGGGCCACCTGTGGCTTCTCGGAACTGTTACAGCGCCGCTATGCCGCCCAGCTCGACGACGAAGGAAGGCGCTACCTCGAAAATGTGATCGAGGCCAGTCGGCATCTGGACCGGATGATCCACGACCTGCTGGCCTATTCCCGCATGGGACGGATGGAGGTGGTGCCGCAGGTGGTGGACCTGCGGGGCATCCTAGGCCAGGTGTTGCAGGGGCTGAAAAAACCGATAGAGGCCGCTGGTGCGGAAATACACCTGCCCCCATCGTTGCCCCTGGTGGCCGGGCATCCGGTGTTGCTGGAGCAAGTGTTCCTCGCGTTGTTCGACAATGCCCTGACGTATCGACAGGCGTGGGAGCCTCCCCGTATCATCCTCTGGGCCATCGAGGAGGGGGGACACGTCCTGGTCCATCTCCAGGATAATGGCATCGGGATCGACCAGGCCTATCATGAGCAGGTCTTCGAACTGTTTCAGCGGTTGCACCACCGGGAAACCTATCCGGGCACCGGGATCGGCCTGGCCCTCGTGCGGAAGGCGGTGGAGCGGATGGGCGGGGCCGTCCAGGTGGCCTCGGAGCCAGGCAAGGGGAGTACGTTCACTGTAAGGCTGCCCCGAATGCCCGCCCCAAACCACGGAGGTATCCCGTGAACACCTGGCAACCCCTGCCTTCCGGGACTTTTCTGTTCAAGGGGGGAATGCTCGCCCTGCTCTATGTGCTGGCCGGACAACTCGACCTGGGGACAGCAGCGTTGTTCAACCTGCCTGCTAGTGCAACAGGAGCTGCACTGTCGACGGGGGTGGGGTTGGCGATGATCCTGTTGATGGGGTTTCGGGGATGGCCGTTTCTGGTGCTGGCCGACCTGGCCCTGCGGCTGGGCAGTGACCTCCCTCCAGTGGTGCTGATGGCCTCTAGGGCAGGGCCCCTCCTGGCGCCCCTGCTGGGGGCATGGCTGCTACGCCGTGCCGATTTTCAGCCCTTCCTTCAGCGGATGAAAGACGTGCTGGGGCTGGTGTTGCTCGGTGCTATTGCCAGCACCCTGCCCGCAAATCTGTTGCGCGGGGTCATCCTGCAGCTATTCGGCTTGATATCGTCAAGTTCGCTGGGAGAAGTGGTGCTGGTCGGGTGGTTGGGAGACCTCGTTGGGGTGTTGCTCACGGGAACACTGGTGCTGGTGTGGCACCGACGGCCTGGCTGGACTCGTCTGCAATGGCTGGAAGCCTTTGGCCTTTGGGGGAGTACCCTCCTGGCTGGCGGTGTCGTGTTCAGCCTGCTTTTCCCAGAGGCCTTCATAACCCCGCTGAACTACCTTTTGGTACCCCTGCTGATCTGGGCGGCCTTGCGCCTACAGCAACATGGGGTCTCGGTCTCTACCTCAGTGGTCAGCGCCGTATCGGCCTTCCACGCACTGCAACTAGTGGAGACATTGCCCCCGCACTTCGTCATTGCCGACCTGTTTTACCTCTACGGTTTTCTCCTCACCCTATCGGTTACCGGATTGGTGGTGGCTGCCATCGAACACGAGCGAAGGGCAGTAACCGCCAGCCTGGTACATACCCGCGATACCCTGGAAGCTCAGGTAGTACAGCGGACGGCAGCGCTGGAGGCGGCTCTACAGCGGCAAGAACAGGACCTAGCCGAACGCATCGCTGCCGAAACCGCCCTGCACCAGCAAACCCGACGGCTTCAGGTGCTGCGGCGCATCGAGCAGGCCATCCTCACGGTTGATTCCCCACAGGCCGTGGCCGAGGTGGTTCTCGATGGCTTGTTCCAGCTCATCCCTTGCTACCGGATCAGCATCACCCTGTTTGACGCCGAACACCATGAACTGGAATGGCTGGCCGTACGGTCATTATCCGAAAAAGGCATCGCCGCCGGAACACGGCAGCCCTACACCCCGTCCGAAAGCGTGCAACAGGTCGGCCAGGGGGAGTTGCTGTTCATCCGGGACATTGAGGCCGAGCCAGAGCAGACGCCCTTATTGGAACAGTTGCGACAGGAACACATCCGCACCCTAGTCACCATGCCACTGATGCGCCAGGGCGGCCCTTTTCTGGGCACCCTCAACGTGCTGAGCCAGGAGCCGGACGCCTTCTCCGAGACGCACCTCGAACTGATCCGGGAGGTAGCCGCCCCTCTCTCGATCGCGTTGCACCAGGCCCGCCTTCACCAGCAAGTCCTGGCCTACTCGGCAGCGTTGGAACAGCGGGTGGCCGAGCGCACCCTGGCCCTGGACGAGACCGTGCGCCAGCTCGAACGCGAGGTGGCCGATCGGCGCGCTGCCGAAGCTGCCCTCAGCGAGCGTGAGGCCCGCTACCGCCTGGTGCTCAACACCGTGAGTGAAGGCATCTTTGTGATGGACGCTAATTTCCACTTCCAGGAAGCCAATGCCAGCGCCTTGAGACTCTTCGGAATGCCCGGCAACCTACTTGATGCATGGTTCGCGGAAAACGCTCCCGTATGGCAGGACGGCACCCCGATGCCACCCGAAGAAAGACCCGCGCGAAAAACCCTACTCACCGGGTTGCCTTGCCACGAGGTGGTCATGGGCTTGCCGCGCCCCGACAAGACCCTCATCTGGATTTCTCTCAATTCCCGCCCCCTGCTCCGCGACGGAGAGACGAAACCCTACGCGGTGGTCGCCTCGTTTCGGGATATCACCGACCAGATACGGGCCGAGACGGCGCTCCAACAAAGCGAGGCACAGGCCCGCCTGGTCTTCGATACCATCACCGAGGGCCTGCTCGTCATCGACGACCAGCGCCAGATCATCGTCTGGAATGCCAGCGCCAACCGCATCCTCGGCTTGCCCGCCAATACTCTTTGGACTTGGGTGGTTTCCCATCCTGTGGTGCATGAAGACCTGACCCTCTATGAGCCAAACGAACAGCCGTCCTACAAGGCCCTCCGTGGAGAGGAGGTTGCCAACCAGGTGATGGGCTATGAACGCCCCGATGGAGCGTTCATCTGGCTCATGGTGAACGCCAAACCGCTGTTTCAGGAGGGACAGCCGCATCCCTATGCCGTCGTCGAATCGTTCACCGACATCACCGGACGCCGCCAGCAAGAGGCCGAAATCCGCTCGCTCAACCAGGACCTGCGGCTACGGGCGCTGGAGCTGGAGTCCGTCAACAAGGAACTCGAATCCTTCAGCTATTCGGTGTCGCACGACCTGCGGGCACCCCTTCGCGCCATCAGCGGGTTCGCCGAGATTCTCAGCCAGCGCTACAAGGAATCCCTCGATGTCACCGGCAAGCGCTACCTGGGCAACATTGTGGAGGCTGCCACCCACATGGACCGCCTCATCAAGGACCTGCTCACCTACGCCCGCCTGGGGCGTTTCGCCATCGAACGACAGATGGTGGACCTGTCCGGCGTCCTGGAATGGGTCGTGCAGGCCCTCCAGAACCGGATTCAGGAAACAGGGGCAACCTTGCGCATCCCGCCCCGAATGCCGGTGGTGCCCGCCAGCACTACGTTGCTGGAACAGGTGTTCCTCAACCTGATCGAGAACGCCCTCAAGTACACCCGTCCCGGCATCGCCCCCATCGTCGACGTGCGTTGCAAAGTCCGGAAAGATGCCGTCCTGGTCACCATCCAGGACAATGGGGAAGGTATACCGAAAGAATACCTGGAAAAAATCTTTCGGGTGTTTCAGCGCCTGCACGGGGCCGAAATACACCCCGGCACAGGCATTGGCCTCGCCATCGTCCGCAAATCCGTCACCCTTCTCAATGGCGAAGTCTGGGCCGAATCGAAGGTGGGGCAGGGGAGTACCTTCCACCTGCGGCTGCCGTTGCAGTAACACATCCACAGGCGGTTGATGGACTGTTGTTTTGACAAGATTTGGTAAACCGTCCTATTTTACAGAAATCCTGCGTATTCCAGTAGTAACAAGTCCCCTGTGATTGACCCCTGCCTTCAAGGATGCCGTACCGGTAACCAGTACGGCCAGGGCCTGGCAGCCTGTGAGAAGGGTTACATCGCTGTGCCACCTGGCTCCGGAGGGCTGTCGAAGGCCCGACGACCCGGCGCAACAACCGGTGGCGTGTTTGTTTCCCAAGTGTTGGAGTCGGTATGGCAAAGAGGACTGCCCGCATTCTCGTGGTGGACGATAGCCGGATGGATGTGGAGTTGACGTTGAGTGCGTTCCGGGATACCGGGTTGCCGCATATCATGCACGTGGCCTACAACGGCCAGATGGCCCTGGACTTTGTGAGCGGGCGCGGGCCGTATGCCGACCGCAACCGGTTTCCCCTGCCAGACCTGGTCCTGCTCGACCTGAAGATGCCTGGCATGGACGGCCATATGGTCTTGCGGCAGTTCAAGGCCCTCCCGGTGGTGCGCCGGGTGCCCGTAATCATCCTCTCCTCCTCCCTCGAGGAGAGTGACCGGTCGGCCAGTTATGACCTGGGGGCCAACGGGTTCATCGTCAAACCCACCTCGTATGAGGGGTTCATCGAGGCGGTGCGCATCCTCGACGCCTACTGGTTCGGCCTCAATGTAGGCCCCTTCTGAGGTCTCAACGCGCTGGTTCGGGAATCCAATGCTGTATCTTGCCCGGGTCGGGAACTGACCCTGCCGCCCGGCAATACGGCCCTTCCGGACCAGCGCAGCGCATGAACCGCGAGCACATCCGCATCCTCTACGTGGACGATTCGCGCCTCGACCGCGAACTGGTACGCTATGCCCTGGTCGAAGAACACGGCGGGTTCGATCTCACCGAGGCTGCTTCCCGCGAGGAGTTCGAGACCTGTCTGCAAAAAGGCCCCTACGACCTGGTCATGAGCGATTTCAACATCCTCGGATTTGAAGGCTTGCAGGTGCTCGATACCGTCAAACGATTGGATCCAACCCTGCCGGTCGTGATTGTGACCGGGACGGGGTCTGAGGAAGTAGCGGTAGAGGCGATGAAGCGGGGAGCTGCCGACTACGTGCTCAAAACGACCCAGCACATCCGGCGGCTGCCCCACACCATTGAGGCGGCCTTGCACCGACAGCGACTGGAGGCCGAACGCCAACGGGCTGAGGAGGCGCTAAGACGAAGCGAAGAACAGTACCGCGCCATCTTCGAGGCCACCTCCGACGCCATGCTGGTAATGGGCGTGGACGGACTGATCCGGGATGTCAACCCGGC
>CAZLRO010000065.1:0-15613 GCA_964561865.1 uncultured Rhodothermaceae bacterium | reverse complement strand
TTTCGGCCCGGTGCGCTCTTGCAGGTGGCCCACCAGGCCGCTGCCCAGCCAGCACGTACCACGATAGGCGTCCTCGACGAGATGAACCTGGCCCGCGTGGAACACTACTGCGCCGAGTTGCTGAGCCGGATGGAGGACCGGCATCCCAGCCAGCGGGGAGGCTTCGAGACGGCACCCCTGCTGGACCTGGCCCTGCCCCCCTCGGCCCAGGAGTGGACCTCGGTCGTCTGGCCGTCCAACCTCCTGCTCGTCGGCACGGTCAACATGGATGAGAGTGCGCACGGCTTCAGCCGCAAGGTGCTCGACCGGGCCTTCACCCTCGAACTGGCCGAAGTAGAGCTGTCCCGACGCCCCCGTCCTGCTTTCGTTCCTGCGCCGCCTACCCCCTGGCCGGTGTCAGCCTGGTGGCCGCGGGCGCTCATGCTGGCCGGGCTGGAGGGCCTCACGCCTGCGGAAGAGGCGGCGCTCGAACGGGGGATCGAGGCGCTGACCACCGCCAACCGCATCCTGACCCCTGCACAGTTGCAGGTCGGCTACCGGACCCGCGACGAAATAGCCCTGTTCGTGCTGCATGCCGCCGAGGTGGCCGGAGCGTTTCGCACCCATACCGGGACTGCCGTCGATCCCCTCGACCTGGCCCTGCACATGAAGGTTCTGCCCCGCCTGCACGGGGGGAGCCGTCCGGTGCGCCGGGCCGTGTACGGGCTGCTGGGCTGGGCCGCCGAAGGACGGGCGTTCACCGAGGAAGACGAAGCCCGCCCGCTGCTGGAAGCCTGGGAACGGGCCGACCGCCCCTCTACCCTGCCCGGCCTGTATTTTCCCCGCACCGCCGCCCGCCTCTGCCTGATGTGGGAACGCCTCCTCTCCGAAGGGTTCACCGCGTTCTGGCATTAGCAATGCTGGGAAAGATGGCCGTTTGCGATTGGGGGCTGGAGGTGTCCGCGGATGGTCGTGAGAAGGGTGTTCTCCTTGCAAGGACGCCGGTGCGAAAGCCGCAGCCCTCCCAACCCCGGAAGTACTCCTCCGAGGACGTTGGCTCCAAAATATAGTCAAATTGACTATAATATAGTCAATTTGACTATATTTCTATCCAATCATCTCTGTCTGAACGACCACCTTGGCCGTCAGACGCGGAAGTCCAGCATCTTGCGGGTAGTCCGGCCCGTTCGGGTTTCGTACACGTCGGTGGTGCCGGAGGTGGGGCAGGCCAGTTGGCCCACCCCGTCGGCATCGGTGACGGTGATCGGGTCGTTGAAATACAGGTCGTCGGCGGGGCTGTAGTAACGTCCGCGTTTGGGGTCGAGGCCGGGTAGAGGCGGTGGCAGGGCTTGCAGCCGTTCGAAATAGCGGCAACAGGGCGCTACCACGCAGCGGTCACAGTGGGGCTGGCGGGCCGTGCAGGTGTAGCGCCCGTGCAGGATGAGCAGGTGGTGGGTCTCGCCCCACTGGTTTGGCGGGGTCAGCGCTTTCAGTTGCTGTTCTACCTTCAGCACGGTGTCGGCGTGCTCGGTCAGGCCGATGCGGTTGGCGACGCGGAAGACGTGGGTGTCCACCGGCAGGGCCTCCACGGCGAAGGCCACCGAGGCGACGACCTGGGCTGTCTTGCGCCCGACGCCGGGCAGCCGCATGAGCGCGTCGAGGTCGGCGGGGACCTGCCCGCCGTGCTCGGCCATCACCTGCCGCGCCATGCCGACGAGGTGCCGGGCCTTGTTGTTCGGGTAGGAGACGGAGCGGATGTAGGGAAACACTGCTTCTGGCGGGGCAGCGGCCAGGGCCTCCAGCGTCGGGAACGCTGCGAACAGGGCGGGCGTCACCTGGTTGACACGGGCATCGGTACACTGCGCCGAGAGGATGACGGCGACGATGAGTTGATACGGGTCTGTGTGCGACAGCTCTGTCTCCGGGCGGGGGATGACCGTGCGCAGGGCTTCGAGCGTCTGGCGGGTGCGTTCGGTGCGGTCCATGGGGCTTGTGTGGGTTGAGGGCACAAGTTAGCCCCTTCCACCGTTGGAGTGGCCGTCGGGGGGTTGTGTCCTGGAAAAAATGGACGGGCCTGCCGGATCAGGGACTTTCCTTTTCACCCTATCCCTGGAACCCCATGTCACGTGCTGAAGCATCCCCGCTCGCCCGTCGTCTTGAGGAGGCCATCGCCCAGGCGGAACGTCGGGCCGACCGTCTCCAGAAGGCCCATACCGGGCTGGTCCTCGGCAGCATCGTCTTTTCCGCAGCCTCCACCCTCGTAGCGGGCATCACCTCGGCGGTGGGTCCGGTGGTGGGGGAGGGCGTACCTGGCTGGCGGCTGGCCTGTGCCGTGGCCGCCGTCTTCGGCTTCGTGACGACTGTCACGACCGGCCTGAGCCAGCAGTTCCAGCTTCCCGACCGGCTTGCAAAGGTCCGGGAGGGGCTGTCACAACTCCGTGCTCTGGACCTGGCGCTGGTGACCGGCAGCCGGAGCGCGGACGAGGTGGGTCGTGCGTTCGAGGAGACGATGCGCACCTTGGGGGAGGCCCTGCGGTAGTCCATGCCACGCACACCGTAAAATCGTGGTGGGCCTGAAACCCGTTCCGTTGGTGCTGCATTTCAGCCCCACGTTCTTCGTGGACCCAGCCCCGGTTGCCATGCGCCTGTTTCGATGCGGGTTATTGTTGCTGCTGATGACGCTGCCGGCCTCGGCACAGGTTCCCGATTCGCTCTCCGGGCAGGCTCGCCTCTCCCTCATCACCGTCTATCCCGGCCAGGCCATCTATTCCGCGTTCGGGCATACGGCCTTCCGGGTGTACGACCCGGTGCAGCAGATCGACTGGCTGTTCAACTACGGGACGTTCGACTTCCGGGACCCGCTGTTCCTGCCGAAGTTTGTCTACGGGCAACTGGACTATTTCCTCTCGGTGAGCGATTATCCGGCCAACCTCGCCTTCTACCGCGACCAGGAGCAGCGTCCGGTGGTGGAGCAGGTGCTGAACCTGGAGGTGGCGCAGCGGCAGGCCGTCTGGCAGTTCCTGACCCGCAATGCGTTGCCGGAGCACCGCGCCTACCGGTATGATTTTCTCTTCGACAACTGTGCCACGCGCCCCCGTGACGTGCTGGAACAGACGCTGGGGGTGCAGTGGCCCGACGCTGCTGCCGAACGTGCCCCGTTCCGGGCGCTCATCCAGGGGTACCTGGCCGACCGGCCCTGGCTGTCTACGGGTATCGACCTGGTGCTGGGACTACCCACCGACCGGGCGGCCACCTACCGCGAGGCGATGTTTCTGCCGGTGGTGCTCCAGGAGGCGGTGGCATCGGCACGGCTGCCGGAGGGGCAAGGTGGGGGGGCGCTGGTGGCCCGTACAGACACGGTCTACTGGGCGGCGTCCTACCGCTTCCCGCAGGCGGCAGGGTTTCGCTGGGATGTGCTGCTGCTGACGGGGTTGCTGGGGGTTGGGGTGGGCTGGGCGGTGGCCGATCAGCGCAGGCGGCGGTTCCGGGCGCGGTGGCTGGATGTGCTGTTGCTGGGGGGGGCAGGGCTGGCGGGGCTGGTGCTGCTCTTCATGTGGCTGGGGACGCACCATGGCGTCACGGCGCAGAACCTGAACCTGCTGTGGGCCTGGCCGACCCATCTGGGGGTGGCGGTGGCCCTGGGGCGCGGACGACGCGGGCCGCTGCTGCAAGTCTATCTGGGGCTGGCCTGTGGCGTCACCGTGCTGGCGCTGGCGGGGAGCCTGGTGCTGCCCCAGCCTGTCCCGACAGCCCTCGTGCCCGTGCTCATGTTGCTGGCGGTACGGGCGGGGTGGCTGGTGTGGGCGCTGCGGCGCTGACGTCCGTCGCCTCGGTATCCAGCAAGGCGTTGTGCCACCGGGGCAGGGTTTTTTGCAGGGGGAGTGTGGCAGGATGGGGGGTCAGCAGTCGGCCGTCGCCGGAGCCGAGGTAAGCCTGGGCTTCTGGCGAGGGGGCGGGGGGCAGCATCGGTGCTGATGGTGGCGGGGGCAGGGGCTTTGCCGGTTCCGGCTTCGGCAGCAGGGCCGACAGTACCATTGCCGGGGCGCGTTCGGCTACCGGCGGCAACGCCTGCCCACTGCCGTAGTGTCCGTAATAGCCCTGGGTGTTGTAGGTCCCGAATGCCGCCCGGGCGTCGAAGTCGTTGAGCAGGCAGGTGGTGTAGGGGGCATTGATCTGGCCGAGCACCGTGCGGGTCTCTTCCACATCTACCGTAGTAGTATGACCAGCCCGGAAGACGATGAGGACGGCATCGCTCAGGGCGGTCAGGGCCAGGGCGTTGCCGGTGGTGAGTAGGGCACCGCCGTCGATGACGATCCGCTCGAAGTGGTGGCGCAGGTAGGCCAGCAGCGCCTCCAGGTCACGCGAGGCCAGCAGGGCCGCACCGCCCGTCTCGGCATCTCCCACGGGGAGGAGATAGAGGTTGTCCACTGCCGTTTTGCGCACGCTGGCCCGCATCTGTGCCTGTCCTTTCAGGACGTTGGTCAGGCCGGGTGAGAGCCGTTCGCCGAAGAGGGGGTGGGTGCCGGGGTAGAGCAGGTTGAGGTCCAGCAGCAGCGTCCGACGTCCGGCACGGGCCATCGCCACGGCGAGGTTAGCGGCGGTGGTCGTCTTGCCTTCGCCCCGGCGTGGCGAGGTGACGAGCACGGTTTGCAGCCGGGGGCCTGCGTTCGAGAGTTCGAGTCCGGCCAGCACCCGCAGGTAGGCGTCGGCCTCCTCGGTCATGGGCTGGTGGTGCAGCACCAGCGACGGGGCCAGCCGGGCGGTCGGTGGGCGCGGGGCCAGGCGGAGACGGCGGTCCAGCGACGGGATCAGGCCCAGCAGGGGCAAGCCCATCTGCCGGAGGGTTTCGGGACGGCGGATGCGGGCGTCGGTCAACTCGCGCACGGCGATCACCAGCAGGGCGAGGATCACGGCCATTAGGCTGCCCAGCGCCAGGCTGTAGAACGGACGGGGTTCGACGGCCTCGCGGGGCGTCGTGGCCTGGTCGAGCCGTTGCACCGAGCCGAACCGGGACTGCTCGACGAGGCGGGCTTCCTGGTGGCGTTCCTGGAGCCATTGAAACGTGGTGGCTGCCCGCTGGCGTTCGCGTTCGAGCGCGGCGAGGTTGCGGGCCTGCGACGGGATGCGCTGGAACTCGCCTTCATACTGGCCCAACCGTTGCCCGAGCACCCCCAGGCGCGCCCGCAGGCCGTTGGCCTGGATGGTCTTCTCGTTGATCTGCCGCCGCAGCCGGCTGGCGTTGGCGAGGGCTGCCGAGACGTTGGCGCCCTCGCCCAGCCGCCCGGCCAGCGCCGGGTCGATGCCGCCGGAGGCCATCACCTCGTCGGTGAAGCGGCGGCTCCGCTCGTCTACCTGGGCCTTGAGAGCGGCCACCTCCTGCAAGCGTTGCACCAGCTCGGCATCCCGCGACGGGTCGCTCCGCAGGTGTGGGTTGCGGGCGTATTTGCTTTCGATCTCCACCTCTTTGGCGGCCACCTCGTTCTGCAACCGGCTGATCTCGTGTTCGAGGCTGGAAGATACCCGCTGGTTCAGGTTTGGCTCGATCCGGGCCAGTTCGGTTTGCAGCGAGGCCACCTCGGCCTCCACCATGCGCAACTCGACCTGGCCCTGGTCCCGCTGGGCCTGCAAGTCGGCCAGGCGTCCGGTGAGTTGCTGGACTTCCTGGTCCAGTGCGACGGCATCTTCGCGTTCCTGGTAGGTCTGGAGCGCACCTTCGGCATCGCGCAGGGCTTCCCCTCGTACCGCCAGTTGCTCCTCGATGAAGGCACGGAGCCGTGTGGCCTCCTCGCGGCTTGCAGCCACGTTCCGGTGGGCGTACTCCTCGGTGTAGAAGTTGGCGACAAGGGCCGCCTCCGTCGGGCAGGTGCTGCGGGCGGTCACCTTCAACACCCCCACCTCGCGCCGCACCTGGTCGGCAGTGACGGCCTCGGCGAGGCGGGCGACGACGGCGGCGGTGTCGCGGAGGGTGCGCCCGTCGTCCCAAAGCAGGGGCAGCGTGCTGTCCGGGCAGGCCGGTGCTACCGGCTGTTGCAGGAGGCGAGCGGCCACCCGCCGCGCCAGGTCCTGCGAGCGGAGCACCTCCACCTCCACCATCAAATCCCGGTTGGCCGCCAGCCCGGTCAGGTCCACTATCGGCGACGGGTCGTCGGGCGGGTCCACGATCACGCTGCTGCTGGCTTCGTAGACGGGGGTGGCCGTCAGAAGGTAGAGCACCACCAGGCCCAGCACGACGCCGGGGATGAGGATGAGCGTCCAGCGGTGCCGCAGCAGGGTTTGCAGCAGGAAACGAAACACCGGGCCTGCACCGGCGGGGGGGGCGGCCTGCGTCGTCATACGGGGGGTGCCTGGTGGCGAATAGGTTCGCGGACGGTGTTGGTGCGGGCAGGGAAGATGCGTTTAACGGGGCGTGCGTCCGGATGTTTGGTCTGCGGGAAGAAGGAGGGAGTGGCTGCTCCGTAGGAGGCCCGGTCGAAGTAGCGCAGTTCCCACAGCATCAGCCCGCCCAGCCCGGCCAGGAGGCCCCACAGGGCCAGGGCCACGGGGGGGGTGCTGTAGGCGATGAGGATGGCGAACAGCCCCAGCACGATGCAGGTCAGATAGAACAGGAACACGGCACGGGGCTGGTACCCGTAGACCCGTTCGAGTACGCGGTGGTGCAGATGGTCGCAGTCCGGGGCGAAGGGGTCATGGCCGAGGGCGAGGCGGCGCACAAAGGCCATGAGGGTGTCCAGCAGTGGCACACCCAGTAGCACCAGCAGGGCCAGCACCCGGCTCAGGGTCGGCTCCATCGAGAGCGAGGTCAGGGCCAGCGCCCCCAGCAGATAGCCGATCAGCAGGCTCCCCATGTCCCCCATGAAGACCTGGGCGGGGGGCAGGTTGAAGCGCAGGAAGGCCAGCAGCGCCGCGCACAGGGCACCACTCAGGAGCAGCATCCCGCCGGAGACCTGCCCGATAAACAGCATGAAGAGCAGCCCCAGCAAGGCCATGCCCCCCGCCAGCCCGTCCAGCCCGTCGATCAGGTTGACGGCGTTCATGACCAGGATCATCCAGAGCATGAGCAAGGGATAGGCCCCGAACTGGGCCAGCAGCCCGGTCCCCAGCAGCGACTGCACGGCCTGCACCAGCTCCGGGCAAGCCAGCAGCGGGAGTGTAGCACTGACCTGGGCCAGCAGCTTATACCCGGCCTTCAGGTGCCGCAGGTCGTCGTAGAGGCCCGTGAAGGCAGCGAGCGTGGCCCCCAGATAGACCAGGGCCACCGAAGAAAAGGAGAGCGCCCCCGGCGTCATCGGCAGCGACCCCTCGCCGAAGAGCATCAGCGCCAGGGTCACGAGCAGGCCACCGAACATCCCGAACCACATCGCCAGCCCTCCAATCCGGGGCATGCTGTGGCGGTGAATCTTGCGCACCCCGTCGGGCTGGTCCACCCACTGCCGGTGCAGGGCCAGTTGCCGCATCCCGGGCATCAGCAGGTAGGTGATGCCGAACGTCACCAGTCCAATCAAGAGCAGCATACTGAGCAGGTTGAGGGTAAGCATGGTACTGATGTGTTTCAGGCGCCAGAGATCACGGGGCCAGGGCCGGGGAAACAGCGGGACGGGCCGGGGTGGGTGAGGGCATCCGGTGCTCGGAAAGGGAGAGGGGAGAACGGTGAGGGGTCGGGGTGAGCAGGTGCCGGAAGACCGCCAGCGTCTGGGCAGCAATGGTGTCGGTGCCAAACGCAGAGGCGACGAGCTGCCGCCCCTGTTGCCCGAACCGCTGCCGCAGTACCGGCGAGGCAATCAGGCGGGCCATCGCCGTCGCCAGGGGAGACACCGCCTGCACCGGCACCAGCAGCCCGTTGACTTCGGGGCGGCACACCTCCCGACAACCGGGTACGTCGGTAGCAACGAGCGGACGGGCCATCGCCGCTGCCTCGATCAACACCTTGCCCAGCCCCTCCCGGTAGGAGGGCAACACGACGAGATGGGCCTGGCGGAACACCGCAGGCATGTCGGACTGGTACCCCCACCATTCGACCACCTGCTCGTCGTGCCAGGATTGCAATTGCGCACGGGGAATGCTTGCCAGGTTGCCGGGGTCGGCGTCGCCCACGAGCACGAACCGGGCCTTCACCCCTTGCCGCGCCAGCAGCCTGGCCGCCTCCACAAACTCGCCCACCCCCTTGTGCCAGAGCATCCGGGCGGCCAGCACCACCACCGGGACACCCGGCGGCTCCGGGGCCGGGCTGAACTGCCGCACGTCTACGCCCGGTCCTCGGATCACCACCGACGTGGCCGGGCGGGTCATGCCCAGCCGGAGCAACGTGGCCCGGTCGTCCGGGTTGAGAAACAGGTCCACCCGGTTTTCGTGGCCGTCTATCCCCCGGAAGGCCACTTGCATGGCGGCCCGGAAAAGGCGACCCTGCCAGGTGTCGTCGATGAAGGTGAAGCCCAGGCCGGTGTTGGCGTTCACGACCGCCGGGACGCCTGCCAGCCGCGCCGCCAGCGTGCCGTGCAGGATGGCCTTCAGCGTGATATGGTACACCAGGTCGGGCCGCACCACCCGGTAGAGCCGCACCAGGTCGTGCAGCGAGCGGGCTTCCTGCCAGGGCCGGATAGCCCCCCGCCGCATCCGCACCGGATGAAACGGGAACCCGTGTGCCCTGATGACCTCCATGCCAGCGCCTTCCGGGGCCGCCACTTGCACGTCGAACCCGGCCTGACGGGCTGCCAGGGCCAGGTGCAGGTGCTGTGCAACGAAAAAGGCCGGATCGTTGACCACGACCAGAAGGCGGGAGGGAAGCATTTCGACCGCGACAAAAATTGCATCACTGCCGGAAGCGGCATACAAACCTGATGCCAGTCCCACTTTGGCTATTGACGAGGCGCGGGGGAAGCCTGTGAAACACCAAGCGTAGGAGAAAGTCCTGTCAAACCATCGCGTACCATGCGGTTCTGAAAGGAACAAGATACGACCTGCTGTACCCAGTAACGGCAGGGGGAACTGAAGCCATGCGACCCTCGGAAGCCTCGATCATCTACCTCCATGAAATATAGTCAATTTGACTATATTTCATCCTCCTGCGACTGGTTACCCGGAACGTTGTTTCCAGGTCCGCATCGTCTGCATCCCGGCCCGTACCAGCCGTGCCTGCCGAAGGAATTGCCGGAGGCGGAGTCCGGTATGCAACAGGGCGGTCTGTAGGGTTGAGATGGTGGAAGGGCGGGCCAAGAGGCGGGTGTAGACCGTGCGTTCGTCGGTGGCCCACAGGTACTTGTAGCCTTCTCCGCCCAGCAGGAAGTCATATCGGCGGAACCCGTGTTCGAGGGCGCGCATCACGAGGTGTTCGGTCAGGAGCAGGCCGGGGGAGTAGCGGGCGAAGGCGGAGTCCGGGTCGAAGGCGACGCCGTAGTGGAAGTAGTCGGCGGTGTTGTGAAAGCCGAAGCAGAAGGCCAGTGGGTGGGTGTCGACGGAGAGGATCGTGAGGTCCATCCACCCGTGCCGGGCGAGGTGTTGTGCCCAGGCCTGGAGCAGTTGTTGTCCGGCGGGGGTGTGCCAGAGGGTGCCCCGGTACTGGGTCTCGGCCCGTCGGCGGTACAGGTCGAAGGCCGTGGGCAGGTGGGTGGCTACGTCGGCGGGTGTGGTAAAATGCTGGAAAGCCACCTCGCCGTGTTCCTGGAGCCGCCGCAGCTTGCGTCGCAGATCTTTGCGGGCGCGACCATTCTTGCGGGCCTCGTAGGGAGCCGGTCCCCCTGTCAAGTCGGCATAGGGGGCGGTTTCGTAGGGCAGTTGCCAGGTGTGCAACCCCTGTTCCACGGCGATGCTTGTCAGTTCTGCGTCGAGGCGGCTCTCCCCGGTGAGGCGGGGCAGGTGAAGGCAGGCGAGGCGGGAGGTAGCAAAGCGCTGGATGAGTTGCCGGAGGGCGTCCGGGGAGGTGTGCGACCAGTCGAGGTCGAAGCAGTCGCTGACGCCCCATCCAGCGGCCTCAAGCACGGGAAACACCCCGCCCAGGTGTCGCAGGCCAAAGGCCCGTTGCAGGTAGGGGTCGTCCGTCAGGGCATCGACCGGGCGAAACGATGGCCCGGCATAGGCTCGCCACGCCGACAGGAACGCCGCATCTCCGAAGGGCAGCACGCCGGGGAGGGGCACCGCAGCCGGGGGTGGGGAAGTTAGAGGAGGGGCGGTCATGGCCGTCTCGATTTGGGAATCAACGCCGGGATGACCGTCGGGAGCACCATCTGTGCCAATCGGGGTGCCGGGGGTGGGTCTCAGCGGATGCGGATGTCCAGCAGCATCCGGGCCTGCACGGTGCCCTGCTCGGCCAGCAGGCGTTTCAGTGTCCGGGCCTGGGCGAGCAGGGTGCGTTCGGCAGCGGAGGTGCGCAGGTGCTGCCAGGCCGCTGTAATCCGGGCATTGAGGGTCTCGTTGAGTTCCTCCAGGAACGTGGCCGGACGGGGCAGTTCGCGCACCCGGTAGGTGCCTTCTTCCAGTCCAGCCTTCGTAGCGGCGAGGCGGATAGTAGTGTCGAGGTTGCCGAGCACATCCACGAGGCCGTTTTGCCGGGCCTGCTCGCCGGCCCAGACCCGTCCCTGCCCCAGCGAATCGACCTGAGCCGGGGTCATCCTGCGGCCTTCGGCCACCTTCTGGAGGAACGTCTGGTAGGTCTGGTCGGTCGAGGTCTGCATCAGCGTCCGTTCGGCCTCGGTGAGGGGGCGCACGCCGGAGAACATGTCGGCATAGGGGCTGGTGCGCACGGCGTCGAAGGTGATGCCGAGCTTGTTCTCGAACAGCCCCTGGGTGTTGAAGAACACGCTGAACACCCCGATGGAGCCGGTGATGGTCAGCGGGTCGGCCACGATGGTGTCGGCGGCGGCGGCCATCCAGTAGCCGCCGGAGGCGGCCACGTCGCCCATCGAGACGAGGACGGGTTTTTCGGCGGCGGTGCGGTCGATGGCCTGCCACATCACGTCGGCTGCGGGGGCGAAGCCGCCGGGCGAGTTGATCCGTACGACGACGGCCTTGATCCGTTCATTCTCGCGGGCCTCGGCCATCGCGTCGGCGAAGGTGGCCGAGCCGAGGGTGTTATCACCGAAGGGGGTACTCTCGTTGCTGCTCTTTCCGTTCATGATGGTGCCGACGGCATAGACTACGGCAACCTCGCCCGCGTTGCCTGTCGAGAGCCCTGCTTCCTGGGCGGGTATGCGGACGTAGGCACGGAGACTGGTCTCTTCGAGGTCGTCGCTGGCCGCGATCCCCAGCCGCTGCTTGAGCACGTCCGCTACCTGTTCGTCGAAGAGCAAGCTGTCGACCAGTTTTTCCCGGTGGGCATCCTCCACGCTCACCAGGGCGCGGGTTGCCAGCAGTTGGCCCAGGCCCTCCGGCGTCAGCCCCCGCCGCTCCGCGACGGCCTCAAGGAAGTGGCGGTTGATGGTGGCAAGCAGGGCTGCAAGCTGCTCTTCGTTCTCCGGCGAGAGGTTTTCGCGCAGGTAGGGTTCGACGGCACTTTTGTACCGTCCGGCCCGGATGACCTGCGGTTCCACGTCCAGCTTGTCCAGCAGCCGCTTGTAGAACTCGGCGGTGATGGCAAAGCCGTTGAACTCGAACGGGGCGTTCGGCCCGGCAAACACACTGTCGGCGGCGCTGGCGAGGTAGTATTCGGCCTCGCCCATTATGTAGTCGTTGCTGGAGGCATACAGCGGCTTGCTGCTCTTGCGGAAGTCCAATAGGGCCTGCCGCACCTCATGCAGGGTGCTCCAGGAGGCTTCAACCCCGCGCAGCTTCAGCCAGACGGCAGCGATGCGCCGGTCGGCGGCCGCCTTGCGCAACGCCTCGCGCAGGTCGGACAGGTCGTAGGACGGCTCGTCGGCAAAAGCCTGCCGCACCGGGTCCCCGCTGACGGCTTCGGGGATGACTCCGTCGAAGGGGACGACGAGCACTGAGCCGGTGCGGATGGTGGGGGTCTGTTCGCTGCTGCTTGCCAGCCCCAGCAGGAGCAGGAAGAACATGAAAAATAAAAGCCCCAGGGCAAGCAGGGTGCCCAGCAGGCTGGCAAAAAGCGTGGAGAGGAATTTCATGGAGGTGGTCGGTTACAAGCGGATGAAGGTCAAGATACGGTGTTTGGGGAGACAGGATGCGGGGTGGGAAGGTGGTACGGCCTGTTGGCCTATGGAGCAACCTGACGGCCTTTGGTCTTGGTGCCCTCCACTCCTGCTGTCATTCGTCACTGCGTTCAGAAGGCCAGCAAAGACATTTCTATCGGCTCTCTTCCCAAGCCCCAAGTCCCAATAGCCTCATCTTTGCCCTTGCTTTCAAAGGCGCCACGTTGTTTCTTCGGTTCCCCCATCTTTCGATTCCCCACCCTGTTTTTGGCATGGATACCCTGTTCGACTACACCATTCCGGTGTTGCATCCATTGGCAGTTCACTTCCCCTTATCCCTGATCCTGGCGGGTGCGCTGGTGGCCGGGTTGTGGTGCTGGCGCGGCACTCCGTTCTGGCGGCGGTGTGCGCTGTTGCTGTTCACGCTGGGGCTGGCCGGAGGCTTCTTCGCGTGGTTTACCGGGGAAGCGCTGGAGGAGCAGGTAGACGGCGAGCAGGTGGTGGCCCTCTTTGTGGAGTTACATGAGAACATGGCCCGTCTCACCCTCATCGTCACTGGACTGGTGGTGGGTTTGCTGGGGTATGGCACCTGGCATCTCGAACGACAGCCTGCCCCTGCACCCGAGCCGATCCTGTTACGGACGGTCGTGGCCTTCCTGTCCGTGGTGGCGGCTGCGCTCGTGGCCTTGACGGCCCACATCGGCGGCGTCATGGTCTGGGGCATCCTTCGCTAGGGCAAAAGCGTCCATAATACTGGACATTTCAGGAGGGCTGCCCGGGAAAAAACGGCGATTTCAGGCACCAGCGGCCTTTTTGGGCTCTTGACCAGGATTGGCATAGGATTGTCCGCAGGGTTTTTCCAGGAGACGCACCCTGATACATCCAAGTGCCAAAACGAGGCGAAGAACCCCATGAACAACGCGATACGAGTGTGGACCAGGGTGGGCCTGGTACTGGCCCTGATGGTCTTCCTGGTGGGCACGGAGGTACACGCACAGCGTCGGGAAGCCGGGCGGGAGCGCACGTCTTCTTCCTCGAAGCGGGAGAGCCGCCGGGGCGCACCCGCTGTGCAGGCGGCCCCGAGCAATCCGGCCACCTGGCAGGAGAACAAGCCGGAGGGAGAAGCATCCACCCGTAGCAACCCGCCGGAACAGGAACGCAGCCGCGAGGAGCGCAGCCCCTCCACCCGCCAGACGGACCGTTCCAGCACGCGCGAGGGTCGGGTGGGCCGCGAGGAGCCCCAGGTGAGCCGCGACCGCAGCACATCGTCGCGGGGGGCCACCACCAGCCCGGACAACCCGTCGCGGGTGGAGCAGCGGCGGGATCGGGTCGTGCCGCAGGGACGGTATACGCCGGGACGGGTGCAGGTGCGAGACCGGGGGCATTACTACTACCATCCCCGCTATCCGCATCGGAAAGTGTACTACCGCCCGCGCATCCACATCGATCTTCACTGGCCGTGGGAACACCGCTACCGGCACCACTGGTCGCCCCGCTACCGGTACCGGCAGGTGGTCTACATCAACGTGGGCTGGGGCGGTGGGCGGCATCACCGCGACGGACGGATTGAAGTAGAGACCTGGTACCGGCAGCGCGTCCGCCATGCCGACGGGCGCTACGCCGAGGTGGACATCACCCTCGAACGTATCGACCTGTACCGCGACGGGCGGTATATCGGTCAGGTGGACCACATCCCCGACGACCTCGGCCATATCCGGGCCACGATCTACCGCAACGGACGGGTTTCCTTCAGCCGGGATGTATTCCTGCTGGGCGACCTCTATACCGGCTTCGAGATGATCTCCACCCGCCACTACGACGGGTACGTGTTGGACCGGTGGCAGCGCTCGCACGACCTGCGCGTCGGGGTGCTGGACCTGCGTCGGGAGCGTGTCTACCACGCCCGCTACAGCCGCCTGTTCAACCCCTACGACTTCAACGGCCATGCGCCGATCTCGCTGCTGCCCGATGACCAGGACCTGCTCTGGGACTACGGCACCGTCAGCTACTACGACGATGACTACTACTACGAGTATGACTACGACGACGGCTATGGCGGTGATGACTACGGGGACGGTGGGTACTCTGCGCCGCGGGGCGACAGCCGCGACCCGCGCTCGCTGAACCCCTCGTACCGGGGTGAGTCCGGCACCACCGACCGGGCAGAGCCGAATGCCCTGGCCCCGCCAACACAGTCGCCTGAACCCTTGCGCCGTCAGCAGGAACAGACGTTCAACACCGGGCAGGGGGCCACCATCCGGATGCAGCGTCAGACAGAAATTCAGCGTGTGGAGTGAGGAAAAGCGGGAGGGAAGGCAGGCGTGCCGCGTCCCGTTTAGGGCGCGGCCCGTTTCTTTTTGGGTGAAAAGTTATAGAACGATTCTACAAGCTGCGCCCCGGCGTGCGAAACCCCCGCCCTGTCGGCGGGTTGGAGCGAAAAATCCATCCCGCACCGGTCTGGACGTTATCAAGTCGGCAAAAGATTTGCGGGTGGCTCGATGCAACAGGACTATGCCAGCAATGTCACACCCCGGAGGGCGTCGGCTCCGGGCACGGGAGCGTGAGATCCTCAAGCTGGTGGTGCAACGGTTTATCGACACCGCCGGGCCGGTGGGGTCCGTCCACCTCTCGTCCCATTTTGGACTGGGCCTCAGCCCGGCCTCCATCCGCAACACCATGAACGACCTGGAAGCGCTGGGTTACCTGGGGCACCCACATACTTCGGCGGGCCGCATCCCCACCGAACAGGGCTACCGCACGTTCGTGGACGAGCTGATGGACACCCCGGCGCTGACCCCGCTCCAGCAGCAGACCCTGCAACTGCACCTGGAGCGGGCACGCGGCGACACCGAAGCCCTGATGCGGGAAGGTTCCCGCCTGCTGGGGCAGTTGACGAACCTGCTGGGCGTAGTGCTCAGCCCCCGGCTCTCGACCGGCATCCTGGAGCGGCTGGAGGTGGTACCCCTCTCCTCGACCCACGCCATGTTCGTGGTGAGCGTGCGGGGAGGGCTGATCCGCACCATCCTGCTCCACGTAGCCTCCGAGCTGACGCGCACCCAGCTGGACCAGGTGGTGCGGCTGCTCAACGAGCGGCTGGCCGGCCTCACCCTCGAAGAAATCCGGTTGACCTGCACCCAGCGGGTCAAGGACATGGAGGATGGTGGCACGGGGTTGATCCAGCTGGTGCTCAACGAGTCCGACGTCCTGTTCAACGAGGTGCCCGATGTGCGGCGCGTCCAGTTTGGCGGTGCGCCCAACCTGATGACCCAGCCCGAATTCCGCGAGTCGTCCGACCTTATGGGCCTGATGAGCCTGATGGAAAGCGGCGGTTCGGTGATCCAGTTGCTCGAAGAACAGCGCCCCTCCGAGCCAGACGGGCGGGCCTCCATCAGCATCGGCAGCGAAAACCTGGCTGGCGGGCTGGAGGACACGTCCATCCGGCGCGTCTCGGTGGTGACGGCCCGTTACCAGCGGGGCACGACGACCGGAACGGTAGGGGTGATCGGCCCCACCCGCATGGACTACACCCACGTCGTGGCGCTGGTAGAAGGCATGGC
>CAZLRO010000064.1:9068-15649 GCA_964561865.1 uncultured Rhodothermaceae bacterium | reverse complement strand
ATAGTTCTGGGGGGTGGGCACGGCTGCGGTCTCCGGGGCAGCGAACTCGTACTGCCCGAAGGGGTCGAGCTGGAGTACCTGGATCAGCCGCGTCTCGCTGAGCTGGGCCTGTCGCTGCGCATCGAGCAGTTGCAGCTCGCTACTGGCGACGGTGGCCTGCTGCTGGTAGAGGTCGGCCACGGCCCGGCTGCCCACGCGGACGAACTCCTCGATCCGGGTCAGTTGCTGCTGCTGGGCGGCCAGGTCCTCTTCGCGGATGCGGATCTGCTCGCGGTTCAGGATCAGTTGCAGGTACTGCTGGATGACGTTGAACACCACTGTCTGCCGGGTGCGCTCGTAGGTGTGGGTGTTGGCGTCGAGCGTCCTGCGGGCCTGCTCCAGCGAAGAACGGCGTTCGGAGCCGGTGTACAGCTGGTAGCTGGAGCTGAGCGACGTGCTGAAGCCATCCGAAGCTTCCGTAAACGTGCGTCCGGTGGTCTGGTCGAAGCTCAGGCCATAGACGCGGTTCGCCCCGGTCGAGGCGTTCAGGTTGGGCAGGAAGTCGGCCTTCTCGGCGGCGATCTGGGTCTCCTGCAAGTCCATCGCGTTGCGGGCACGCTGCACCGTGATGTTGCGCTCGAGTGCCAGTTGCACGGCCTGGTCGAAGGTGATGCGGCGCAGTTCCTGGGCCGGTGCCGGCAGGCACAGCAGCCCCGTCAGCACCAGCCCCAGCAGTCGGGGAACACAGAAAAAACGGCTGGACATGGGTTCCAGTAGGCGGGATGGGACATTTAACCCCCGGTTGGAGGTTCGCCGGATGTAGACGAAGGCGTTTCGGAATTGTTACAACGCCGACACAACCCTCCACCATGGCAGAGAGGGGCGTGGGAGGGCAGGGATGAAGTGTGGCAGCGGAGGGGGTGGGATTCGAACCCACGATACCTTTCGGTATACTGGTTTTCAAGACCAGCGCGATGAACCGCTCTGCCACCCCTCCGAGGTCGGCGTCATAACCGACAGGGTGAACGATAAGAGGGAAGGCCTGGTTTCCATCGCATGGTGCAAGGAGGAGCAGGTGCAAGCAAGAGGGCAGGGACTGGTGGATTGCTGCCAGTCCCTGCCCTCTTGGACTTCCCTTACGCGCTGAATACGAACCAGATCAGCAGCACAATGCCCACCAGTACCGCCGAAAGCACTACGTTGCGGCGGCGGAACGCTGGGTTAGGTTTCAGCACCACCTCCTCGCCCTGGGCCATGTGGGCCGTTGCAAACGTCAGTCCGGCCAGTTGCCGGTTGTCCGGAGCCGGAGTCGCCAGGCTCACGCCCATCAGCACGATGGCGCAGATCACAAAGAGTAGCAGCGCAAAGTGCAGGAAGTTGATGTCGGCGAAGGCAAAGGCCCATCCGTTCGGGTCGAGACCGTCCTTGTTGAGTTCCAGCACCAGCCGGGCCATGCCCAGCACGAAGCCCGTCAGCAGGGAGGCCATCGCCCCCAGGCTGTTGATCCGTTTCCAGAACACCCCCAGCAGGAACACGGCGGCGATGGGCGGAGAGATGTAGGCCTGCACGCTCTGGAGATAGGTGAAAATCTGGTCGGAAATGTTCTTCATCAGGGGAATCCACAGGATGCCCAGCAGCACCAGCCCCGCCGTGGCCCATTGCCCGAAACGCACCAGTTGCTTGTCGGAGGCCCCCGGGCGCAGCTTCTTGTACACGTCCCAGGTGATGAGCGTCGAGCAGGAGTTGATCACCGCCGAGAGCGAGGACATTAGCGCCGCCAGCATCCCGGCCATCACGAGGCCGCGCAGGCCGGTGGGCAGCAACTCGCGCACCAGCGTTGGGAACGCCTGGTCGGGGGCAGCAAGGGTGATCTGGCCGGACTGTGCCAGCGCATAGGCGATCACGCCGGGCATCACAAACAGGAACAGCGGCAGAATCTTGAGGTAGCCAGCGAAGATCGACCCGGCCTGGGCTTCGTCGATGTTGCGGGCGGCCAGCACCCGTTGCACGATGAACTGGTCGGTACACCAGTACCAGATGCCCAGGATGGGCGCGCCAAAGAGGATGCCGGTCCAGGGGAAGTCCGGGTCGCTGGCGGGTCTCCACATGTCGAAGAACCCCGGCCCGGCCAGGTCGATCATCGGCCCGATGCCGCCGAGCTTGAGCAGCCCGATGGTGGTGATGGCTACCGACCCGGCGATGAGGACGAACATCTGGATCATGTCGGTATACACCACCGCGATGAGGCCGCCGAGGATGGTGTAGATGCCCGTCGTGATCACCACCGTGAGGGCGCTCGTCCAGAAGTCGATGCCCATGAGCGATTCGAACACGACCACGCCAGCATAGATCGTGACGGAAATCTTCGTCAGCACGTAGGCGATGATGGAGACGAGGGAGAGGTACCAGCGGGCTGCCGGGCCGTAGCGCCGCTCCAGAAACTCTGGCATCGTGTAGACGGTGCTGCGCAGGTAGAACGGGGTGAACACCCAGGCCAGGATGAGCAGGATCAACGAGGCTAGCACCTCGAACTGCCCGACGGCCACGCCGCTGGCGGCGCCCGTGCCGGCCAGCCCCACCAGGTGCTCCGAGCCGATGTTCGCCGCGAAGAGCGAGGCCCCGATGACAAACCAGCCCATGTGCCGCCCGGCCAGGAAGTAGCCTTCGGTGCTTTCCTGCACCCGCTCGCGGCGGGCTGCCCATAAAGCAATGGCAAACACCACTCCAAAGTACCCGACGACAATCAGCCAGTCGAGCAGGTCCAGATGACTTTCCACAGCGACCTCGTTGGTTGTTGTGTTCCGGTGGGAAGAGATGAACAGAGGGCTAAGGTATCTCCGGGGCAGGACTTTGTCAAAATCCCGGATACAAAAGATTGAACGCCTCTAATGGTTGCATATACAACTATTCAGAACCAAACAAAGCGCCGGGCCTGCAACCAGGTCCGGCGGGATGCGGAGAGGGAGGGATTCGAACCCTCGGTACGGGTTTACCCCGTACGACGGTTTAGCAAACCGTTGGTTTCAGCCACTCACCCACCTCTCCAGGCGTGTACAAGGCTGCCAAGCGCGTCGCTGATTTTCGCTAATATAGAATATGCCCGCAATCGGCTGCAACCCGGCGCGTTGTGCGAGGGGCATTTAACGACTTTTTCAGCCGAAGGATCCGCTCCGGCTCAATCGGCGGCGAGGGCGTCGGCGCCGGAAGTGATCTCGATCAGTTCTTTGGTGATGGCGTCCTGACGGGCGCGGTTGTACATCAGCCGCAGGGATTTCATCAGCTCCTCGGCGTTGGTGGTGGCGTTGTCCATCGCCACCATGCGGGCGCCTTGCTCGGCGGCGTTGGATTCGAGCAGCACGCGCCAGAGCTGGTAGTTGAGGTAGCGGGGCAGCAGTTCGTCGAGGAGGACGGCGGCACCGGGTTCAAAGAGGTAGTCGATCTGCTGGCCGTCCTTTTTGACTACGGTGCGCTCCATGTCCCGCTCCATGACGGGGGTGAGGAAGCGTTCCTTCGGGATGGGCAGCAGCGGCTCGGCGATGCGGTTCTGGGCGATGGTGTTCCTGAACTCGTTGTAGACCACTGCCACCACGTCCCAGCGGTCGGCGAGGTAGCCTTCGATGGCGAGGTCCATCACCCGGTGGGCGGTGTCGAAGGAGAGGCGGTCGAACACCCCCCGGAAGTCGCCCAGCACCTGGTAGCCACGTTTGGAGAAGTACTCGTGCCCCTTGCGGCCCACGCAGACCAGGTACAGGTGGCCCGCCGCGTGGAGGTCGGCATAGCGTTCCCGGAGGGTCTCTTCGGCCAGCTTGATGCTGTTGCTGTTGAAGGCCCCGGCCAGCCCCCGGTCGCCGGTGACGACGATGACGAGTGCGCCGTCGGTCTTCTCGCGCGGGGTGAAGAGCGGGTGCAGCGTCGGGTCGATCTGTCCGTTGAGGTGGTGGATGATCTCGCCAATGTGGAAGGCATAGGGCCGCGTAGCGAAGATGCGCTCCTGGGCCTTGCGCAGCTTGGCCGCCGCCACCATCTTCATGGCGCGCGTCACCTGCTGGGTGTTCTTGACGGAGGCGATCCGGTTGCGAATGTCGCGCAGACTTGCCATGGGGTAGTCGTTTTGGGTTCTGGAGTCAATGAGAGAGAGTTTTTTATGCGATTATTTCTCGCGAAGTTTATTTTATGAACACTAAAGTCCTCGTTTGGCTTTGCATACCTGCGGCAAGCCTATACAGATATATACCACTCGGTAAATCTTTTGCATCAAACATAATGCGATGATATCCTGCTTGCATAAATTCATCTACTAATACGATCATGGGGCGTCCCATAAGATCGTATACACACAAAGTGACTAATGCAGGTTCTTTTGTATGATAACGAATTTCCATTACAGCATTGAACGGATTTGGATAGTTCTGTTCTAAAAATATATATGGGGGCGATTCTAGAACAGCGTTTTTAATCGGTGAGCCCGTGATGATGTTAAAAGTCTGTTCACCAATGCCTAAGCTATTTCTTACCTCAAGCCACAAACCAGAATTAGGGTTTGCAACGTTCGGCGAAAAGGAAATCGCAATATTTACTGGTAAGTGAGGATACCCATCACCATTCAGAACATTTAAAGCATTGTAAAAATTCTGATGTTCATTCCCTGTTGAAAAAACATTTTCTCTCAGAAGCTGCTTGGCTGCAAGGCTTGATAGGCTGGCAGGAGAAATGCCTTTGCTCTTCATATAGTCTTGAAGAGTTTTATCGATAACAGCATCTTGTTGAGGTGAATCAATAGAAACAAAGTGGGAGAAGTTTAGAGGAGTTCCATCTTGTTCTTCTTTAGCCAAAGCATAGCGACAAACAACACCCCCCATCGAGACCCCTGCCAGAATAATACCACTACTTCCCATTTTAACACCATTAATATAGTTAACAGCATCAGTGATATATTGCGCGTTGACCACCATATCGATACCACCATTAGCGAAATCAAACACTAGAATATCTCGTCCAAGAGAAAGTACTTGATCGAATAGTCCATTGCTTTTTTGAAAGTATAAATTCGCGTTATTTTCATTGGTCGGATCAAACCCTTCAATCAAAATGAATGGATTATCAAGTATATCATCTCCATCATCCCACATTACCATTCTGTTTCCGATAGTATCAATATATCCCAGGTGAGCAGATGGAACCACATAAACAGTATAGGTATGGTAATATGTATTACCTAGCTTATCAATCAATTTTAACTCCATTGTATAAGTTCCTCTGATAGCCAAAGGTGGTGTAACAAGGATAAGTCCACCTGCACTTCCATTGCTAACCATTTGCCAAGTGCCAGTACCATACTTTACTTGGGCTAAAAGATATACAATACCGGTGGCATCAAATCCTATCTGCTGACCGACACGAAGATAAACAGCAAGGTCATAGTAGTACCCTACCCCCACATATACTCTAGCATATGGGTATATAGAACTTGTACTTGACCATGTAGCACCCTGTACAGGAGCTGATGTTAAAACCACTAGCAAAGCTATTTTACTTGCTAGACAGGTGAACTTGAATTGATCTTTTTTCATACTCTTTGTCTTGGTTAGAATATTTTGAGTTTGTTCAATCTAGGTAAAGAGTGTTTAATTAAAACTATTTCCATGAAACGCAATAATCAACCTTAGACCTACAATGTTCGCTTTTGGGTTAAGATTTGCAAGGACCTCTGTGCCAATACCAAAATCAGGTAAAGTGACTAATAGGCTTTGCACTTTCGTTGTGAGACCTATAGTAGTAAACGGTTCTTTGGAGAAATTATTCGAAAATTCTTTACCTGAGATTAAAGAAGGTCCTCCTGAAACAGTTGTTGAAAAGTACGAATGAGTTAATCTTCTCCCACCCGTAACAAAGATCCGTGTTTCTGACTTTCCTCCTAAAGAATTGTTCGCGATCTCTGCTCCTAAATGTAATATCCATAGATGACCTGTGTTGTACGCTACACCTAAAGAAATACGCTCCTCATTCTCAAGCCCGAATGAAACACCTAGCCAGTAAGGTGTTTTTTCTGATGCGGTCGAATCTTGTGCATGAAGATCTGTTTTCAATATGAAAGTGCCCCACAAGATCGCTAATAGAAATTTCAAGCTACTATGTAAAAAGTGTTTCATTGCTTTGCAAGGGGCATGACCTCGACTTAAAAAGACTGTTAGAGGCAAAGTCAAACCTCTATCCTCCACGCGAGGAAAGGGCCGAAACGATACCATCGAACAGAGTTCGAGTAGTTGTTCTAAGGAAAATAACATCGATACAGAATAAATGTGAAAATAACATTTTGTGAAAAAGGAAATTATCCACATGTCCCTTTAGGGCTCAAGTGCAGTTTCATGCCTCGGCGCTACAAACCCTTAGTACAGGGCGGCGAGTTCCTCTGCCTCTTTCCGGGCGTGGGCTGCCGCCTCGTCGCTGAGCACGCCGCTGGTGCGGATGGCCTTCATGGCGTCGCCGTGCTTGAGGTTCATCCGCTCGACCAGCTCTTTCTCAAACGCCTTGACGCGGCTGGTGGGAATCGCGTCCATCAGGCCCTGCGTGGCGACGAAGAGGGCGATGACCTGCTGCTCGAC
>CAZLRO010000064.1:1360-9058 GCA_964561865.1 uncultured Rhodothermaceae bacterium | reverse complement strand
GGTTCCGGCTGGTACTGGCCCTGTTTGAGCACCTCGACGAGGCGCTCGCCCCGGCGTAGCTGGCGCTGCGTGGCGGGGTCGAGGTCGGAGCCGAACTTGGAGAAGGCTTCGAGTTCGCGGAACTGGGCCAGGTCCAGGCGCAGCGTCCCGGCCACCTTCTTCATGGCTTTCGTCTGGGCGTTGCCCCCCACGCGGGAGACCGAGATGCCCACGTTGATGGCGGGGCGGACGCCTGCGTTGAACAGGTTCGATTCGAGGTAGATCTGCCCGTCGGTGATCGAGATGACGTTGGTGGGGATGTAGGCGGACACGTCGCCGGCCTGGGTCTCGATCACGGGCAGTGCGGTGAGCGAGCCGCCGCCCTTGACCATCCCCTTGAGCGAATCGGGCACGTCGTTCATCTGCTGGGCGACGCGGTCGTTGGCGTTGATCTTGGCGGCGCGTTCGAGCAGGCGGCTGTGCAAGTAAAAGACGTCGCCGGGGTAGGCTTCGCGGCCTGGCGGGCGGCGCAGCAGCAGCGACACCTGGCGGTAGGCGACGGCCTGCTTCGAGAGGTCGTCGTAGATGACGAGGGCGTGGCGGCCGGTGTCGCGGAAGAACTCGCCGATGCACGCCCCGGCATAGGGAGCGATGAACTGGAGTGGCGCGGGCGAAGAGGCAGCGGCGTTGACGATCACCGTGTAGTCCATCGCCCCGGCTTGTTCGAGGGCACGCTGCACCTGGGCCACGGTCGAGTTCTTCTGCCCGACGGCCACGTAGATGCAATAGACCGGTTTGTCGGTCTGGTGTGTGTCCTTCTGGTTGATGATGGTGTCGATGAGGACGGCGGTCTTGCCAGTCTGCCGGTCGCCGATGACCAGCTCGCGCTGGCCGCGCCCGATGGGGATCATGGCGTCGATGGCCTTGATGCCGGTTTGGAGCGGCTCCTTCACGGGTTCACGGTAGATCACGCCGGGGGCCTTGCGTTCGAGCGGCATCTCGTACCGGGTGCCGGTGATGGGGCCGCGCCCGTCCAGCGGGTTGCCCAGCGGGTCGATCACCCGGCCCAGCATCCCTTCTGCGACCGGGATCGAGGCGATGCGGCGGGTGCGCCGCACCTCGTCGCCCTCCTTGACGGTGTTGTACTGGCCGAAGAGCACCGCGCCGACGTTGTCTTCTTCGAGGTTGAGCACCATGCCGGTGACGCCGCTCTTGGGGAACTCGATCAGCTCGCCCGCCTGCACGTGCGTCAGGCCGTAGATGCGGGCAATCCCGTCGCCCACCTGGAGCACGGTGCCCACTTCGTACACATCGGTCGCTGCCTCGAAGCCGCCCAGTTCACGCTTGAGGACGGCGGTTACTTCATCGGGTCGAATCGCGGTTGCCATTGCTATCGGGTTGCGGGCCGACGACGAAACGCCATCGGTCATCGGTTTTTGGAAGGATGTCGGGGATGCGGGTGGGAGATGCCCACCCCGTCAGTTGGAGAATGTGCCCTGCATCAGCCGCTCGCGCAGGGTGGCGAGGCGGTTGCGCAGGCTGCCGTCGTACACGGTGTCGCCCACGCGCAGGAGGATGCCGCCCAGCAGGGAGGGGTCTGTTTCCGTTTTCAGGCGGATGCGCTTGCCGGTGAGGCGCTCCAGGGCCTGGACGACCTGCTTTTCCTCAGCTTCGCGCAGGGGGTGGGCCACACGGGCCTGGGCTTCCACGATGCCCAGGTGCGCGTCCCGCAGGGTGCGGTAGCTCTGCACGACCGTCGGAAACAGCCCTTCCCGCCCCTTGCCGACGAGCATCTCCAGGAAGTGCAGCGTCGTGGGGTGAACCTTGCCGGTGAACAGGGCCGTCACGACCTTCTTCTTCTTTTCGGGCGGGACGACCGGGCTGGCAAACAGGCGGGCCAGGGCGGGTGCCCCGTCGAGGCTGGCCTGGATCAGCGCCATGTCGTCGTCGGTCTGGTCCATCTGTCCGCCCTGTTCGGCCGCTTCGTAGAGGGCCTGGGCATAGCGGCGGGCTACCGTAGTGTCGCTCATAGGTTCAGAGGGGGCACCGGCCCACCGGTAACGTCAGTTTTTCAGCCCTTCGAGGAAGGTCTCGACGATCTTGCGCTGGCGGGGGGCATCCAGGTTCTCCTGGACGACCTTCTCGGCGGCCCGGATCGCCAGGTCGGCCACCTCGGTACGGAGGGCTTCCAGCGCTGCCTGTTTCTCACGCCCGATCTCGTCCTGGGCCTGTTGCTGGAGATGCTGGATCTGGGCGCGGGTCTTCTCGACCTCGCTGGTGCGGACGTGCTCGGCAGCCTCGCGGGCCTCCCGCAGGATCCGCTGGGCTTCCTGCTCGGCCTCTCGCCGGGCGCGGTCGTTGTCCGCCTGGATCTGCTTGGCTTCAGCGAGGGCTTTCTCGGCCCGCTGCATCGCGTCCGCGATCCGGTGCTCCCGTTCCGTCAGGGCGCTGGTGATCGGCCCCCAGGCGAAGCGCCGCAGCAGCGCCAGCAGGATCAGGAAGCTGATTGTGATCCAGACGATCAGGCCGACGTTGGGCGAGAGCAGCCCCGCAGCCACAAGGTACAGGAGTCCCATGAGGGGTACAAGCAAGCGGTGAAACAGCAGGGCGGCCCTCCCGACTTCGGAGGGTTCGGCCTTCCGAAGCCGGGGATACCGACCAACGGGGGGT
Source organism: uncultured Rhodothermaceae bacterium (assembly GCA_964561865.1). Lineage (GTDB taxonomy): Bacteria > Bacteroidota > Rhodothermia > Rhodothermales > CAZLRO01 > CAZLRO01. The sequence continues at coordinate 6,409 of CAZLRO010000064.1, read as the reverse complement.
GTCGTCCTGGCAGGTTACTTGGTTGCCAGGAGGATGCAGATCACGAGACCGAACAGCGCCACGCCTTCGATGAGCGCGGCGGCAATGATCATCGCGGTACGGATATCGCCGGTGGCTTCGGGCTGGCGGGCAATGCCTTCCATGGCCGGGCCGGCCAGGCGGCCAATGCCGAGGCCGGTGCCCAGGGCAACGAGGCCGGCGCCCAGACCAGCGCCGAGGAAAGCCAGAGATTCAGGTCCCATAGTGGTTCTAATGGTATCGGTTGGTGGTTGGCTTGTGGGTTCAAACAGGAGGAAAACGGTCAGTGTGCGGCCACGGGCGTCTGGCGTGCATCGACGGGGGTGCCGAGGCCATTGCCGGGGGTAGCCCCTTCCAGCAGCACGGCCTGCGGCGCATGTGCGTGCTCGTCATGGGCCGCGTGGTGCTCGTGCTCGGCCACGGCCATGCCGATGAACAGCGAGGAGAGCATCGTGAAGACGAAGGCCTGGATGAAGCAGACCAGCAGTTCCAGCAGGTAGATGAACACGGCAAAGGCCACGCTCACGGGCGAGACCCCAATCCCGGCCCCCGTCCCGAACAGCTTCGTGAAAGCGAAGATCAGGCCGATCAGGCTCAGGATCACCATGTGGCCGGCCGTCATATTCGCAAAGAGCCGGATGGCAAGGGCAAACGGCTTCGTGAAGATGCCCATCAGTTCCACCGGGATGAGGATGGGCTTGACGAAGGCGGGCACGCCCGGCGGCCAGAAGATGTGCTTCCAGTAGTCCTTCGTCCCGCCCAGCTGGGTGAAGACGAAGGTGAGGACGGCCAGCACCGCCGTCACGGCGATATTGGAGGTGGCAGTGGCGGCGAAGGGCACCAGGCCGAGGAAGTTGCTGAACAGGATGAAGAAGAAGACGGTCAGCAGGTAGGGCAGGTACTTGTCCGTCTTGTCGCCGAGGTTGGGACGGGCAATGTCGTCGCGGACGAACTCGACGAGGCTTTCAAACAGGTTCTGGAACAGCCCGCGAGGAGCGGTCTCGCGCCCGATGCCGCGTTTGTAGCGTCCGGCAAGGTTCAGGAAGATGCCCGCCACGAGCAGCATCCCCAGCCAGGCAAACACCAGGTGCCGGGTGATGGACAGGTCGATCACGAGCGTGCCGGTGGTGGGCACGAGGGGGCCTTCGGCGTGTTCGGCGGCGGCATGTTCGGCCTCCGGTGTGGTGGGGCTGACGGGGAGGGCCTCGGCGCTGTGGGCAGCCAGTGTGTCGGCGGGGGCGTGTGCCGCGGCGGCTTCGGGTGCCTCGGTGGCTTCGGGTGCGATATGGTACTGCCCGGAGGCCAGGGCGCTGGTGGTGGAGGCAAAGGTATCGAGGCCGAGGCTGCCATCGGCCCGGCGCACCACGAACAGACGGGGCAGCTCCACCTTGCCAATGGGCAGGAAATCGAGGTAATACCCGTCGGAGATGTGGTGGATTGGATCAAAGTCCTCCTCTTCCCCTTCGTCGCTGGCCCAGGCAGACGGGGCCAGGGTCAGCAGCAGGAGCAGCAGTCCGGCGCGGCGGAGGTCGGTACGCATAAGGTCTGATACACGCATCATCACGAAGGCAGGGCCGTTGGAGCATCCGGTTTCGGGCGCAGGTGCAGCCATCGCACCTCCATCACCAGGCCCAGCAGGAACACCCCGAAGAATCCCCCGACCAGCCCTGCCCGTGCCACCGGCAACCAGAGCAGGGCCGTGGTCAGCAGTCCCAGGGCGACGAGCAGCCGCAGCAGCAGTCCCCCGAAGACCACGAGCAGGAAGGCGTGGCTCCAGCGGAAGGCCAGGCGGCAGTTCAGGTAGCTCGCCAGTCCATACAACAGCCCCAGACCACCTCCAAGGCCAGTACTGATCCAGAAGCCTTCGGTCATGCGGGGGCCACGCAGGTGGCAGATTCCTGAAAAAAACCGGTCGTCAAAACTACGGAGGAAGCCCTTTCGCGGGCGACCAGAGGCGGTGAATAATGAATGAATGGGCCGCTTAAGGCATGCCGGATAGGGGCTTTAGCCGATGAAAAAGGCTTGAAGCCCGCTGGCTGCGTCGAGAGCACCCCTTCCGGTCATCCGTCCCGGGAGGGGTTTTCGGGGGGAGACTCTGTCGGGGCTGGGGACGAGGAGCGGGTCCGGTTCAGCCGCTGGTTCAGGCGCAGGAGCTGATAGAACATGGCGACCATGCCCACGAAGACCCCGGCCACGAGCAGCCAGGGGGTGGTATGCAGCCAGCGGTCTAGCAGGTAGCCGCCCCCGGCGTAGAACAGCACCGTGGCAGCAAGCTGGGCACCGAGTCCCAGGTAGGCGGAGGAGGCCCGCAGGCTGTCCTGGTCGGCCTCCCGCTTGGGGGATGGCACCGTGTTCACCCGCGTTCAGGAGAAGCTTTCCGCCGTCAGGGGGTGCGGAACCGGTTTGCGGAGGCCCTCGACCCGTGCCGCATTGAGCTGGCCCATCTCGCAGGTGCCATTGAGCAAGGCCCCTTCCTCGACGACCAGCCGGGTCGTGCGCAAGGTGCCCTCCACGCGGGCCGTGCTCTTGAGGACCGCACGGTCGGCGATGAGCACCTCGCCTTCTACCAGCCCGGCAATGTCGGCGTTGGTGGCCGTCAGTTCGCCGTCGATCACACCTTCGGTTGCCACAATGGCCTTGCCTTCCACCTCCAGCTTGCCAATGATGCGCCCGCTCACCCGCACATCGCTTGTGGCCCGGACGGTGCCTTCGATGACCGTGCCTTCGCCAATCATGTTAACCTGTGCCGGGGCCTGGAGGCCAGCGGGGCGGCTGGCAGGCGGCTCGCTGCCATTCCCGAAGATTGCCATAGTCGTGCCGGAGGTGGGAGAGGGGAGTGGGTGAGGCACGGCCAGTATAAGAAAAAAGCGCGAACAGCGGAACCCTTGTTTGGCAAAATGCCGGGTCGCTGGGCCTTCTATAGCTACAACCCAATCAGGAAAGCACGGGGGTTCTGGGCCAGGCCGTTGTGCCAGAGTTCAAAGTGCAGGTGGGGGCCGGTGGTGATCTCGCCGGAATTGCCGCTGAGGCAGATGGTCTCCCGCATCCGCACGCGGTCGCCTACCTGCTTGAGCAGCCGCTGGTTGTGTTTGTAGAGCGAGATGAACCCGTCGGCATGTTGCACGGCCAGGACGTGCCCCCCCTCGTGCGTCCAGTCGGCGAACACCACAAAGCCGTCGCCGATGGCGCGGACAGGGCTTCCCTGCTGCAGGGCGATGTCGATGGCGTAGTGCCCGGTGCGGGGGTCGAAGCTCCGGGTGATGAAGCCATCGGCGGGGGGCAACACGGGCCAGCGCAGGCTGGCCGGATACGGGCCTTCCGAGGTCAGCACGGCGGCTACAGGGCTGGCCTCCACCCCCGACAGCGGCAGGACGTCCTCCGGAGGTAGCAGCGTCGGCAGCACCGTGTCGGCGTCGGGCAGGGCACGGCGGCTGGTGTCGCCGGGCAGGGCGGAGGTAGGCTGCCCCATCAACAGGCTCCGCAACAGTTCGGCGTATTCCTGTTGCAGCCGCAGCGAGTCCTCCAGCGCGGCCAGCCGGGTCGTATGCTGCAGGGCCTCGCGGCGCACATCGTCGGCGGTGTAGCCGGGGATCAGCTCGCGCAGCGGAGTCAGGACCAGCAGCGCCACCAGCAACAGCCCCGGCACGAGCATACACGCCAGCAGCCCCGCCAGCACCCCGGCGCTGCGGAGCTGGTACGATCGGGGGGCCTCCAGGCTGTTTTCCGCCACCAGCAGCACCGTGTGGGTGGCCTGTGGCGTTCGGATAAATTCCCGCAGAAAGGAGAGCATCAGCACCTGGCAGGGTTGGGGATGGGACAAACCGCAGGCTGGGCCGGGCGTTCCGTTTCGAGCTATGTTCACACGGAATGCACCGGGCACGGTTTGACAGCCTTCTGGCAACGGCGTAAATTCCTGATCTTTCGCTTGGAACGTCGAAATCAATTTACGACCACCTGGAAGACCCATGCCACAGCATAAATCGGCGGAGAAGCGCGTCCGTCAGACCGAACGCCGCCGTGCGCGGAACCGCGTGCAGCGCAGCCGGATGCGGACGATGATCAAGAAGCTCCGGGAGACGCACGACAAGGGGCAGGCCCAGGGCTTGCTCAACGACGTGAAGGCGTGTCTGGACCGGCTCTCGGCGAAAGGGCTGCTCCCCCGCAACACGGCGGCCAACTACAAGAGCGCCCTCGAACAGCATGTGAACAACCTGGCCTGATCCGACCGCCGGGTAGACGAAACCACGAAGAGACTGCACCATGGCACGCAAAGACCAATTGACGGGTAAAGGCCCGGTGGCCGGCAACCATGTGTCGCACGCCAACAACAAGGCGAAGCGGCGCTTTGCGGTGAACCTGCACAAGAAGCGGTTCTACATCCCCGAAGAAGACCGCTGGGTCACCCTGCGCGTCTCGGCCACCACGCTCAAGACCATCAACAAGAACGGCATCAAGGCGGTGCTCGACGAGGCCCGCCGCAACGGCGTCTCCGTCTGATCCCGCCGTACCTTCTCGGACCTTCACAGACTGCTGAACCGTCATGGCAAAAGGTAAGGAAAGCCGCATCAAGATCATCCTGGAGTGTACCGAAGCCCCCGGCACCTCGCGCTACTCGACGATGAAGAACCGTCGGAACACGCCGGGCCGCATGGAGCTGAAAAAGTACAACCCGACGCTCCGCAAGTACACCGTCCACCGCGAAACGAAGTGACCGTCGGCGGGGCGTGTGTCCGGATTTAACCGCTTCAACCCTGTACCCTCATGGCTAAGGTCAACAAGAACCAGCGTACCGACCGCATGAAGAACCGTCAGGAGAACAAGATGGTCAAGGTCGTCGTCGCTGAGAAGAAAGAAAACGGGCAGTACCGCTTCCGCTCGAAGATGGTCCACCAGGATAACGTCAAGGAAGAACTCAAGGCGGCCACGAAGTAACGCGCCGCGGCCTTCCTTACCCGGCGGGCGACCAGATTCGGGGCGTAGCGCAGCCCGGTAGCGCATCTGCTTTGGGAGCAGAGGGTCGTCGGTTCAAAT
>CAZLRO010000064.1:0-1350 GCA_964561865.1 uncultured Rhodothermaceae bacterium | reverse complement strand
CGTTCTTTTGGAGACCTGCGCCCGTAGCTCAACCGGATAGAGCAACGGACTTCTAATCCGTAGGTCGCAGGTTCGAGTCCTGCCGGGCGTGCCGGCTGCCCTTGCATGGGGGGCACTTCCGTACTATACTGTACCCGACCCGGTGACGTGGCCGAGGGGTCAGGCAAGGGTCTGCAAAACCCTCTACGGCGGTTCGAATCCGCCCGTCACCTCTTCCAGACAAGGCCGGCTCCCCGGCTTTTTCTGTTTCGCGCTTCTTTGGAGGTGTTATGGACCTGCTTGCGACGTTGCCGGTTTCCGATACGGTGCGCCAGGCACTGGCAGTGGCAACCGAGGCCTTGCGCCAGCATTATGGTGCCCGGCTGCGGCGGGTCGTGCTGTTTGGCTCGCAGGCCCGGGGTGAAGCTACCCAGAAAAGTGATGTGGATGTCCTGATGGTGCTTACCGACCCGGCCAATGAGTGGGCCGAAACGCGACAGGTGGCTGATATTGCCCATGATATCCTGCTTCAGTTCGGCGAGTTGATGGGCTTTGTTGTCTTTGGTGAACAACATGCTGCGAACCCTGCACAACCCCTGATGATGCAGGTCAATCGGGAAGGAATCGAATTGTGAGCCCTGTTTATGATTTCATGGAAAAAGCCGGGCGTGCCCTGAAAACGGCTCGGCGGCTTCTCCCAGAGGATAAAGCAGCGGTCAATCGGGCCTATTCTGCCGCCTTGCCCTGAACGTCCCGCACCGTATCTTCCCGCAGCACCTTTCTCTCCACCACTGGCTCTTGCCATGGCCGAACTCCGCTGGGACGGCAAGTACGACGCTGAAGGCCGCCGCGTGGCCCCGCTCCGCCTCGCCCTCCCGTTCCAGACCGTCGAAACCGTGAACGAGTCGGCGGCGGACCGGCAGCGCACGCTCGACCTGTTCACCGCCGGGCGGCGGATGGACTGGCGCAACCGCCTCATCTGGGGCGACAAGAAGTACGTTCTGCCCTCGCTCCTGCCCGAATTCGCAGGCAAGGTCAACCTCATCTACATCGACCCGCCCTTCGACACCGGGGCCAACTTCTCCTTCACCACCACCGTGCCAGAGTCCGAAACGGCGTTTGTGAAGGAGCCGAGCGTCATCGAGCAGAAAGCCTACCGCGACACCTGGGGACGAGGGCTGGACTCGTACCTGAAGTGGTTCTACGAGACCGCCGTCCTCCTGCGCGAACTCCTGGCCGACACCGGCAGCCTCTACGTCCACCTCGACTGGCATGTGAGTCACTATGTTAAACTTGTATTAGATGAGATTTTTGGGTATGAGAATTTCAGAAACGAGATAATTCTACCCGGTAGAGCAGTAAAAAATCTTC
>CAZLRO010000063.1:0-16013 GCA_964561865.1 uncultured Rhodothermaceae bacterium | reverse complement strand
AGGGTGTCATATTTTTTTCTGCTGGTAGGCATGCCAGTAGCTTTTGGCTCGTTCAACATCTTTCGCCTGGGTATGTTTGCTACCACCCCTAACAGCAGGACAAGGTGTGGTCCTTCTTCGGCGAAGTAGACCCGATAGCCAGGTCCCCCAAATAGCCGTAATTCAAACACTCTGTCTCCTACAGGTTTATGATCGCCCAGGTTACCCTGACGCATGCGATCTATCTGCCGCTCTATGCGGGCCCGTGTGGTAAAATCCCGAATCCCTTCGATCCATTCACGATAGGGCACCCGGCCCTCGGGGGTACGATAGAGACGAACCTCGCGTGTTGAAGCGGGTGTTGCCATCTGGAACGAGGGTACCGCCGTTCGGTTGCGTTACTGCCCGTAGATGCGCACGCCGCCGAGCCAGGTGCCTGCCACCTCGGTTTGCAGGAGGTCTGGGGCAGGGATGGTCAGGATGTCGCGGCTGAGGAGGACGAAGTCGGCGTACTTGCCGGGTTCGAGCGAGCCGACGCGGTCTTCCATGAACGCGGCATACGCGGCACCCATCGTGAAGGCATAGAGCGCCTCTTCGCGGCGGAGGCGCTGGTCTGCCTGCCAGCCGCCTTCGGGCCAGCCCTGCGCGTCCTGCCGGGTGACGGCGGCGTAGAAGCCGAGCAGCGGGTTGGCGTGCTCGACGGGGAAGTCCGAGCCGAAGGCCAGCACGGTGCCCTGCTGGAGGAACCGCTGCCACGCATACGCGCCCCGGACGCGGTCTGGCCCCAGGCGGTCTTCGGCCCAGTACATATCGCTGGTGGCGTGTGTGGGCTGCATGGCGGCGATGACGCCGAGGGTGCGGAAACGCGGTAAGTCGTCGGGGGCCACCACCTGGGCGTGCTCGATGCGGGGCCGCTCATCCGGGGTGAGGCCCGCCTGCTGGTAGGCATCGAGCACCACACGGTTGCCCCGGTCGCCGATGGCGTGGGTGTTCACCTGGTAGCCGCACGCCCGCGCCCGGCGGACACTGGCGGCGAACGAATCGGGCGGGGCGAAGAGCAGGCCCTGGTTGTGCGGGTCGTCGGTGTAGGGTTCGAGCAGGGCCGCGCCCCGGCTGCCTAGTGCCCCGTCGATGTAGAACTTGACGGCGCGCAGCGTCAGCTTGCCGCCGTAGTCCGGGATAGGGTTCTGGCAGAAGTGGTCGAACGTCGGCCCGCGCCCGCCCACCATCGCATAGACGCGCAGGTCGAACCGTCCCTGGTCGATGGCGTGGCGGTAGCGGTCCAGGGTGGCCTGGTCGACGCCTGCGTCGTGGACGCCGGTGAGGCCGTAGCGCCGCGTCTCGGCGAGGGCCAGCTGGAGGGCGCGGTCGAGGTCGGCGGACGTAGGGGGCGGGCGCAGCGCCTCGATGAGGGCGGCGGCGTTGTCGATGAACACACCAGTCGGCACGCCCTGACCGTCGCGAACGATGGTGCCGCCTGCGGGGTCCGGCAGGCCCTGCAGCCGTTCCAGGCCGAAGGCCCGCAGGGCGGCGGTGTTGCCCCAGGCAGCATGGCCGTCGACGCGGTCGAGCCAGACGGGGCGGTCCGGGAACGCCTCGTCGAGGTCGTGGCGGGTGGGGAAGGCTTTCTCCGGCCAGTCGTTCTGGTCCCAGCCGCGCCCGGTGAGCCATGCCCCCGGCGGCAGCGTCTGCGCAAACGCCTGCAGGCGCGCTAGCACTTCCTGCTTCGACGGGGTGCCCACCAGATCGACCTGGAGCCGCGCCAGGCCGAGACCCATCAGGTGGGCGTGTGCGTCGATGAGGCCCGGGACGACCGTCTGCCCGTTGGCATCGAACGCAGGGGCGTCGGGATACGCCGCCCGCACGGCGGCATCCGACCCCACCATCACGAGACGCCCATCCCGTACGGCCAGCGCCTCGGCCATCGGCTGCGCAGGGTTCATCGTGTAGATGCGGGCGTGGTGCAGCACCAGGTCGGCCTGGGCAGCGGCAGAAGCGGCCCACAGCAGGCCGAGCAGAAGTGGAACGAAGCGCATGTGAGATGGGGTAAACAGGTGAAAACCGGCGGATCCAGAACGACGTGCCCTCGTCAACGCCTCACGTGCCCGCACGTTTCTCCAGCCACAGCGTCACCGGGCCGTCGTTGGCACATCCCTGTCCTGCCTATAGCCCCAGCCAGTTCCGAAGCGCTTGTTCCAGTTGCGTGAGGTCTGCGGGTGTCACCCGGCCTATGCACTTCAGAATAAGCCGGGAATGAAGGGTATAAATCCCACGCTTGACTGCACTGGGCACGTTCAGCCCTGCCTGTGCCCAGCCAGACAACACAAACTCGCCGGGCAAGAGCGTCGCCAGGCGACTGGTCAAGGGTACGATGAGGCTGTCCTGGGATACATGCGGGGCATGAACGATTACGGCGGGGCGAACTTTCGTTGCCGAAAGATCTGAGAAAGGGTAGGAAACGAGCACTACGTCACCCTTTAAGCAGATCGGCATAGCGGTCATCCTCCGGGTTATCCCATACGTCCGACAGCGCGGCGGTGCTGGCCGCTTGCCAGAAGGCACCTTCCGCTTCTTCAGACAGGATGGTGATGAGCAGACGAGTGCCTTCGTGCAGGGGAACGGGTTCGACGGGTTCAATCCGGCCTTCCCGAACTACCCCGTGAATGGTGCTGAACATGATCGTGGCAGGTTGTTTTTAGTCAGAACGCCTCACGTGCCCGCACGTTTCTCCAGCCACAGCGTCACCGGACCGTCGTTCTGGAGGCGCACCTGCATCATCGCGCCGAAGACGCCGGTGGGGACGGGCTGGCCCAGGTGTCCGGAGAGTTGCTGGACGAACAGGTCGTAGAGCGGAATGGCGATCTCCGGTGGAGCCGCTTCGACGAACGACGGGCGGTGGCCTTTCTGTGTGTCGCCGTAGAGGGTGAACTGCGAGACCACGAGCGCCGCGCCGCCGGTGTCGAGCAGCGAGCGGTTCATGCGGCCCTCGTCGTCCGGGAAGATGCGGAGGTGGGCGCATTTCTTTGCCAGCCACGCAGCTTCTTTCGGCGTGTCGGTGTGGTGGATGCCGAGCAGGATGAGCAGCCCCGGCCCAATCTGTCCGGTGACCTGCCCCGCCACCTCCACCGAGGCCTCACGTACCCGCTGAACCAGTGCGATCAATGATTTCGGATGCTGGATGGGATAAAACGGGGATGGGGAAGGGAGAAGGCAGGAATGCAAAACGGGAGGCCGGTCCACCCATCTGCCACCCGAAACGCCCACCTCTCTACACCTCGCTTTTCCTCCCCAGAAACCGGGCGAAGGCGCGCAAGGCGTGGCCCCGGTGGCTGAGGGCATTCTTGGCCTCCTGGTCCAGTTCAGCGAAGGTGCGCGTCTCCCCGGCAGGCACGAACAGGGCGTCGTAGCCGAAGCCGCCGGTGCCGCGTTCCTCGTGGCGCAGGTGGCCTTCACAGACGCCTTCAAAGCAGGCGATGCCGTGCTCGTCGGCGAAGGCCGCCACCGTGCGGAAGCGGGCCGCTGGGTGGTCGAACGCCGCGATCTCGCGTAGCAGCTTGGCCCGGTTGGCCGCCGCGTCGCCGTCCAGCCCGGCATAGCGGGCAGAATGCACGCCGGGACGACCGCCCAGCACGGGCACTTCGAGGCCGGTGTCGTCGGCCAGGGCGGGCAGGCCGGTGTGGACATGCAGCGCAGCCGCCTTCTTGCGGGCGTTGCCCTCCAGCGTTGGCGCGTCCTCTTCCACCTCCGGCGCGTCGGGGAAGTCGGCCACCGTCAGCACCGTCACAGGCAGGCCCTGCAGCAATGCCTGCATCTCGGCCACCTTGCCCGGATTCCGCGTTGCCAGCACCAGCTTCATGTCAGCAGCGATTGATAGAGGGCGACGAGGCGTTCGGCCACGACGTCCCACCGGTAGCGCGGGGCAGCCCGGAGCGCAGCCTCGGAGAGGCGGGCGTACAACGCCGGGTCGTCGTACCACGTTCGCAGCACGCGCAACGCCGCCTGCGGATCGTCCGGCGGCACGACGGCCCCGCACCCGTGCTGCTCGACGAAGGCCCGCCAGCCCGGAAAGTCGGAGCACAAGATAGGCAGGCCGTAGTGCAGGTACTCGAAGAATTTCGTCAGGTAGCCCTGCATGTAGTTGGGATGTGGCTGGACGAGCGCCAGGCCCACATGGGCGCGTTCGTAGTGGCGGGCGATGTGCTGCCAGGGGAGATACGTGTCCCAGCCTTCCCGTTGCACCGTCGGCGCCAGTCCGTGCCGGGCGATAAACTGTTCGGCTTCGGCACGGTCGTCGGCGCGGTAGCATACGCCGGGCAGGCTCAGGCGCCAGGGTAGCCCCGCCTCTTGCACCTGCCGGGCCAGTTCGAGCATCATCATCAGGCCCCGCACCGTGCTCTGCACACCGGTGTAGACCAGCTCGAACGCCTCGGTCGTGCGCGTGCGTGGCCCTTCCGGCAGTGGTGCCATCGGCTTGAAATAGTTGTGGATGACGGTGAACGGGGTCTTCGTCCCGTCCAGCATCGCAGCGTAGCTGTCCGAGGCCAGCACCACATGGTCGATCCAGGTGAAACACCAGCGTTCGAGGGTTCGCAGCAGCCGTCCTTCCACCGGGCCGTGCCACCGGTAGTCCTCGTGCATGTCGTAGACGATCCGTGCGCCGGTGTGCCGTTGGAGTGCCCAGCCGACCGGGATCAACTCCGGGTCATGGAAATGGTACAGGTCGGCCTTCAGGGCGCGGGCCTTCCGGTACGCCTCGCCGAGCAGCCCCACCCGCCGATAGCGCCCCCGCACGGGCGTCAGCGCCGTCACCGCGATGCCGTCCACTACCTCCGAACGGTCGTGCTGCACGACGAACTGCACGTCGAACCCGGCCTCTTGCAGGCTCTTTACCTGCTTCTCGAAGATGCGCGGGTCCCGCAGGGCGTGGACGGTGCTGAGGTGGACAACGCGGAGCACGGGCGGGGAGGAAGGCTATAGCGGGATGGGAGATCGTAAATTGGAAAGGGGCCTATTGGCTGTTAGCCCAAAATAAAGCAGCTTCAATGATCTCTCAATTTCCCAGGCACCCATCTCCCCAACTCCGAAAGTCTTCCCTAGATCGCCCAGACGCGGCAAGCGCGATATGGAATTCGGAGATATAGTCAAATTGACTATATTATAGTCAATTTGACTATATTTCTGGGGCGAATGCGGCCATCTTAACGCGACTGCCCAGTGGAAAGGGTGAGATCAAGCCCCCTCGTTCCTCGGGGCAGGCTCTGGCAAGGCAATACTACCCTTAAGCCCCACCAGCCAATAGCTAACAGCTTACGGCTAACAGCCACTCGCTAACGACTATCTTCCCAGGTACCAAGCATCACCCAACAGCTTCTTCCCCCATGACCATCGACCTTTCGAGCAAGATCATCCTGGTGACCGGGGCCAGCCGGGGCATCGGACATGCCATTGCCCGGCAGTTGGCCCAGGCCGGGGCCACGGTCGCGGTGCATTACCACCGCAACGCCGCCGCGGCCACGGCGCTGGCCGCCGACCTCGGCCATGGCGCACAGGCGTTCCCCGCCGACTTGTCCGACCCGGAGGCCTGCATCGGGCTGTTCGAGGCGGTGCTGGCGGCCTACGGGCGGCTGGAGGTGCTGGTCAACAACGCCGGGGTCTCGCTCTACATGCCGTTTGAGGCATCGGATGCTTCCTGGCTCGACGGGTGGACCCAGACGATGGCGGTCAACCTGCGGGCGCCCGAACTGCTGTGCCGCCTGGCGATCCGGCATTTCCGCACCCGGGGGGGCGGGCGTATCCTCAATGTTGCCTCGCGGGCCGCTTTCCGGGGCGACACGCCCGACTTCATGGCCTATGCTGCTTCGAAAGGGGGGCTGGTGGCCCTGACCCGCTCCATCGCCCGCGGGTTCGGCAAGGAAGGCATCGTTGCCTTCACCCTGGCCCCCGGCTTCGTCCGCACCGACATGGCGCAGGACTTCATCGACCAGTATGGGGCCGGGTATGTTGTCAACGACCTGGCACTGAACACGCTAACCGAGGCCGACGACATCGCGCCGTTTGCCGTGTTGCTCGCCAGTGGCCTGGCCGACCATGCCACCGGCTGTACCATCGACCTCAACGCCGGGAGCTACGTCCACTGACTGCCATGCTGTTCCTGCTAAAGAAGCTCGTCGCAGACCTGTTGATGCCTGTGCCGATGGTGGTGGGCCTGCTCTTTGTGGGCGTGCTGCTGCTGTGGCGACGCCGGGCACCTCGCCTGACCCGTGCGTGCCTGACGCTGGGGTTCCTGCTGCTGCTTGTATGCGGGACCTGGCCGGTGCCCACGGTGCTGCTGGCAGGGCTGGAGCAGACCTATGCCGTCTACCACCCGACGCCGGAGGACGTTCTGCAGGTGCGCTGGATTGTCGTACTGGGCGGTGGGGCCTCGAACGATCCCGCCTTGCCCGCCTCCGGCCAGCTCTCGCACATGAGCCTGGCCCGGCTGGTCGAGGGCATCCGGCTCCTGCAGCTCCACTCCCAGGCCCGGCTCCTGCTCTCCGGCGGCAGCGTGCTTGGCTCGGCCACTGAAGCAGAGGTGATGCAGCAGACCGCCCGGTTGCTGGGCGTAGACAGCACGCAGATAGCCGTCGAACCCCGCTCCCGCGACACCGACGACCAGGCGGTACACATCCGGGCGATGACGGGGGCTGAGCCGCTGGTGCTGGTCACGTCGGCGTTCCACATGCCCCGGGCAATGGGGCTGTTTCGCAAACAGGGACTGGTGCCGATCCCCGCCCCCACCGACCACCTCCTCAAGCAGCACGGCTTCGACCCCCGTGACGGCTACCCCAGCGTCGACTACCTGCGGCGCGCCACGCTGGTGGCCCATGAATACCTCGGCATCGCCTGGGCGCGCCTCACCGGCAGGCTCTGATCAGACCAGGCTCTCCAGTTCCGCCAGCATCTGGTCACGGTGGTCCTCCGGGAGGTGTTCGGCATCGATGACCGGAGGGAGGTGGGAGGACGCCTGTGCCCGGGTGGGCAGCCGATGTCGATCCAGCCAGGCCAGGGTTGCCCAGGCTGCGCCCGTAGCCGTTGCCGAAATCAGAATCGCACGCCAGAATCGGGACATGGGTAGAGACAGGAGGGGGTAAGTGGTCGTTCGGGTGGGTAAAAGATGCGGGGGGCCTGCCATGCAGTTGCGCTACGATCCCGTCGCTTCTCCCCCACGCCCTGGTGTCTCACGTCGTTTCGGTGGACACGCCGAGGCGGCGCACGGCCAGGGTTGCCAGGGCGATCAGGCCCATCAGCAGCACGCTGTAGGCGGCAGCCCCGCCGAAGTTGTAGCTGCGTAGCTGGGCCAGAATCTCGATGCTGATCGGACGGTTGTCATAGATGTAGAGCAGGATGGAGGAGACGAACTCGCCGAGGGCCGTCACGAGGGTGAGCAGCGTGCCTGCCAGCAGGCCGGGGCCGATGGCGGGCAGCACCACGCGGCGGAAGGTGGTCATAAAGCCGGCGCCGAGGTCTGCCGAGGCTTCGGCCAGCCGGTCGTCGAACGCTTCGAGGGCTGCAATGGTGGAGCGTACCACCAGCGGGATGTTACGGATGAAATAGGCCAGGGGCAGCATCCAGAACGTACCGACCAGCACCTGCCCGAAGCTGAGGGCAGAAGGGGTGTTGAACGTCACGAGCAGGTTGACGGCGATGACCGTACCGGGGATGGCAAAGGGCAGGGCCGCCAGCACCCGTACCAGACGGCGTCCGGGGACGTGGCCCTTGGCGACCACCAGGGCCACCATCACCCCGAACCCCACGTTGACCAGTGTTGCCAGCGTCGCCATCTGCACGCTGTTCAGGATCGGTTGCAGCACCTTCGCATCGGTGAACAGGGCGGCGTAGTTGTCAAGCGTGTAGCGTTCGGGCAGCAACTGGTACGTCCAGCTCCCTTCCTGCGCAAACGAGATCAGCACGATGGTGGCGACGGGCAGGAGCAGGAACAGCAGCAGCAGCACTGCGCCGGCGGTGGCGGCCAGGCGGGCCAGCCCGCTCCGCAGCGGCTGTGGCGGGGCGGCCGTGCCTTTGGAGGGTCCCGTCCGCTGTGCCCGGTGGCCGTGCTCGATCACCAGCAGAAACAGCAGGCACAGGGCCGTCAGCACCGTCGAGACGGTGGCGGCCAGCGCCAGGTCGCCGTTCTGCTTGTAGTTGTAAATCTGCGTCGTCAGGAAGGGCTGGTCGCCGGCAAAGAGCAGCGGGGCGGTGAAGGAGGCCATCGACACCATGAACACGAGCAGGGCTGCGCCCAGCAGGGCCGGACGCAGCAGCGGCAGCAGTACGCGCCGGAAGGTGGTCCCGCCAGAGGCACCGAGGTCGGCAGAGGCTTCCAGCAGGCTGCCATCCAGCCCCCGCAGGGCCGCCGTCACGAACAGGTAGAAATACACATACATCGTGTAGACGTGGACGAACCACACCGCCCACAGCCCTTCAAAGGCGAAGGGCACGTCTTCAAGTCCGAAGAGGTGTTGCAGTCCGCGCGGCAGGATGCCGCTCTCGCCATAGAGGAACAGGAAGGCGAGCACGCCCACCAGTGGGGGCAGCGCCAGCGGCAGCGCCGCCAGGGCCATCAGCGTCCGGCGCAGTGGCACGTCGAACCGAAAGAACAGCCAGGCCAGCCCGGTGCCCAGCACCCCGCCGCCCACCACCGTCGCCAGGGAAATCCATACCGAGATGCCCAGGGCACGCACATTCGCCGAGGACCACGACGCGAAGACGGCTTTCAGGTGTGCCGGCGCTACCCCGAGGACAAAGGTTTGTAGACCGGGCACCAGCACATAGCCTGCAAGGACCAACAGGACAATGCCCAGGAGCAGCCAGGCCAGACGACGGGGGAGCATGGGGCAGAAACGGTGGGCTGATAGCGAGCAGGCACCTGACGATGCCGCAGAGGATGAATAAAATAAAGAGCAAAAGAAAGGCTGGCGATACTATTGAGACAGCAATATCGTTTATCTCCGTGACGTGTGCCAGCCCTCCGGGAACACGGGCACGAAAACTGGGGCCTTGTCCTGGTAGCCCCTTCCAGCGTTGCAGCGCGTCGGTGAGACAGCCTCTGGTGCTGTTCGCATCACGTCCGTGCAGTTCGTGCTACCTGCTGCATCCTTTCGGGAGCGGCTGCTTAGAAGATACCCGGCAGCATCCGATAACCGGCTGCACCCTGACCTTGCAACCCCATGCGCTCCATGAAAAATGTAACTGCACTGCTGCTGGTGCTGGGCCTGAGCCTGGCCGGAACGTCTGCCCTGGCCCAACAGCCGGGCGGCGGACGCCCCGCAGGTGGGCGAACCGGCAGCTTCGATCCCAACAACCTGCCGAAAGTAGGGCAGATCAGCGGTAAAGTCATCGATGCGGCTTCCGGGCAGGCCATCCCCTATGCCACCATCGCCCTGTACAACCAGCCGGTGCAGTTTGCCCAGCGTCCGGGGGGTGGACAGCCCTCCCGCGACAGCCTGCAACAGCGGCAGGCCGAACAGGTCCGCCAGTTCTTTGCCAGCCGGGACACCACCCTGATCGTGACCGGGGCCTCGACCGACGACAGCGGCACGTTCCTGGTCACCGAAGTGCCCTACGGGGTCTTTCGCGCCCGCATCAGCTTCCTCGGCTTCGAGACCATCACCCTGTCGGACCTGCGCATCACCCCGAACAACACCCAGTTGAACCTCGGAGAAGTCCGGCTCCAGCCCTCCGCCGAGATGCTCGATGAGGTGGAGGTGGCCGCCGAACGCGAGGTCGTAGAGTTCGCCATCGACCGCAAAATCTTCAACGTGGATAAGAACGTGCTCAACGCCAGCGGGTCCGCCGAGGATGTGATGCGCACGATCCCGACGGTGGAAGTGGACGTGGAGGGCAATGTGAGCCTGCGCGGCAGCCAGAACGTGACCATCCTGATCGACGGCAAGCCCTCCAACCTGGCAGAAATCCTGGACCAGCTCCCGGCGGAGTCCATCGAGCGGGTAGAGCTGATCACCAACCCCTCGGCCCGGTTCGACGCGGAAGGCACGGCCGGCATCATCAACATCGTGCTCAAGAAGCAGAAGCTGATCGGCTACCACGGCCAGCTCTCGGCAGGCGCGGCCAACGGGGACAAGTACAATGCCTCGGCCAACCTGAACTACCGGCGGGACAAGCTCAACTTCTTCACGAACTATAACTACCGGCAGTTCGCCTTCGTCCAGGGCAGCAGCAACTTCCGCACGAACCTCCTGGCCGACACTACCTTCTATTTCGACCAGGTCAGCGACGCCACGCGCCAGTTCGGGGGGCATAACGTGCGCCTGGGGCTGGACTACTTCCTCGACGAGCTGACCTCGCTCACCCTCAGCGGCAGCTACAACACCCGTGGCTCCGACGGCTCCAGCGGCATCCTCTACAACTACCTCGACGAAAACCAGGCCCTCGTCTACAACAACAACCGCGACACCGACAGCGACGGCTCCGGCGACAACCTCGATGCCGCCCTGAACTTCCTCAGGAAGTACAAGACCCCCGGACGTGAACTCTCCGCCGACATCAACTACTCCCAGGGCATCGACGAGAACTTCAACTACTTCACCCAGACGGCCTTCCTCCCTGGCTTCCCGGACCTGGAGCAGCGCAACCTCTCGGACAACACCCGCGACCAGTGGAGCTTCCGGGTGGACTATGTGCATCCGTTCCTGCAGAAAGGTCGCTTCGAGGCAGGGGTCAGGAGCACCCTGCGGGGCCGCGATACCGACTACTTCGCCGAGCAACTGAACGCACTGACAGGCGGCTGGGAAAACGACCCCAACCTGAGCAACCGGTTCCTCTACGACGAAGATATCCACGCCGCCTATATGACCGGCGCGTACACCTACCGGAAGCTGGGCGTGCAGGTGGGCCTGCGGGCCGAGCAGACCTATGCACGGGGCAACCAGGTGACCACCGGGCAGACCTTCGAAAAGTCCTACATCGACTTCTTCCCCAGCCTCGCCCTGCGCCAGGAACTGAAGGGCAACCAGACCCTGAACCTGAACTACAGCCGCCGCCTCAACCGCCCGCGCGACTTTGTGCTCAACCCGTTCACCGACTACACCGACCCCCTCAACATCCGCACCGGCAACCCTGACCTCGACCCGGAGATGACCGACGCCATCGAGGCGGGCTACACCCGGTTCTGGTCGAAGTACTTCGTGACGGCCAACACGTTCTACCGCCGCACCAACAACGTGATCGGGTCGATTATCAACGTCAATGACCAGGGGGTGGCTGCTACGACCTACGAGAACCTGAACCGCACCAACAATTTCGGTGTCGAGCTCATTGGCAACGTCCGCCCGGTGCAGGGGGCCAACGTGAACGTGAGCTTCAACTTCTACCGGAACGAGGTGTCCGGGGTCAACGCCCAGGGCGAGCGCGTGGACGACAGCGGCAACAGCTGGTCCGCCCGCCTGTTCGCCAACATGATGCTGCCGGGGCAGGTGAGCTTCCAGTCGTTCTTCAACTACTCGGCCCCGCGTGTGGGCGGCTTCGGTGGTGGAGGCTTCTTCTTCGGTGGGGGGGGCGGCGGCGGCACCAGGGGCGGTGGCGGCGGCGGTGGCTTCGGTGGGGGCTTCTTCGGGGCTTCCAGCGTCAATGCCCGCAGCACCTCCGAGGCCAACTACAGCCTGGACATGGGCTTCCGCAAGACCATCTGGAAAGACAAGACCGACCTGAGCCTGCGGATCTCGGATGTGCTCAACAGCCGGGACAACAACGCCACGACGGAGGGCCTCGGCTTCATCCAGGTGACCGAGAGCCGGTTCGACCGGCGCACCATCTGGCTGAGTGTCTCCCACAGGTTCGGCACGCTCAAGACACAACAGGATCGCCGCCGTGAAAACGGCAACGCTACCGAGATCCGGGAAGAGGACTTCGTGTTCTGATCCGTTTGCAGCAAACCCTTCTCAAGCCCCGGCAGCTGTATCCCAGCGCCGGGGCTTTTTTGTTTAACTTGCGCAGCCAACCCCCGCCCTGACCACCCTGCGAGGCCCCATGTCCCTGCTTTCTGTGTCGCCGCGTGCCCGCCGGGTGCTGGACGGGTTGGGCCAGCGGGGGCTGCCCGCCATCAAGGGGCTGGTCCACCTGTTGATCGACCATTTCCCCGACCGGGCCACGCTGGTGGTGGTCTGCCCCAACTCCCGGTCGGTCGTCCGTTCTGCGTTGCGGGCCGCCCGCGAGGCCGACGCCCCGCTGCTGCTGGCCGCCACGCTGAACCAGGTGGACCGGGACGGCGGCTACACGGGCTGGACGCCGCAAGGACTGGTGGACTTCCTCGCGGAGGAGGCCCAGCGCCTGGGCCTGGAGGTGCCGGTGTTGCCGTGCCTGGATCATGGTGGCCCCTGGCTCAAGGACGCCCATGCCCGCGACCACCTCAGCCTGGACGAGACGATGGCCGCCGTCCGGCAGTCGCTCGAAGCCTGCCTGGAAGCCGGCTATGCCCTGCTACACCTTGACACCACCGTCGACCGGACGCGGGGTGCCGCTGCCGTGCCCATCCCGCTGGTGGTCGAGCGCACGCTGGACCTGCTCCAGCACGCCGAGGTGTACCGCCGGGCACGCAGGCTTCCGGCGGTGAGCTACGAGGTGGGTACCGAGGAAGTGCAGGGCGGCCTCGCCGACGTAGAGGCCGTGCGGGACTTCCTGTCCCGGCTGCAGCAGGGCTTGCACGCCGCCGGGCTGTCCGACGCCTGGCCGGCGTTCGTCGTGGGCAAGGTGGGCACCGACCTGCACACCACCCGCTTCGACCCGGCGGTGGCCCGCACCCTCACCCACCTCATCCGGCCCACCGGGGCGCTCGTCAAGGGCCATTATTCCGACTACGTGGACACCCCCGAAGCCTACCCGCTCAGCGGCATGGGGGCGGCCAACATCGGCCCGGAGTTCACCGAGGAAGAGTTCAAGGCCCTGATGGACCTGGCGGCCCTCGAACGCAGGCTCCAGACCGACAGCCGTCTGGAGGGGGCACTCCACGAGGCCGTCGTGCAAAGCGGCCGCTGGCAGAAATGGCTGCTCCCGGAGGAGGCGGGCCTGCCGTTCGCACATCTGCCAGAAGCCCGGCGGACATGGATGCTGCGCACCTGCAGCCGGTACGTCTGGACCCACCCGGCAGTACAGGAGGCCCGGCACCAGCTCTACCACCACCTGCGCGACCACGCCGACCCGGACGCCTACGTGCTCTGGCGCATCCAGACAGCCATCCTCCGCTACTACCACCGTTTCAACCTGATCGGCTTTCAGCGGCGGCTCGAAGCCGTGCTCGGCTGAGGGTGCGCAGGCCAACGGGCCTCATGCAAACGACAGGCGCGGCCACAGGCGGACCAGCCCGAACAGCCCTCCGACGGCGATCGCCAGGCACACCAGCCCCTTGCCGAGGGCACCGTAGAGCAGGAACCCCGTGGTGAAGAGCACGCCGTAGATGGACATCACCCCGCACAGGGCCGCCAGGAGTCCGGCACTGATGTCCCCCGAACCGGGTGCTGCCGTGGCCGTGGATTGCGCGGCGATGTGCTGCCAGCCAGGGCCGGACGGACGGATGCGCTCATAGAAATGCAGGAGCTGGGCCGGGTCGGTGGGCTTCGTGACGAAAGCCGTCACCACCCAGGCCAGCGTCGTTACCCCGACGCTCAGCAGCAGCTTCATCCCCTCGGACATTGCGTCTTTCACAACAAACTGGAGGACGAGTGCCACGACGAACGAGACGACCATCGCCACGATCTCCGTCTCGGCATTGATGCGCCACCAGAACCAGCGCAGCAGGTAGATCAGCCCCGTCCCAGCCCCGATGAGCAGGATCAGGTCGAACGCCTGCTTTGCGTTCTCCAGCACCAGCGACAGCGCACAGGAGACCACCATCAGCACCACCGTAGAGATACGGCCCATCATCACCAGTTGCTTGTCTGTGGCCTGCGGGTTGATGAAACGCTGGTAGACATCGTTGACGATGATCGAGGAGCCATAGTTCACCTGCGTCGCCATGGTGGACATGTAGGCCGCCGCCAGCGAGGTCACCACCAGCCCGATCAGGCCCGGTGGCAGGAAGCTCATCATCGCCGGATAGGCCAGGTCGTCCTTCACGATCTGTGGGTCCAGGTGCGGGAACCGGGTGGCGATGTCGGAGACGTCCGGGAACACCAGCAGCGAGGCCAGGGCTACGATGATCCACGGCCAGGGGCGCAACGCATAGTGCAACGCCTGGAACAGCAGCGTGGCGGCGAGGGCGTGCTTCTCGTTCCGGGCCGAGAGCATCCGCTGCACCACATAGCCTCCTCCCCCCGGCTCGCTGCCAGGGTAGTACGTAGCCCACCACTGGACGGCGATGGGGATGATGAAGATGGGCACGATCTGCTCCCAGGTCATCGTCCCGAAGTTGGGCAGGAAGTCCAGCTTGCCCGCCACGTTCGGGTGTGCCAGCAGGTTGCCCAGGCCGTTCACCTCCGGCATCCCCAGCACGAAGAAGGCCGCCGAGATGGAGCCGATCATGGCAATGATGAACTGGAACAGGTCGGTCAGCAGCACGCTCAGCAGCCCGCCGAAGGTGCTGTAGAGCAGCGTCACCCCGGCAGCGATCACCACCGACTGCAAGGGCGTCCAGTTGAACATCACCCCGCCGATCTTGATGGCCGCCAGCGTGACCGAGGCCATGATGAATGTGTTGAAGACCACGCCGAGGTATACCCCCCGGAAGCCCCGCAGGAACGCGGCGGCCTTGCCGGAATAGCGGATTTCGTAGAACTCCACGTCGGTGTTGATGCCCGAGCGCCGCCACAGCTTGGCATAGAGGAACACGGTGAGCATCCCCGTCAGCAGGAACGCCCACCAGGCCCAGTTGCCGAAGACCCCGTTTTTCCGCACGATGTCGGTGACCAGGTTCGGCGTGTCGGTGGAGAAGGTGGTCGCCACGAGCGAGATGCCCAGCAGCCACCACGACATGTTCTGCCCACTGAGGAAAAACGACTTGAAGTTCTTCCCGGCCCGCCCGACCACCATCAGGCCAATTGCCAGGGAGAGTGCAAAATACAGGGCCATGATGACCCAGTCGGGGGTGGTCAGTTGCATCGAGGCGGGGGTTTGGCGGACAGGCGGAGGAGTTGAATGCTGTAGGTAATAAATCAGCGGGAGAAAAGCAAAAAAGAGGGCAATCCTGGGGCAGGGGTGTGGAAACGATGCCTGCTCAGGTCCGAAAACGCCGCTCGACCGCGTTGGTGAAGGTTACCGCCGGGTCGCTGTAGATGTTGACGCGGTGCTGGCGGAACACCTCCTCGGCGATGATACGGGAAGCGGTGGGCCAGTCGGAAGCGGCTTCCAGGTGGTGCAGGACCTGCTCGTAGGCCCGCTGCGAGCCGGCGAACAGGTGGCGGACGAACTGGTCGCGGTGGGGGGTGCCGGACGGGCCGAGGACGCGCTGCTCAAGGGTACGCAGGTCCGGCGCAGCCGGGGACGGGGGCGGCTGGCGGTCCCGCATGAACCGCATCCACAGCGGGACGGCGTCGGGTTCCGCAGGCGGGGGGGTGCGGGCTGGCGGTGCCGGGTCGCTGGCGGACCGTTCCTCGACGACCTCCACCGGTAGCTCGGTCGGTGGGGGGGCAGGAGGCGGCGGCGGAGAGGGTTCCGGAGACAGGGGGATGGCAGGCGTGGTGGCGACGGGTGGTTCGATCACCATGAACACGGGCACCGGGTCGGGCAAGGCTACCGGGATGGCTGGCTCCGGTGGCGCTGCGGTGGGCGGATTGTCGAGGTGGGAGAACTGTTGCCACAGCGGCCGGTTGGCTTCCAGGGCTGGAAGCGGGGCAGGCGGAGCCAGCGGGGGGCTTTCGACGGGAGCGGGAGGTGTCTCCGGCGCGGGTGTCGGTTCCTGCACCGGGAGGGAGAGCAGGCGTTCCAGGTGGTGTTCATCGAGGAACTCCACCCCCTCCTGTCGCACCAGCGCCAGACGGCGGGCCACATCCAGCAGGTGCTTGTCCCGGAAGAAGTGTTGCAGCAGGCTCACCGGCACCCCCCGGCCC
>CAZLRO010000062.1:0-16237 GCA_964561865.1 uncultured Rhodothermaceae bacterium | reverse complement strand
CAGGTCTACGGGTTCGGGCTGGAGGTCCACGACGGTGCGGGCGATCAGCTCCTGAAGCGCCCGGTTGGCGTTGATGCGCCCGGCGCCGAGTTCGAACGAATAGCCCGGACGCCCGGCGTCGTAGTTGTAGTCGTACCCACCCACATCGTCGGCGGAGACTTCGAGGATGTCCTGCAACTCGTCCGGGTCGAGGGCTGCACCGGTCAGTTCGAGGGCGTGCGACTGCACGAGCGCGGCGATGCCTGCGGCCAGCGGCGTGGCGGACGAGGTGCCGTTGAACCCGCTGTTGTAGTCGTCGCCCGTGTAGCCGTCGCCCCCGGCAATGTCGGTCGTGTACATGAGCACACCTGGTGCGGAGACGTCCAGTTCGTCGCCGTAGTTGCTGCCCCACCAGTTTTCGCCGTCGCAACTGGCGGGGTTCTTGCGTTCGTCGCACGGGCTGGTGGCCCCCACAGCCATCGCGTCGTCGTAGCGGGCAGGGAAGTCCGGCTGGTCGTCGTCGCCATTGCCGGAGGCGAACATCGGCAGCACGCCGCTGGCCCGCGCGTTCACGACAGCGTCCTCGACGGCGGTCATGTCGCCACTGCCCATCCGCCAACTGCCGCTCACGATGAGGGCGTCGTACTTGGCCGCCTCGCCGACGGCGTAGTTGATAGCATCGGCGCGGTTGGCGTTCATGCCGGAGGTCAGGTTGACACGGAGCGGCATCACCCGTACGCCCGGTGCCGCGCCAGAGACGCCCAGTGCGTTGTCGCCGACGGCGGCCACCAGACCGGCACAGGCCGTGCCATGACAGCCCGATCCACCAATGGCACAGTCGTTGTCGATGTCGTTCGGGTCGTTGTCGTCGTCGTCGAAGTCCCAGCCAAGCAGGTCGTCCACGAGGCCGTTGCCGTCGTCGTCCACACCGTTGAGGTCACCGGCGTCCATCACCCAGTTGGCCCCGTCCCATACCATCGTCTGTCCGTCGCCGTCGTCGTCCTCGTCGAGGTTCTGGAGGATGTTGGGCTGGAGGTCCGGGTGGTCCCAGTCCACGCCCGTATCGACGACGGCCACGACCACGTTCGCGTCGCCGCGCTCGATGTCCCAGGCTTCCTGCACGTCGGCGTCGGCGTCGAGCGTACCACCGGTGGTGCCGTCGTTGCGCATGGCCCACTGCTGGGCGTAGAAGGTATCGTTGGGGGTAAAGGCCAGGTCGTTGAAGCCGTAGAAGGCCAACTCGGCGAACTTCACGTCCGGCAGGTCGATGAACGCCCGCACGAGGTCGAACACGTCGGCCCCGCGTGGGACGGACACCGTGTAGTAGCCCGCCGTCCAGTGGTCCTTGACGATGGTGCTGCCCATCTGCCGGATCTGCGCCTGCATCGCCGCCTCCGACACATGGTCATGGAAGCGGACGGTGACGAGGTCGGGCACGAAGTAGCTGGTGCCGCCGTCCTTGTTGGTCATGGCCGGATAGGCTTCGGCCACGGCGGGGTCAGCCTTGAGGCTGGCCCGCAGCGCCTCGGCCGTGGCCCCGACGGGCACGCGGTAGACGCCAAACCGGTGGCGCTCCAGCCCTTCCTCGTGGACGGGCACCAGGCCAAAGCGGGTGCGCACCCCCTGGGCAGCAGCCCCCACTTGCGATGAAGGATGAAACCGGACCATGACTTCGTCCGGCTTCGGGGTGAACGTGTGGGTCTTGCCAAAGAGCTTGTCGTGGTAGGTGTAGCGGGTCTGCTGTGCCCACAGCATCGGGGCGCTCGCCCCACCGCACAGGCATAGCATGAGCACGATACGCGGAAAGCCGCGTAGCATTCGGGTCTTCATAATCCTTACCTCCTGAAACGTTGTTCGGGTGAAACGTATGTGACGAGCGGCTCCAGGCTCCCCGGAGAGGGAAGGGCAGAGCCAGGCGTGAGAGGGGCTTCGTACAGCGGCGATACCGTTCAACCGAGCCGTGCAACAACGATCTGAGAGGCAGGTGATCGTGGTCCTGAAGCGCGGGGGTGCCCACAGGCACCAAAACAGGCAGACCCGTATCCGGTACAGAAAGGCCGCGTTACAGCCGGGATGATCTCAAGACAATAGCGGATCGATCAATACAGTCCGGAAGAGAAAGAAACCGGTTTCCATCCCTATCTGAGAAAGCGAAAGTTCACTCCCCAACTGGACATTGCAGCCAGAGTCTTTACAAGTCCTTGAAAAATAAATTCCCTATAATTAGTTGTATATGCAACTAATAACCCTTCGTAACTACCCCGGCCTGGACCGGCAGGGGAATCGCCCAGGGCGACGTCCTGCCAGCAGCCTCGACTGGTCCCACAGGTTCTGCACAAAAAGGGGTGTGCCTACAGGGTGCAGGCCAGGCACAGCAACGACCCGGCGACCAGGCAGATCATCCGGACAAGGCTGTTGTTCATCTGGTTACAGGGGATGATGGGATAGGATACAGACCGGGGAATGCCCGGCTCCCAGTGGGTTGAAGGCGGGGGTGGGTGACGCCCCCGTTGTCGGAACTCTCCGGCATGGTGGCTGGTATCGACCCGCGCAACCGGTATCTTAACTGGGGACAAGCCGGACATTCCCCACAGGGTTTTCGTGTGAAGCTGCACCGTTAGGACCGGATGCCCGTATCTTGCCCTGTCCTCCTGAAGAACCCTTATTCGTGCTGGCATGTACGATGCGATCGTAGTGGGCGCAGGCCCCGGCGGGTCCACGGCGGCCACCCTGATGGTCCGGCAGGGCCTGCGGGTGCTGTTGCTGGACAAGTCGACCTTCCCGCGGGACAAGATTTGCGGCGACGCCATCGGGGGCAAGAGTGTGGATGCGCTCAAGGCCCTGGGTCTGGTGGCCCGCGTGCAGCAGGCCGCCGACAGCCTTGGCTCGTGGGGGGTCACCTTCAGCGGCCCGATGGGCGACCAGGTAGAGATCCCCTTTACGAAGGTGCTCACCCAGCCCGTCGCCCCCGGCTTCATCGTCCCCCGGCTGGTCTACGATGACCTCCTGTTCAACGCGGCGGTGGAGGCCGGTGCTGAGGTGCGGTTGCAGACCACCGTCGAGGGATTGCTCTGGGAGGGCCAGCAGGTGGTGGGGGTGCGTGCCCGTCTGTTTGACCCGGCTGCTGGTTCCACTTTGCCCGAGACCGAACTCCGTGCCCCCCTTGTTGTCGGGGCGGACGGGGCGTACTCGGTGGTGGCCCGTGCCCTGGGCATGACGCAGCTCGAAGAAGACCACTACTGTGCGGGCTTGCGGGCCTACTACGAAGGGGTGACCGGCTTCAACCGCTACCACCACATCGAACTGCATTTTGTGGAAGAGTCCATCCCCGGCTATTTCTGGATCTTTCCGATGGCGAACGGGCGGGCCAACGTAGGGATCGGGATGCTGTCGAGCGCCGTCAAGAAAAGGGACGTGAAGCTGAAGCCATTGCTCGACGAGCTGGTACGCCATCCGCGTTTCCGCGACCGGTTCGCGCATGCCCGCCGCATCGGACCGGTCAAGGGCTGGGGGTTGCCCCTCGGCTCGCGGCCCCGCCCGCTCTCTGGCAACGGCTGGATGCTGGTAGGCGATGCGGGCAGCCTCATCGACCCGTTCACCGGCGAAGGCATCGGCAACGCGATGGTCAGTGGCATGAAAGCGGCCGACTGGGCAGTACGGGCCAGGGCCGCCAGCAACCACAGCGCCGCATTCCTGCACGGCTACGACGCCGAGGTGATGGCCCTGCTGCGCCGTGAACTGCGCCTGAGCCACCTGATGCAGCGCCTGGGCAACTGGAAATGGCTGCTGAACACCGTCATCCGCAAGGCCGCCCGTTCCAGCGAGCTGGCCGACGCCATCAGTTGCATGTTCGACGACCTCCAGGAACGCCGCAAGCTCCTGTCGCCGTTGTTCTATCTGCGGGTGCTCATGGCCTGAAGCCCCGGCCTCTCCGTCGCTCCCAATCCCAACGTCTATCCCCCGTTTCCCATGCTGTATTCCCTCCTCCTCCTGCCCCAGAGCAGCCCGGCCTCGAACCCGCTGATCACGCTGCTGCCGATGCTGCTGATCTTCGTGGTCTTCTACTTCTTTCTCATCCGCCCCCAGAAGAAGCGGGAAGACCAGCGCAAGGCCATGATCGAAGCCGTCAAGAAAGGCGACCGCATCATCACCCTCGGCGGCGTACACGGCACCGTCACCCAGGTGGACGACGCCAGCGTGCTGGCCCAGGTGGACACCAACACCAAGCTGCGCATTGAGAAGAGCGCCATTGCCTCGGTGGTAAGCAAGGATGCGGCGGCCACGACCAAGGAATCCAGCCCTGCCCCAAGCGCGTAAACGGGCGCAGATACCTCCACCGGGATGCACGTGGTGCTATGGACGGCCCCCCCGCCACCCACACCTTCGACCAGATCGAAGCAGCCCTCGACGACCTGCGCCGGGGCCGGCTGGTCATTGTGGTCGACGACGAGGACCGCGAGAACGAGGGCGACTTCATCGGGGCCGCCGAGACCGTCACGCCCGAACAGATCAACTTCATGGCGAAGTACGGGCGGGGGTTGATCTGTGCCCCCATCACCCGTGAACGGGCGGTAGAGCTGGACCTGGACCTGATGGTGCAGACCAACACGGCACTGCACGAGACGGCTTTCACCGTGTCGGTCGATTACCGGTTCGACACCACCACCGGCATCTCCGCCGCCGACCGTGCCCGCACGATCCGGGCGCTGGCCGACCCTGAGGCGCGTCCGGGTGCGTTCGGGCGTCCGGGGCATGTGTTCCCGCTGCGGGCGGCGCCGGGCGGGGTGCTGCGCCGGGCCGGACACACCGAGGCCGCCGTGGACCTGGCGCGGCTGGCGGGGCTGTACCCCGCCGGGGTGCTCGTCGAGATCATGAACGACGACGGGTCGATGGCCCGGGTGCCGGACCTGCTGCCGATGGCCCGGCGACTCGACATGCGCATCATCACCATCCAGGACCTGATTGCCTACCGCCTGCGCACCGAGAAGCTCGTCCGCCGCGTCGTGGAGGTGGAGATGCCCACGAGATACGGCGACTTCCGGCTGATCGCCTTTGAGGAACGGCTCAGCGGGGAGGTCCACCTGGCGATGGTCAAGGGTACCTGGTCGGAGGACGAGCCGGTGCTGGTGCGCGTCCACAGCCAGTGCATCACCGGCGACATCTTCGGCTCGAAGCGCTGCGACTGCGGTGACCAGCTGGCGACGGCGTTGCGGCAGGTCGAGCAGGAAGGCCAGGGGGTGGTGCTGTACATGAAGCAGGAAGGGCGTGGCATCGGCCTCGTCAACAAGCTGCACGCCTACAAGCTCCAGGAACAGGGCCTCGACACCGTCGAAGCCAACGAGGCGCTGGGCTTCCAGATGGACCACCGCGACTACGGCATCGGCTGCCAGATCCTGCGCGACCTCGGCCTGCGGCGGCTCCGCCTGATGACCAACAACCCCACCAAGCGCGTGGCCCTGGCGGGCTATGGCCTGGAGATCGTCGCACGCGTGCCCGTCGAAATCCCGCCCAACGAGGTCAATGCGCCGTATCTGCGCACCAAGCGCGACCGCATGGGCCACCTCCTCACCGACCTCGACCCGCACGACCAGCAGGTGATGGAGAAGCTCCTGTAGTGCATTATCCTTCGTCTATCTCCAGTTCGCCTGCATTCACGAGCGTGGTCAGCAGCTCCACGAACGCGCTGTTATTGAGGTGCGGCTGCAACGTGGCGGCATGGAGCAGGGCAGTGCCGGTGATGAGCGGCGCGGCGAAGGCCAGGTTACCCTCCAGTTCATAGGCCGTACCGCTCACAAAGAGGGTGGCCGTGCCGTCCGTGTGTAGCATGTGGGCGAAGTCGGGGAGACTCCGACGCCGCAGCAGGGCTCCTTGTCCGAGGTATGCGGCCAGTGCTGCCGGGGCTAACGGGTCCTCCAGCGGCGCAGCATACGAGGCCCGCTTCGGCGCGGTGAGGAACGTCCCAAACCAGGTGTCCAGCGCCCGGTCATCGGCCAGCAGGGCGCGCAGCAGGTGGCGGACGTGTGCGCGCACGGTCGGCTCGACCTCACCCGGTTGCACCGCCACCGAACGCCCCGGGTCGCTGTAGCGAAGCGCCGGGTCGAGCGTTTCGAGCAGGTGCTCCATCAGTCCGGCGACGAGGTCGGCATGGCTGGGAGCACGGAAGCCGATAGAATACGTCATGCAGTCGTCGGAAGCCGAGACGCCGTAGTGGGCGATACGCGGCGGCAGGTAGAGCAGGTCGCCTGGCGCCAGCACCCACTCGGCGTCCGGCACGAAGTCCGCCAGGATCCGCACGTCGAGGTCGGGCACCAGGTGTTCTTCCTCCACCGGCGTGGTGTTGATCTGCCACCGGCGCTGGCCGAGGCCCTGAAGCAGGAACACGTCGTACTGGTCGATGTGCGCGCCGACACCCCCGCCCGACGGTGCGTAGCTGACCATCACGTCGTCGAGCCGCCAGTTCGGGATCCAGCGGAAGTGGTCGAGCAGGTCGGCCACGGCGGGCACGAGGCGGTCCACCTCCTGCACGAGCACCGTCCAGTTCGTTTTCGGCAGCCGGGCGAGGTCGCGCTTGCGGAACGGCCCGTGCCGCAGTTCCCACGGGTATTCCCCGCCCGTTTCGAGGATCAGCCGGGCCTGTGCTTCCTCGTCCGTCGCCAGGGCCAGCAGGTCTGCCGGGGCGAGCGGCGACGTCCAGCCTGGCAAGGCACCCCGCACCAGCAGCGGACGTTGCTGCCAGTAGTCGCGCAGGAACGTGGCGGCATCGAGGCCACCGAAGAGGGTTTCCGGGATCGTCATGGGCGCAGGCCGGCTGGGGGGAACCGGGCGTCCAAGTTACACACGCAAGCCCCGGCGTACACCGTTCCGCCCCGGCTCTTCCTTGTAAAAGAGGTCCAGCCCCTCCAGCAGCCGCCGGAACTGGGCCTCGAAGTCACCCGCCGCCTGCCAGTTCGAGAAGTCGAGGATGTGGTACTTCTGGATCTGGTGCCGCAGCAGGGCCGACCAGCGCGAGGTTTTCCAGGCCTCGTCCAGTGCGACAGGACACAGCACATGCCGCCCCAGTTCGCGCTCCAGTTCGCGTGCTTTCTGCGCCTCGTACTCCACCCAGTCGCTCTCCACCGAGTGCTGGGACAGGATCAGCAGTACCGTCGGGTTCTGCCGCATCGCCAGCACGACGATCTGCTCCAGCGGTCCTGCCGGGGCGTCGTGGACGTCGCGCCAGAACCGGATGCCGTGCCGGTTCAGCCAGGGTTCGAGGTGGTCCACAAACATCCGGTCGCGGTGGGCGTAGGAGATGAACAGGTTGTGGACCTGGATGGCCGTCCCCAGGCGCAGGTCGTGGATGCGGTAGAGGATGCGGTCCAGCTCGGCAGCATCCAGGCCGGGGCGGTACAGCCGGGCGGCCTCCATCTCCCAGTCGCTCAGGCCACAGCCCCGCAGGAACCCTTCCGGCAGCGGGCCGGAGCGGGCCAGCGTGCGGTGGTCCAGCACACTCGGCCCGGCGTGGCGGCACGTCTCCAGCCCCCCCACGCCGCCCAGGTCCACGTCGATGAAGCGGGTCTCGGCCAGGGCGGCCTCGTGGAACCGGGCACCGCGCAGGGTGGCCCCGCTGAAGTTCGTCCCCATCAGGCTGGCCCGGTCGAGGTGTGCCTCCCCCAGCGCCGCCCGGATCAGCCGGGCCTCCCGCAGGTTGGCCCCGCCCAGCGCCGCCCGGCGCAGGTCGGCCCCGGAAAGGTCGGCTTCCATCAGGTTGGCCCGCTCCAGCCGCGCCCCTTGCAGGTCGACTCCGGCCAGGTCGGCGTGCCGCAGGTCTACCCCGTCCAGGTGAAACCCGGCGAGGTCGGCCTCCCGCAGGTCCGGCAACACCAGCGGGTGACGGGCACGCCAGGCATTCCAGACGGCTATTCCCTGCCGCAGCAGCACCAGATGCGCTTTTTTTGCCATGATCGGAGCCAGAAATTTTTGACCCCACCCCATAATTCCCACAAAATCGCCGTTCTAATATGAACGTGCGCATCACTGACTTCCCTGTGTCACCCGAAGCCAGAAGGCGTGCAGCCCGCCCCCTGTTTTTTTGTGATGTTGCGGGCCTGTACGGGGAGATGTCGCTTCGACCCGTATTCTTCAGAATTGGGACGCAGGCAATGGATTCAGAAAAGCCGATTGATCAATTTGTCGAATATCTGTTGCGGGATCAGGACTTCCTTCTCTCCGAAGAAATCAAGCACAAGGTGAAGGAACTGAACCAGATGTTTGTCAAGGCCAACGGCCGCCGCATCAAGGTAGAACTGAAGCTGTCGCAGTTCGACGTCGAGCAGGACGGCACGGTGGCCTACCTGGATGTGAGGGTGTTCAAACAGATCTGACCCTCCTTCAGCACGAGCCGTACCTGCTGCAGCGCCGTGATGTCGTGGGTGGGGTCGCCGGCGACGGCCACGAGGTCGGCCCGCAGCCCCGGACGTATCCTGCCCAGCCGGTCGTCGAGGTGGAGGATGCGGGCGTTGACCGAGGTGGCGGCCTGCAGGGCTTCCAGCGGGAGCATCCCGTATTCCACCATCAGCACCAGCTCGCGCACGTTGTCGCCGTGCCGGTAGACGCCCACGTCGCCGCCCATGCCGATGACCACTCCGGCGGCCCGTGCTGCCTGGAGCTGGGCCTTTTTCTGCCGGATGCGGTCGGGTTCCGGGTCCACGCCTTTCCGCCAGCCGCCATATTCGGCGAGGGCCTCCACGGCGGCAAGGGTAGGGAACAGCGCCACGCCCCGTTCGGCCATGAGCCGGAACACTTCGGGTGTGCCGCCGTCGCCGTGCTCGATGGTTTCCACCCCGGCCAGGGTTGCCCGGCGCATCCCCTCGGCGGTGGCGGCATGGGCCGAGACCCCGCGCCCGCTCGACCGGGCCGTCTCGACGATCAGCGCCAGCTCTGCCGTCGAGAAGGTGGGCATCGCTTCCCCGCGTGGCCCCCAGCGGTAGTCGGCATACACCTTCACCACGTCGATGCCCTTGCCGATCTGGTCGCGCACGACGCGCACGAGGGCATCCACGCCGTCGGCCTCTTCGGCGCCGAGCGGAACGGCCCATGCCGGGTCGAAGCCCTTCGGCCCATAGCTGCCGGTGGCGACGATGGCGCGCCCCGCCACGAGCAGCCGGGGGCCGGGGATGATCCCCTGGTCGATGGCCTGCCGCAGCCCCACGTCGGCATAGCCGGCCCCTTCGGTGCCCAGGTCACGCACCGTCGTGAACCCGGCCTCCAGCGTCTGACGGGCGTGGATGGTGGCGCGGGCTACGCGGAGCGCCTGGGCCTCGCGCAGCACCTGGTCGTTCCAGGAGGCTTCGTTGTACGGATGCAGCAGCAGGTGGGCGTGCCCCTCGATCAGCCCCGGCAACAGCGTCGTGCCCGGCATCGCCAGCCGCTGTACCCCGGCAGGCACCGCCACATCCTGCGGCAGCCCCGCCGCCACGATCTGGCCCCCGTCCACTGCCACCACCCAGCCGGTGTGGACCGCCACGCCATCGAACACCCGGTCTGGCACCAGCAGCCAGGACTGGGCCAGCAGTGCCACCGGGCACCACAGCCCCCAGAGCAGGCACAACACGAACCGCATAGCGACGGGAGGGTAGGTCAGGAAGGGTTGGAGAAGGCAAATTGACGACAGAAAAATGAAAAATGCAAGTCGGGCGGGGATGGGAGAGGCAAGGTGGAGGCGCTCGTCAAAGTCCCGTCCGAGGCCGCCCTGCCGATGGACAGCACGTATTATAGTCATTTTGACGATAATAGTACAACGATTTGGAACGACATGGACCTCATTCCCCGTCTTCCCCTGTCATTCCCCGTCATTCCCGCGTAGGCAGGGAGTAGGCGGGAATCCAGAACAAGGCCTTGGTACACTGGATTTCCGCCTACGCGGGAATGACGAGAAGGAACCGGGAAACATGTTCAGGAATCGATATTATAGTCAAATTGACGATACTTTATAGGAATTGGGACAGCAACGGTAGACGCGCCTATCGCCCAAGCTCATCGGTAGCAATGGAGCGCCGTCCGCTAATGCTGTTGTTAGGGTGTATCGTGCGGACCCAAGAAGCGTGCACCGTTGAAGTGAATGAGATGCGACGGCGCATCGGCTATCCACACTTCGGTTTCCCAAGCGATTTCACCCAGGTAGCGGCCCATGATGGCCCGGTTGGGGAAAGCGGTCACGTAGACCAGTCCGGCAGTCGATCCCGAGAACAGCTTCGCCAGCTCGGCATGGCGCTTGCCATCGACAGAGCCGTGACTGGTGACGGACTCGACCAGCAGCAGCCAGTTCTTTGCGGTGTAGTGCAAAACCACGTCGGGCATCTTGCCGTGTGAATCCACATCAACGCCCAGGCCAGCCAGCAAGGGGGCATCGAAGTAGCCCCACTTGTCGCCGGTGTCGCCGACATAAACCAGGGTGCTACCTGGCGCAAAGCGCGGGGCGAAGTCCTCGATGATGACCCGGATCAACTCGCTATGCTCGCCGGGGCTGAGGGTGATTTCCTTGCCCGGTGCAATCTTGACCGGTACACGGTTCTACTCGCGCTCCTTGGCGTAGCGGACAACCAGCGTTTCACGCTCGGCCAGATACGCGGTGAGGCTGTCATGCCATGCCGGTGTGCCGAACGTCCGCAGCAAGGCAAGCGCGGTCGGCTCGATCTGATAGACGGCTTTCGGGCTGTTCACCGAACGGTCGGGCTTGTCCGGGTTGTAAAGGGCGATGCCTGCATCGCAGAACTGGTGCATGGTCTGTCGGCGGAAAGTCTCGCGGGTGTTCGGCGCGTACTCCTTGCCGTAGTACTCGCGCACCCAATCCATGATAGGCGTGATGCCCACAAGTGGGTTCTCCGCATCCCCCCACGCCTTGCCCGGCGTGAGATTCAGCAGGGCCAGCAGAGAAAGCGCGGAACGCTCGTTTTGTTGCGCCCTCGGCAAGCCCAGGGCAATGATGATCTGGTGCGCAGCCTCTATGTGTTTGTTCTTGTTGTTCATTTGGTTAGGGTCCCTACCTTGGCGTCGATTTGTTCCTGCGTGAGCGCTCCTTGCTGCATAGCCCACTTGCCAAGCTCGATCAGGGATTCACGGCTTGGATACTTCATGAGCTTGAGGTCGGTCGCATTGACCTGTGTATGGCCGTTGAATCGCCTGAAATCTTCATCAACCACAGTCGTATTCAGGAACACGGCCAGCCCGCGGGCCAGCGCCTCGGGCAATCCGCGCTTTGTTCTCGTGGAACAGGTTCAGGTGGTTCTCGAAGCCTAACACGGGCGCGTCACCGAACGCGTTCGGCTCGACCACGCTCGCCACGATCCGCCGCTTTTCTTCCTTGGAAGAAAAGCGGCGAACTACACAGTAGAAGCCGCTCGGGTACAGCCACCTCTCGGTGTCGGCGTTGCGCTCGATGGCGTTCGGTTTCTTCATGCCCTCGATGGGCCATATGGTGCCGGTGTTGCTGAAATGGCTGGGATACAGCAAGGGAACCGTGCCTACCCCTGGCATGTCGCGTAGGTGCTCTTTCAGTCTGAAATCGACCACTGGCCCGGTTGACACCTTGATGCCTAGGTCGACCAGCGTGCAGCGGACCGCCTCGGATAGCTCGATGGCGTTCTTCTTCGGCGACGTGGGGACGTGAATGAACCGCTCCAGGTCATCGGGGAATACGATCCGGTCGAACGGGTATTCATGGGTCACAAGGTCGGTGAAGGTGTCATCGGTCGATGTCGAAACCGTAACCGTCCCCTGCTGGCCACCTCGCTCTAGGCGGATGATGATATTCTCTTGCAGAACCTTATCGTCCTTGAATGCCTTGCTGCGCGACTCGAACAGGTGCAGGTGGCGGACGGCGGCACGCTCAAGGATGAAGTCGCGGAACGGCCGGTAGTACGGTCCATTGCAGAAGCTACGCGGGAGGATGGCCACGATCTGCCCGCCCGGCGCTGCCTGAGCAACAGCCAGCGCAACGAAGGCACTATACAGGTTCACCGTCTCGATGCCGACACAGCGCAGGGCCAGCCGGTGCGCGGAATTGCTGTTAATCTTCTTGTAAGGCGGGTTAAGGATGGCGTGGGTGTACCTTGGAAGTGACTTCGAGAACAGGTCACCGCAAAGCGCATCTGTGGCTGCGTGAATGAAATCGTCGCCATGAACGGCGACAGAGAGCCTTGAACTCGCATACTTGCCTAGCGTCTTCGCCAACTGGCTGTGCAGCGAACCATCGATCTCAAAAGCATCGACTTCGACACGCTGAAAGCCAAAGCTGCCGGAAGACCATCGCTCCAAGAACGCAGCAGCAAGAGATCCAATACCGGCACCCGCATCAAGAAGGCGACATGTGCCCTCGGCGGCCGGGAACAGCCTTGCCATGAAGGTCGCAGTTCCGCCAGGTGTCAAGAACTGGCCGAACTGCGACTTCTTTTTCGCGCCCGTGTCCTTGGATAGACGCAACCGAGCTTGTTCAACTTCTGACATCAAGAGATCGTCTCCTGTGTTGCACCCTAATGACAGCCGTAACCGGGGTGGCCGCCAAAAGATTCTGGTTTCACAATACGCATTGTCGACCGCTCCGGTTCACGGCATGGTTAGGTCACATCATCAGTGCTTCCGAGATAGTAGTTCTCGTAAGTAGATCGGGACGCAAGGATTTCACAGAACACAGCATTGTCGCGGAAAACGGAAATGAACTTCTTTGCGGCGTCACAAAAGCCCCGAGTAAGAACCTGAGGGTTCGGGAATAATACAGCCAACTCCTTCTTGTTTTGAAGGGCATCCCAGAGCTTCTTGTTGTATATCGGAGATGAATAATATTCGTTTACGAATTGCTGATCAATCACGAGAGAGTACTGCGTGCGGTCGAAGTTATCATCGCCATCATAGCTGTAAGTCGGTTGATGAACGAGGATGAACGAGTTAGGATGCTTTATGAAGTTAGCCCATTTGTGGATGTCCTTGAACACGCCGAAATGGCGCCTGCGGTACTCCTCGGGAAGCTTGATAATTTCAAAGATGACGTAGACATGTTCGACGAACAAGTAAAGACGCATCATATAAAATGTGTACGCTTCGTCAGTCAAGTCAAGCGTGTCAGCACGAGACAGGTACTTCTGAATCCAGATTGTCGTGTTAGCAAAGTTGCAACCGAGACAATTGTGATCTCTACTGCCACTATCGTGAAATCAATCATGCAACGAGCACATTAAGGACTCGCCCGCCGGAAAAATCTCCGCGTTAAAGATCGATTCACAGGTCTTGAGTTCATCTGAAATCATCTATTGACCTCTACTATTTACACGGAACACATCCAAAGATAGCATCCTCTCGGAAAGTCAACAAGTCGCCACAAAGCACAATTTTGCATCGTCCTGCTGCATTGTATGGGATCAAGCACTCCCTGCTTCCGGTCAGGTCATGCGCCCTCTCCATGCAACACCCCGCCAAACGGCTCGACCAGGTACGTGCGGCCTGTCGGCTGCGGCACCTGAGCCTGCGCACCGAGGCGGCATACCTCGGCTGGATCCGCCGCTACATCGCGTTTCACGGGGTGCGCCGTTCGGCTTGCGCTGTGCGTGCCGCCCCGCTCAGCAGGAAGCGTTCAGCGGCCATTCGACGGGTGTAATTATAGTCAAATTGACTATAATTTCTGTTATAGCTCCGCGCCATCCCGCCTTCCCCGGCAAGTCTACCGGAGCGTCGTATGCGTCTCGGCTTTGATGAACCGGGCCAGGATGAACGCCACCAGGCTCCAGCCCGTCACGTCATAGACCAGGTTGACCAGGTGCAGCGACCAGGGATGCCACCACCAGATGGTATAGCCCACGTTGCTCCAGAGGGCAAATGCCACGCCTACGAGCACGACGAAGGCCACCCGCGTCCCGTAGGTGGGGAGGGCCGGGGCTACGCGCCGCAGGGCCAGCCCGAACAGCCCCACCGTCACCAGCATGTGGAAAAACCCCTTGAGCAGTACGCCGGCGTTGCCCGGATCGGCCCCTTCACGCTGGAAAAATACAGTGGCAATCGGTCCCTCCCGGTGTTGCTGCATCCAGGTCTCCTCCGCCTTCTCCGACGGGATGTAGTAGGTGCCGTCCTCAGGCAGGTAGCGGGTGAGGGCCTCGGCCACCGGGCGGTCGTCCGGCAGCGGGTGGAAGGCGGGTTGGGAGAGGGGGGAGAGCCAGAAAACCATCCCCCAGACGAAGAGGGCGAGGGTTGCCAGCAGGGTGCCAATGGCCCAGGACTTCATGGGAATGCCTCCAGATGGTGTGTGATCGTACCGGAACGAAGCCAGAGTACACCCGCCGAGCGACAGCCGTTTGTCACACCGATTTAAGATGCCGTTTTCAATGGTCGATCCTCATAGATGGATGGTTTTATTGAGGATTTGGGCTTGTGCTGAAATGTCATTCTCCAGCGTCACTTTTGCAGTCCCCAGCGTGTTTGCGGTCCCGGCAGACGGATCTCGTGTGTCGGACCAGCACCGACCTGCTTCAGAGGCGGCCCCGGAGCCGCTGAACCGGCTGACCCCGCAGGAGGAGGCGGTGGTGCAGCAGTTGAAGGCACGGGATGCCGAGGTGCGCCGCCACGAACAATCCCATCTGATGGCGGGCCGTCCCCATGCCCACGGGCCAGCCCACTACACGTATCAGCTCGGCCCGGACGGCAAGCGCTACGCCATTGGCGGGGATGTCCGCATCGACCTGCGCCCGGTGCCGGGCAATCCGAAGGCTACATTGCAGAAAGCCCAGATCATCCGCCGTTCTGCCCTGGCCCCGGAAGAACCTTCCGCCCAGGACCGTCGGATCGCCCAGCAGGCCGACCGCATGATCGCCCAGGCCCGGCAGGAACTGCGTGCGCAGCAGCAAGCGGCCCCGGCGTCGTCCTCTGCCGCCCCCGAACCCCTTTCCAGGACGGGGCAGCATGTGGATCAGTATGCCTGAGCAGAACGGCGCGGCCCGCAGGGGCCTGGCGGGCGGAAGGCTGTCGCAGCGGTGAAAGGGGGGCTGCGTCGTTCAGAGAGAGATGACGCCGTCTACCTTTCCGGCGGCGGTGTAGATGTCGATCACCTCCTGGCTCGATTGCATGAACAGCGTCGCGGTCACGCTCAGGTAGGTACCTTTGGATGAGGCCTTGACGGCGACTGGGTGTTCCCCGAAGACCGCCCTGATCTGGTCGAAACCATTATGGGGGACGATGAACTTGAACAGGTAGTCATTCGGCCATTCGATCTGTTCATCGAGCAGTTGCTGGAATGAGGCCCACCACTGCGGGTCATCGGCCATCTTCATATTCCGGAACGACGGCATTCCCTTCCACTCCATATACATTGCCCCTATCGGTTGGTTTGGCAGGTGTCGTGCAGCACCGGCCCCGATCAAGAATCAGGCCAGACCCGGCATGTGCCGGTACCGAGGGCACCGTTTGGAGCCAAGATACGGCTGGAACCTCGTGCGTATGCAACACGTTTGCCTGCGCGTATCTGGCCGAAAGTCATGTCTTCTCTTTCCCCTCCATACCGTTTTCTCTCGGTGCTCGTGGCGCTGGTGCTGCTCACCTGCTGCGCGATGCCCCTGTTGCACCTCGCCTGGCAGGCGCATCACCAGGTGGGGACGGCCGCGCCCTGCCACGCGCGTGGTGCGAAGGGGTCGTCTGAAGGGCCGGTAGCACCCCCTGCCTGCTGTTCCCTTGACGCAACGGCCCCGGCGACGCTGGCGGTCTCGGTCC
Organism: uncultured Rhodothermaceae bacterium; assembly: GCA_964561865.1. Taxonomy (GTDB): domain Bacteria; phylum Bacteroidota; class Rhodothermia; order Rhodothermales; family CAZLRO01; genus CAZLRO01. The sequence goes on along the minus strand of CAZLRO010000062.1, from coordinate 532 downwards.
CGGTGGTGCCTGTTGCCCTGGCTTGCGGGGTTGGCGAACGCCCCGCTGAAGTGGCCGTGCAGCCGGAGGCCCCTGCGGCCTCGCTGCTCCGGAGTCCGCCGCTGTGGAGGCCCCCGCCTCGTCATCTGCTCTACGCTGTTATCTTGCGTTGAGGCGCGGTGCCTGCGGGCCTGTCTGGTCGGGCCTGTGTGTACCGTACCTGTCTCCTTCAACGCCGGATATCCTGTGGATTGCCCGTTCCTTCGCGCTGTCGCCGTGCTGTTGCTGACGGGGGTGTGCCTGTCTCCCGCCGGGGCGCAGACGGCGCCCGACACGCTGGCCCTGTCGCTGCCGGACCTGCTCACCGCCGCCTGGGTGCATAACCCGTCGCTGCGGGCCGTGCGGCTCAACGCCACCGCGCTGGTGCGCCACCAGCGGCATTTTTCTGCCTTGCCCGAACCCGAAGCCTCGGTGTCGTACATGCCCGGCTTCGTCGATGCGGCGTTCATGCCCCGTTCGCAGTGGCAGGTGATGCAGGAAGTCCCGTATCCCG
>CAZLRO010000061.1:15000-16252 GCA_964561865.1 uncultured Rhodothermaceae bacterium | reverse complement strand
GAGCAATTTGCATCTGCGGCGACGCTGGAAGCCTACCTCGCCTGGTTTCGCTACTCGATCCCGCTGATGCAGTCGGCGGCAGCGCTGCGGCAGATCGCCTACGAGCTGGCCGAGGACAACGCCCGCGAGAACGTCCGCTACCTGGAAGTCCGCTATGGCCCAGTCCTGCACCGGGAGGAGGGCCTCACCCTCGAAGCCGTCAACGAGGCGGTGCTGGACGGGCTGCGGGCCGCCGAGCGCGACTTCGGCATCCGGACGGGGGTGATCATCTGCGGCCTGCGCGACCGGTTCGAGAGTGCCTCGCTCCGGCAGGCCGAACTGGCAGCGGCCTACAAAAACCGGGGCGTGGTGGGGTTCGACCTGGCTGGGGGCGAGCACGGCAACCCGGCGGAGATGCACGGGGCCGCCTTCTACCATGCACGGAAGCACCTGGTCAACATCACCGTCCATGCAGGTGAGGCGTTCGGCCCGGCATCCATCCGGCAGGCGCTGTTCAAGTGCGGTGCCCACCGCATCGGGCACGGCGTCACGCTGCGCGAAGACCCCGACCTGCTCCAGTACGTGGTCGATCACCAGATCCCGCTGGAAGTCTGCCCTACCTCGAATGTGCAGACGCACGTGGTGCCCAGCTACGAGGCGCACCCCATCCGGCACTACGTGGACGCCGGCGTGGCCGTGACGGTGAACACCGACAACCGACTCTTCAGCCGCACCTCGGTGACGGACGAGCTGTGGCACGTCCATACCCGGTGTGGCGTCGGGGCCGAAGCCCTGCGCGAAATCGCCCTCAACGGCTTCCGCCATGCATTCCTGCACTGGGACGAGAAACAGGCGCTGGTGAAACAGTTCGCCGCGGAAATCCGCACACCCTGACCGTTCCGGGGGCACGGCGTCTGTATTTTGCGCAGGTCCTTGCTGCCCATCAACTGCAACACCCTGCGTGACTACCCGCACCCTGCGCCCGGCCACGAGCCTGCTCGGCGTCGTTCCGCTGCCGCCGGACAAGTCCATCGCCCACCGGGCGGCACTGCTGGCGGCCCTGGCCGAGGGGCCTTCGCAGATCGTACACTATCCTGCCGCCGCCGATCCGCAATCGACGCTGGCCTGCCTGCGGCAACTGGGGGTCTCGGTCGAGGACCGCGATGGCATCCTGCACGTGCAAGGGCGTGGGCTGCACGGGCTGACGGCCCCGGCAGCCCCACTCGACTGCGGCAACTCCGGCACGACCATGCGGCTGCTGGCAGGCATCCTG
>CAZLRO010000061.1:0-14990 GCA_964561865.1 uncultured Rhodothermaceae bacterium | reverse complement strand
GTGGCCCCGGATGGCGAAAGACGCTACCCCATCGCCGAGAAAGAGCGAGACGTGGAACCGGGCCAGCCCGGTTTTCACCTGTACGACTATGAGGGCGGCGTTGACCTGGGCGCTGAGCCGCCGCCCGATGGAGCGCGTAGCCACTCCGCTCCGGCAGATGGGTGCCGCGCTCGAACTGACGGGCGGACATGCCCCAGTGACCATCCGGGGAGGCCGCCCGCTCCAGGGCATCACCTACCGCCTGCCCGTCCCGTCGGCCCAGGTGAAGTCGTGCGTGCTGCTGGCCGGGTTGTACGCCCGGGGGGAGACGACGGTGGTCGAGACGGTGCCTTCGCGGGACCACACCGAGCGGATGCTGGGGCTGGATGTGTTCGAGACCGGCCACGAACGCCACCTGACCGTACACGGCGGAATGCGAATTCCCGGACAGACCTGGAGTGTGCCACGGGATTTCTCGGCGGCGGCGTTCTTCCTCGTCGCCGGATCCATCGTCCCAAACGCCGAACTGCACCTGCCCGGCGTGGGGCTGAACCCCTCACGCAGTGCATTGCTGGACGTGCTCCGGGCGATGGGGGCGCACATCCACGTCGAGCATGAGCGCACCTTCGGCGGCGAGCCGATTGCCGACCTGACCGTGCGCACGGCGGCCCTGCACGGGGTCTCGGTGGGCGGGGCCGTCCTTGCCAACCTGATCGACGAGGTGCCCGCGCTGGCGGTGGCTGCCGCCTGTGCGGAAGGCCGCACAGAGATCCGGGACGCCGCCGAACTGCGCGTGAAGGAGACCGATCGGCTGGCTGCCCTGGCCGCCAACCTGCGGGCACTGGGCGTACCGGTGACCGAGCATCCGGACGGGCTGTCCATCGACGGCGGTGGCCCCCTCACCGGTGCCGTCGTCCAGAGCTACGATGACCACCGGATCGCCATGGCGATGGGCGTGGCTTCCCTCGTGGCACGGGGCGAGACTACGCTCTATCACCCGGACTGCGCTGCCGTGTCGTTCCCCAACTTCTGGGAGGTCCTCGCCCGAACAGCAGGGGAGGCAAGCATGGAACAGGGGCTTGATGTTCAGTAAAAAGGGGCAGGAGGTGACCAGCACTCCCTGCCCCGCAAACTCCCTCCTGCAGCAGACTATTTCAGCAGCGTCATGCGACGGGTGGCCTGGTAGCCATCGGTACGCATCACGTAGAGGTACGTGCCCGCGCTCAGGTGGTCCGCCTCGAAGACCACCTCATGGTGGCCCGCCTCGCGGAAGTCCTGGACCAGCGTGGCTACCACTTGCCCCAGCAGGTTATAGACCTGGAGGTTCACCTGACCCGCCTGCGGCAGGTCGAAGGCGATCACGGTGGCCGGGTTGAACGGGTTCGGATAGTTCTGGGCGAGCAGGTAGCGTTCCGGCACCACGTTCATCTCTTCTTCCGGGCCGAACTCGATAGCTGCCGCGAGATCAGCGCCTGGAATCACCACATCGCCGCCCTTCGAGGCCGACTTCGTCCACTGGAAGCTGTCCGACCCATCAATGACGGAGGGGAAGTCCCCGAAGTTGGCGGTCTGGGTGTAGGTTCCAGCGGGAGCATTGGCCCGCACCCGTTGGGTGAAGGTACGCGTGAAGGTCGCCCCGGAGGCTACGGTGGTGGTGAACGGCCCCCGGGTACTACTGGTAGGCCCACTCATCGCCACCCAGTATTCAATCGTCTGCGAGGTGGTCGTGTTGTTGGTAAGGCTTACGGTGTACTGGAAGCTGCCACCACTCGGGGGCAACACGATGGGGCCACCAATAGGCTCAATGTCGATGACGATATCCTCGGCCGGCGGCTCGTCCAGCACCGCGTTGACGGCGGCCAGCGCGTCGATGCGGCCCCAGCCGTAGGTGTTGTTCGGCACGTCGGTGGAGCTGTCGCCCCCGCAGCCATTGGTGGTGGTGCGCGGTACCGCCGTCGAGCGGATGATCGCTTCCAGCGAATCCACATTGCCTGCCAGGTCGGGGCTGGCCGAGATCAGCAGCGCCACCAGGCCCGCCACATGCGGCCCGGCCATACTGGTGCCGCTGAGGGTAGCATAGGTATTGTTCAGGTAGCTCGACCGTACGCTCTCGCCCGGCGCCGAGATATCCGGCTTCATCCGGCCGCTGCCGTCGACCGTCACCGGGCCACGGCTGCTGAAGGAGGAGATGTTGTCGCTGCTGTTGGTCGAACCGACGGTGAACGACCCGTCGAAGATGGCGGCCGGGGTGTTGACGGTGCTGCACGAGGAGCCGCTGTTGCCCGCCGAAACGGCGATGAACGTTCCGGCTGCCCGCAACGCATTGAGGGCCGTCTCCATGTCGTCGAAGTTCGAGGTGTTGCACCCCTCACTGGTCGGACACGACCACGAGTTGTTGATGACGTGGGGGGACTTGGTCGGGTCCGGGTTCTGACCGCTGATGTCGGTCGGAGCCACAAACCACTCGAAGCACTCGATGTAGGTCGAGAGGGTGCCGATACCCTGGTTCATGTTGCGGCATCCGATCCACTTGGCATCCGGGGCCATGCCGATCTGGTTGGCCCCTCCGTCGTCGCCAATCATGGTGCCCATCGTGTGGGTGCCATGCCCGTTGTCGTCGCAGGGGACGGGGCTGTTGAGGCCACACTGCGGGTTGGAGCCGGTGTGGATGGCATCGTGCCAGTGGTAGTTGTGGTCGGCGCTGGTGCCATTCCAGCCGCGGTACTTGCCCTTGAGGGCGGGGTGGTCCCAGTCGTAGCCGGTGTCCTGCCCCCCCACGACCGCACCCTGGCCCCGGAAGCCCAGGTTCCAGACATCGTCGGCATTGACCTTGGTGATGTTCCACTCAATGGCGAGGGTCTTGCCCGCCCCCGGCCCCTCAAACGGCCCGGTCAAGGGCGGCGGAGCCATCAACGGGTCGTTGTGGTAGACGTAGGCCACGTCAGCCCGTTCAGCCATCGCCTGCACCGTCGCCCGCGTGCCCGTCACCCGGAGGGCGTTGGTGACCCAGAACGCCTGGTAGTCCACGCCAGCCGCATCCAGCTCGCGCCGGAGGGCCACCTGCGTGCGACGGGCCACCGCCTGGAGGGTGGTGTAGACGTACTGCGCCTTCTCTTCTTTCGTCCGGAGGTTACGTGCCCCGCTCAGGTCGGCCTGCTCAGCCAGGCGCACCATAAACGAGACGGTTCCAGACTTGCCAGCCCGCTGCAACAGCGTCGGGTCCACCTTGGATTCCCAACCCGACTTGCCCTGGGCCTGCACCGATGATGCGCCGACCAGCGCCAGGCCCAGAACCAAGAGCCACAGCACCGGGCGCATCCCCTGTGTTGAAATCATGACGTACCCCTGTGTAGGATTTTGAAAGAACACTCCCGGCGTAGTGTAGAGGTTTTGAGTCTCAAAAACAAGAAACGGCGGGGCCAAATCACCGCCTCGCCCGATGCTTCGATTTGCGTGCCAAAGCCGGGATGTATCCGCAAGATGGCCCAGCAGGCCCCCCCTGTGTACCCAGCCCACCGCAAAACCACGCATTTGCGTGATTGAAATGGTCCGCCAGCACAGCTATCCTTGTCGGCAATGCGCGCCCGCACCGGAACAGCCCCCTATTTTTTCGCCGGGGCTGCGTTTCGGGGGGCGTGCATCAACTCTTGTCGCGCCTTTCTTCCCGACTACACGTCACGGGAAACGCTGCCAGCCCGGCCTCCGTGGGGGAGGGCCAGGCCTTTTTAGATTGCCCTTCGACAGATTATAGTCAAATTGACGATATCGTCAATTTGACTATAATTTGATAACGGAGCCTCCAGCTCCTCCGGCGTGGGTGCTGTCGTGGCAGGATGGGAAATGGGTGTATGCTGGAGTGCCGGTACAGCGACCTTGTGAGAACTACAGACTGGGACGTAAAAATTCTTGCGCGGCCATGACCTGTTTCGCTGCGATCCTGCGCATTTCGCAATAGAGCCTTTCTCAGTTCCTCAACGGCCTCTCTACAAGGAACTGTGGTCAGCCCGGCCTCCGTGGGGGAGGGCCGGGCTTTTTTCATCCTGGCACCCACAGGTGTTTGTCCAGATCGACCGTCCCATCTTCCCGGAAGGTGATGCCTTCGCTGCGCAGGAGGTCCTCCATGACCCAGGGGCCGCCGAAATGCAGCTTGCCCGAGAGGGCCCCGTAGCGGTTCACCACGCGGTGGCAGGGCAAGTGCAACCCCGCCGCTGCGTTCATGGCCCAGCCCACCATTCGGGCGCTGCTGCGGGTGCCCAGGCACGCGGCAATGTGTCCGTAGGTGGTCACCTTCCCGAGCGGGATTTGCTCGACCACCTCCCAGACCCGCTGGAAAAAGTCGATCTCCTCGGACGGCTTGTCCTGGCCCATCTTCCTGCTGGTTTCGGGGTTGAGCTGGACTAGATCCGTACCCTGGGGGGCGATCTCATGAGATCGTCTAGCGGTGCGGGTCATTGTCCACCCAGGATCAGCGGCAGGCCATCCTGCCCACTGCCGACGATGATGGTCTTGGTGTTCTCCGAGTTTGCGAGCTTCTCGGTGGCTTCGATGCCCTTGAAGCGCAGGAAAGCGGGGGAGAGTTGCTGGGTGATGATGCGCTGGTATTCGGCCTCACCCTCGGCCTCGATGCGTTTGCGGTCGGCCTCCAGCTTCTCTTTTTGCAGCGTGAACTCGTAGCGCTGGGCTTCCTGCTCTTCCTTGAGCTTGTTCTCGATGGCGGTCTGGATCTGGTCCGGCAGGCGCACGTCCCGGATGAGGATGGCCTCCACACGCACAAACTGCGCCTCGACGGTCTGCTTGACGCGGGACAGAATCTGGGTTTGGAGTTCAAGCCGCTTGGTCGAATAGAGTTCTTCGGGCGTATACTGGCCTACGATCTCGCGCACGGCGCTGCGCAGTTCCGGTTGCACGAGCTTGGTGTAATACTCCAGTCCGTAGGTGGTGTGGAGCTTGGGCAGGTCCGCCACGATGGGTCGCCAGCGGATCGAGACGTCCATGCCGATGTTCAGGCCATTGTTCGACAGGGCGGTCATGTCTTCGAGCTTTTCCTGCACCCGCACGTCGTAGCCGATGACCCGTACCCAGGGGGCGTGGAAGTTGAGGCCCTCGCCGTAGGTGGTGGTCAGGTTGGTACCTCCGAACGGGCTGAAGCGGACGCCCGCCTGCCCGGAGTCGAGGCTGGTGGTCATGCAGCCGCCCGCCATGAGCAAGGCAATCACCACAATGCCGATGAGCACGCCGCTGCCGGTAAGGACGCGGCGGATATTGGAAAGGGCCTGGTTTGCCATGGGAAGCACGGGTCTGGTTTCGAGGGAGGTACATCGCACCGGGCAGGGCGATGTACCTTGCTCAACGGTGAAGGTTCAGGCAAGGTTGCAAGCACCGGCCTGCCTCCCTGCGACTGGATCGTTATCTTGCAACGGTTGTCGTTTAACCCGTCCTGCTCCTGCATGGATTCTCCGGAGTATTCGCCGTCCGCCCTTCGCCCGCTGTTGCACCGTGCGCTCTCCCCCGACCGTGTTCGGGAGCGGGTGGTGCTGGCCCCGTACACGACGTTCCGGATTGGCGGCGCGGCGGATTTTTTCTACGAAGCGCGGACGCCCGATGAGCTGGTGCAGGCCGTGACCACTGCGAAGGCGTTGGGCCTCCCCTGGTTCCTGCTAGGCCTGGGGGCCAACATCCTCGTGGGCGACAGAGGCTTCCGGGGACTGGTGATCCGCAATGCAGCACGGGCGTGGCGGGTGGATACGGTCTCCCACCGGCTCTGGGCGGCCAGTGGAGCGGTGGTTTATCCGGAGGTGATCGAGGCGGCCGTCGGGGCGGGCCTCTCAGGGCTGGAGCACTACGTGGGCATCCCGTCTACTGTCGGCGGGGCGTTGTGGCAGAACCTGCATTTCCTCTCGCCTCCGCCCGAACGGGCACGGACGATGTTCATCGCCGAGGTGGTGCAGGAGGCCGAGCTGCTCACGGTGGAAGGCGAACGGAAGACGGTAGGCGTAGACTATTTCGACTTCGGGTACGACTACTCGACGCTGCACGTCCGCCGCGACGTGGTGCTCTCGGCCACGTTCCAGTTGCAACCGGCCCCGCAGGCCCGTATGCGGGCCATCATGGAGGCCAACCTCCAGTGGCGACGCGAACGCCACCCGCCGCTGGAGACCGAACCCAGCGCCGGGTCGATTTTCAAGAAAATAGAGGGCATCGGAGCCGGACGGCTCATCGACCAGTGCGGACTGAAAGGGATGCGGATCGGGGGAGCCGAGGTCACCCGCCGCCATGCCAACATCCTGATCAACCGGGGCCAAGCCACCGCCGCCGACGTGCGCACCCTCATCACCTACGTGCAAGAGGTCGTCGAACGCGAGACCGGCTACCGACTGGAGCCGGAAATTTCGTTTATTGGGGCGTTCTAGGACGCTCAGAGCGGGCATGCCCTGCCGAGGAAAGTTGTATCGCCCAAAGGCCACCAGGCCGTCCCAACGTACCATATGCACTGGCTTTACGGAACCTGGGCGGTGTTCGAGAAAGACCTGCGGCTGGAGCTGCGGAGCCGATATGCCGTGAGCACGCTGCTGATGTTCGTGGTAGCAGCGTTGTTGCTGGTGTTGTTCGCCATCGGGCAGTCGCCCGTGAGCAGCCGGGTAGAGGCCGCGTTGCTGTGGGTGGTGATCCTGTTTGCCGCTGCGCTGGGGCTGGGGCGCTCGTTCATTGCCGAGGAGGAACGCGGCACGGTGCTGCTGTTGCAACTGAACACGCGGGGCAGCATGGTCTATGCCGGAAAGCTGCTGTTCAACTACCTGCTGATCCTGACGGCGGGTCTGGTGGCGCTGGGAGCGTTGCTGCTGATGCTGGGGGTGACGGTGGCCGAGCCGCTGCTGCTGCTGGCGGTGCTGCTCCTGGGCACCCTGGGGCTTGCCGGTACGACCACGCTGCTGGCCGCCCTCATCGCCCGTGCAGCCAACCAGGGACCCCTGCTGCCCGTACTGCTGTTTCCGCTGCTGGTGCCCCTGCTGCTGTCGGTGGTCAGCGCCACGCGCGAGAGCCTGCCCAACGGCCTCGGCTGGGCCGGTGCCCGCGACGAGCTGACCACCCTCGTCGGCTTCACCGGGGTCGTCATTACCGTCTCAGTGCTGCTGTTCGACTACGTATGGAACGAGTAACGGAAAGAGGGAGCGGGTTGTGGGGAGATTGGGGATTGCGGATCGCGGATTGGGAAGTTGACGTCGCTCCCTCCGCGTCATTGCGAGGAGCCTATGGTCGATCTCATGAGATCGGTCAGACGTGGCATCCGTAACGCTTTGGAGATTTCGGATTGCGGATGTTTCCAAGCACCAACTACCAGTACCAAGTACCCATCAACAGCGAACGGCTAACAGCTATCCTCCCCATGTACCATCTTTCTAAAACCAACCTTCGGGTCTACGCTGTGCTGCGCGTAGTAGTGGCCCTGTGGCTGACAGGGGTGATTGTGGCCGGGTTTCTGCGGGAGATTCCGCAGATCCAGATCCTCGAACAGACGGCCCGCAACCTGTATTTCCACGTCCCGATGTGGTTCACCCTGATGGCGGCCTCGCTGGTGTCGGCCTGGCATTCGCTCCAGGTGCTGCGGCACGCCGGACGCCCGGAGGCCGCCCTGTTCGTGCGCGACATCCGGGCCTTGCAGGCGGCCCGGGTGGGCATCACCTTTGGCCTGCTCGGCCTGGTCACCGGCATCTGGTGGTCGCGGTTCACCTGGTATGTGGATGCCGACCTGTGGTGGAACTTCGACCCGAAGCAGTCGCTCGTGGTGATCCAGTTGATGATCTTCGGGGCCTACTTCCTGCTGCGGACGGCCATGGACGACCCGGCGCGCCGCGCCCGGATCGCGGCGGTGTACAACCTGTTCGCTTTTGCTACGATGCCCTTTCTGCTGTATGTCATCCCGCGCCAGATGGACAGCCTGCACCCCGGTGGCGAGGGCAGCCCGGCTTTCAGTCAGACTGACCTGGCCCCGGTGATGCGCCCGGTGTTCTATGCTGCCGTGCTCGGGTTCATCGGGCTGTTCTGGCTCCTGTATACCCAGCGCGTGCGCATGGCCCTGCTCAAACACCGCCTCGAAGGCGAAGGGGAACTGTGAGGAGCGGTTGCGGATCTCGGATCATGTCATTGCGAGGAGCAGGGTCGATCAGGGTCAATCTCATGAGATCGACCCTGATCGACCCTGACGTGGCAATCTCTTGCGGATTGGGGATTATGGCACCGGTGGGAAGGCTGCCTTCCCAAGCCCCCAATAGCCAACAGCTAACGGCTAAAAGCTAACCGCTATCTTCCTGCGTAAAAACAAAGAATTTGCCCATGGTCGCCCTACCGTTGCTGTCAAATCCCTATTTTCCAACCGTTCCTCTATTGCTGGAACCTGGCATGACGATACATCCCTTGTTACAGGATTCCACCGCCACAGCAGTGCCAGGTGCTGCCGTTTACGACAGCGTCTGGTCCGACACGGTGGCCTCGACCAACACCCCATTGGAGGCTGTCATGCTCACCGACGGCAAGCTCTATGTGGTGCTGGTGGTAGTCCTGCTGATCTGGAGCGGGTTGCTGCTTTTCCTGTTCCGCAACGACCGCCGGATCACCCGGCTGGAACGGCTGGTAGCAGAACAGTTGCCCGACACACCACACGATCCCTGATTATACCGATTTCATTCCGATCGACCATGAAAGTCAAAACCCTTGTCGGCCTGCTACTGATGGTTGGCTTCACCGCCCTGCTGTTTATGAACTTCGGCCAGCAGGTAGGCGGCTACATGGATTTCGCGCAGGCAGCCGACACCGGCAGCAAGGCCCATGTAGTGGGCGTCTGGGTCAAGGACAAGCCGATGACCTACGACCGCGAGCAGAACCTGTTCTCGTTCTACATGCGCGACGAGCAAGGCAACGAACGCCTCATCCACTACGCCAACCCGAAGCCCGCCAACTTTGAGGAGGCCGAAAAGGTAGTCCTCAACGGGTATGCGAAGGGCGATGTGTTTGTGGCCGAGAGCATCCTCGTGAAGTGCCCGTCGAAGTACAACGACGCGAAAGGACTGGAGCAGTCCACCCCGGCCACGCCTACGGGGGCACGTTGACCACGGCACCCCCGAACCGGGTTGCACCGAACGTGGAACCAGGGTAGAGACCTTCGCCTGTCTATACCACAGCGACCCGCCTCTCCGGCCTACCCCAGGTACAGCACGGTGGCGTAGAGGAAGTAGACGGTCAGGCCGATGATGTCGTTGAGCGTGGTGACGAACGGCCCCATAGCGCTGGTGGGGTCGGCTCCGGCCCGTTTGAGCAGGAACGGCATCAGCACCCCGTTGGAGGTCGCCAGCAGGATCACGGTGAAGAGCGTCAGCCCGACGGTGAGGGCCAGGCGGTAGGGGGCACCGGGGTGCAGTACCCCCAGGGCGTTCAGCAAGATGACGACACTGCCGATGAGCAGGGCCAGGGCCAGGCCATTGAGCAAGGCCACCAGGGCTTCCTTGCCGATGCGCCGCAGCATGTCTTCCACCCACACCTCCCGCGACGTAAGGCCTTGCACGGTGATGGCGGCACTCTGGATGGCCGCATTTCCCCCCATCGCCGTGATGATGGGGATGAACATCGCCAGGGCTACGGCCTTCTCCAGCTCCCCGGAGAACGTCTCGATCACCAGCCCGGAGATGAACGAGGCCCCCAGGCCCGTCACCAGCCAGGGGAGACGGCTGCGGCTGATCTCCAGCACGGTGTCGAACGGGGATTCATCCGGCGAGACGCCGCTGATGCGTTGCAGGTCTTCCTCTGCCTCCTCGCGGATGACATCCACCACGTCGTCGATGGTGATCGACCCCACCAGCACCCCCCCGGCGTTGACGACAGGCAAGGCCACCAGGTCGTAGCGCTCCATGATGCGGGCTACTTCTTCCTGGTCCATGTCCGTCTGCACATGGATCACGTCGGGGTCCATGATGTCGCGGATGCGGACGCTGGCGCGGGCCAGCAGCAGGTGCTTGAGCGTGACGAACCCTTCGAGCCGTTCCTGCTCATCCACCACATAGACGACATACGGTTCGAACGCCTCGGCACTGTGGCGGACCTCCTCGGTGGCACGCGAGACGGTCCAGGCCTGCTGGACGGCCACATACTCGGTGCCCATGATGCCGCCGGCGGTGTCCTCGGCATAGCCCAGGAGTTCCTGCACGTCCGCAGCATCCTCGAGGGCCGGGAGCACCTGCTGGGCCACCGCCTCGGGCAGTTCGGCCAGCACGTCGGCGGCGTCGTCCGTCTCCATCTCGTCGATGATGGCAGCGACGCGCTCGGTCTGGGCCTCCTCCAGCAGTTCCGCCCGCAGGTCGGAGTCCATCTCCACCACCACCTCGCTGGCCTCCTCGACCGGCAGCCACTGGAACACCTGCTGGGCCTGCGCATAGGGCAGGCGCTCCAGCAGCAGCGAGATGTCCGCCGGATACAGGTCCGCCAGCAGGTTGAGCACCATCCCCCGCTGCCCGGCATCGACCAGGTCGGAGATGTTCTCCACCATCTCGGCGTCCACATCCAGCAGTCCGCCGGCACGGGTGATATCGTCGGGGAGAGCTGTCAAGGGGATTGCGGATTACGGATCTCGGATCATGTCATTGCGAGGAGCAGGGTCGATCTCATGAGATCGACCCTGACGTGGCAATCTCTTGCGGATTTGGGATTATGACACCGGTGGGAAACGTCACCCCCTTCCCTTCCGTGTCATTGCGAGGAGATTGACCGATCTCATGAGATCGGTCAGACGCGGCAGTCTCAATGCTGGGCGTGGCAATATAGTCAATTTGACTATATTTCATGCTGGACGAACGGAGCTGCTTCGACGCTGCTGCCCGGTGGAAGGGGCGAGATCGCCTCATCGCCTATAGCCTCCTCGTGATGACACGATGCGAACGTACCGCTATTTTTCCAAGCCCCAAGTACCAGGTGCCCCAGCATCAAACACCCTCCCGGTCCTTTCAGCGGGCGGGGCGAAGATAACGCGCCAGTTGGACAAACTCACCAGGGGGAAGTTCTTCGGCGCGACGATTTTTCCAGTGGTCGGGCAGGACGATCTCCTGTTCCCGCGTCCACGCGCTGAGGCTGTTGGTGAGGGTCTTGCGCCGCTGGTTGAACGCGGCCCGGACGACCTGCCGCAGGTGGGCCTCCTCTACGCCCGGCACTTCGGCAGTGAAATCCAGTCGGAGGACGGCGCTGGTCACGTCGGGCCGGGGAAAGAAGACGTTGCGCGAGACCTTGAAGAGCAGCTGCGGGCGGGTGTAGAGTTGAAAGACCACGCTGAGGATGCCATAGTCTTTCGTGCGGGGCGTGGCCACAATCCGCTCGGCCACCTCCTGCTGCACCATCACGACGGCCTCGTGCAGGTGCCGCCGGGCGTCGAGCAGGGCAAAAAGGATGGGGCTGGTGATGTAATAGGGCAGGTTGCCGATCACATGCAGCGTCTCTCCCTTCTCGGCGCTGAGGGCCGCCCAGTCGGTCAGCAGGACATCCATCTGCCGCACATCGAGGGTGGGAAAGGCGGTCTGCAGCAACGCGACGGCGCGTTCGTCCACCTCCAGGGCGGTCAGATGGGCATAGCGTTCCAGCAGCCACCTGGTCAGCGCACCCGTGCCCGGGCCGATCTCGACGACCGGATCGTTGGCTTCGGCCACGAGGGCTGCCACGATCTTCCGCGCCGTGTTCGGGTCTTGCAGGAAGTTCTGGCCGAGGCGTTTGCGGGGTGTGAGCATGACAGGAGACATCAGGGCCTGCGAAAACCAACCGTCATAAAGTTAGTACACGACCGCACGTTCACCTCTGAAGTGCGAGACCCCGATGACACCTGGGTGCTGGCTTCCGCCATCCAGGCACGGGCCGATGTGCTGGTGACAGGAGGCAAAGACTTGCTCGACATCGCTCACCTAATGCAGATGCCCCGGATCATCCGTCCACGCGGCTTTTGGGATAAGGCCGCGAGCACCGCAAGTCCCTGAGTACCAACGCGATCTACGGTATGGTTACCCGGCCTCCGGGCTGACGCGAAACGTGATATCTCCGGCAGGCATAGGCTACTTCTACATTGCACCATCGCCTCCGTGTTGATACCTTGCAGCGACTTCACCCCTTCCCCCATTGCCCCCGATGAAAAAAGGCTTCCTTCTTGGTCTGCTGCTCCTGGCGGGCGGCGCTGCTGCGTATTTCACCTTCGCCTCGCGTCCGCAGCCGCTGCGTGTGCTGGTGTTCTCCAGGACCGAGGGCTACCGCCACGAAGCGATTGCCGCCGGGAAGCAGGCGTTGCTCCGGATGGCCGCCCAGCAGGGTTTCCGCGCCGACACCACCGAGGACGCCGCCTGGTTCCATGAAGACAGCCTCCGGCACTACCACGCTGTCGTGTTCCTGCTCACCACGGGGGATGTGCTCAACGAGGCGCAGCAGACGGCCTTCATGCGGTTCATCCAGGCCGGGGGCGGCTATGTGGGCCTGCATTCCGCCGCCGACACCGAATATGACTGGCCGTGGTACGGGCAGCTCGTAGGCGGCTACTTCAACGGGCATCCCGGCAACCCGAACGTCCGCCCCGGCGCGCTGCACGTGGCCGACAGCACCCACGCCGCCACGCAGGGCCTGCCCCGCAACTGGAACCGGACGGACGAGTGGTACGACTACCGGGCGATGCAGCCCGACCTGAACATGCTGCTGACGATTGACGAGACCTCGTACAAGCGCCCCGACGAAACCCCCGCCGCACAGCCCCGTCCCATCGCCTGGTACCACGACTTCGAGGGCGGGCGGGCCTTCTACTCCGGCCTCGGCCACACAGCGGAGAGCTACACCGAGCCGCTGTTTCTGCAACACCTCTGGGGCGGCCTCCAGTATGCCGCTGGCAACCGGCGCCTGAACTACGACGCACCGACGGTGCGCCCGGAGGACAACCGCTTCACGAAAGCGGTACTCGACACCAACCTCGACGAGCCGATGGAACTGGAGGTACTGCCGGACGGACGCATCCTGTTCATCGAACGGCACGGGGCTGTCAAAATTCATGATCCGGCGGCGGGCACCACCACGGCCATCGACTCGATCCGGGTCAACAGTGAGCGTGAGGACGGACTGCTGGGGTTCGCACTGGCCCCGGACTTCGCCACGAGCCACCACGTCTATTTCTTCTATTCGCCCCCTGGCGACGAACCCGTCCAGCACGTCTCCCGCTTCGTCCTCGACGGCGACAGCCTGCACCACGCCTCCGAAAAAGTGGTGTTCCGGATTCCCGTGCAGCGCGTCGAGTGCTGCCATGCGGCCGGGGCGCTGGAGTTCGGGCCGGACAGCACGCTCTACATCTCGACGGGCGACAACACCAACCCCTTTGCCTCCGACGGCTACGCCCCGATCGACGAGCGCCCCGGCCGCAGCGCCTGGGACGCCCAGGGGTCATCGGCCAACGCGAACGACCTGCGCGGCAAGGTGCTGCGCATTCGCCCCGAAGCCGACGGCACCTACAGCATCCCCGACGGCAACCTGTTCCCCAAGGACGGCTCGGCAGGCCGCCCGGAAATCTACGTGATGGGCTGTCGCAACCCGTTCCGCATCGCCATCGACGCGCATACCGGCTGGCTCTACTGGGGTGACGTCGGCCCGGATGCCACGAACGACCACCCGCAACGCGGCCCACGCGGGCACGACGAGGTCAACCAGGCACAAGGCCCCGGCTTCTTCGGCTGGCCCTACTTCAACGGCAACAACAAGCCGTATTTCGACTACGACTTCGCCACCGGCCAGCCTGCCGCCACCCCGTTCGACCCGGCCCACCCCATCAACCCCTCGCCCAACAACACCGGCCCGACCGAGCTTCCGCCCGCCCAGCCCGCCTGGATCTGGTATCCCTATGGCCCCTCACCGGAGTTCTCTCTCCTCGGCACGGGCGGGCGCACCGCCATCGCCGGGGCGGTCTACCACTACGACGACTACCCCGACAGCCCGCACAAGCTGCCCCGGTACTACGACGGGAAGCTGTTCATCTTTGACTGGATCCGGGGCTGGATCATGGCCGCGACCCTGCATCCGGATGGTAGCCTGGCCCGCCTTGAACCGTTCGCGCCCCATCTGACGTTCGACAACCCGGTGGATATGGTCTTCAGCCCGCGCGACGGGGCGCTGTACATGCTCGAATACGGACGTTCCTGGAACAGCCGCAACCTCGACGCCCGGCTGTTCCGCATCGACTTCAATGGCGGCAACCGCGCCCCGCTCGCCCAACTGTCCGCCGACCGGACGGTCGGGGCCGCACCGCTGACCGTGCAGTTCGACGCCACTGCCTCTTCGGACCATGACGGCGACGCGCTGCGCTACCGCTGGCAGTTCGACAGCACCGCCACCTCGACGGAGGCCGCGCCGACGTTCACCTACACGCAGCCCGGCCTCTACACCGCCACGCTCACCGTTACCGACGCGGGCGGCCTCTCGGCTACGCAGACGGTGGAAGTGCTGGTAGGCAACACCCCGCCGGCGGTGTCGTGGCAATGGCAGGGCAACCGTTCGTTCTTCTGGCCGGAGGTGCCGGTCGATTACGCCGTGCAGGTTGAAGATGCGGAGCAGGGCACGCTCGCCGAAGGCCGCCTCGATCCGCAGCACCTGGCCGTCACGTTCGAATACCTGCCGGACGGGATCGACCCGGTACAGGTGGGCCACGCGGCCCAGGCAACGGCCTCGGTGGCGCTCGTGGGCGAGCAGCAGATGGCCGGGCTGGACTGCCTCTCCTGCCACTGGCCCGACACCACGTCGGTCGGCCCGTCGTTCCAGGCCATCGGCCAGCGGTACCGGAGCAACACCGGTGCAGCTACCTGGCTGGCTACCAAGGTCATCAACGGCGGCAGCGGCGTCTGGGGCGAGGTGATGATGCCGGCGCATCCGACCCTCACCGAGGTGGCAGCCCGGCGGCTGGTGGCGTACATCCTGTCGGTGGGCGCACCTCCGGCCGGGGCTGGCGCACCACCGAACGGCACCTT
>CAZLRO010000060.1:0-16430 GCA_964561865.1 uncultured Rhodothermaceae bacterium | reverse complement strand
ATGGTGGTGACGAAGGCAGACGAGGACAGCCACACCGTGATTGAGCAGGCCCTGACGGCAGCCCTGGGCGAGGCTGGCAAGAAGCTGCACACCGGGCGCTCGCGCAACGACCAGGTGCTGGCGGCCATCCGGCTCTTCCTGCGCGAACACCTGCGGGACCTCGCCCGCCAGACGCAGACGCTGGCACGGGGCCTGTGTACGTTCGGCGAACAGTACGACACCTGGCTGATGCCGGGCTACACGCACTTCCAGCGGGCCATGCCCTCGACGGTGGGCCTCTGGGCGATGGGCTATGCCGAACTGCTGGCTGCCGACCTCGACGCCCTTCAGTCCGCCCATGCCCAGGTGAACATCTCGCCGCTCGGTAGTGCGGCGGGGTACGGCGTGCCTTCCCTGCCCCTGCCCCGACAGGCGGTGGCCGAGGCGCTCGGCTTCGACCGCGTGCAGGCACATGTGACGGCGGTGCAGCTCTCGCGGGGGAAGCTGGAACTGCACGTCGTCCATGCGCTCGTGCAGGTCGGTGCCACGCTCAACCGGCTGGCCGCCGACCTGGTGCTGTTCAACAGTGCCGAGTTCGGGTTTGTGACGCTGCCGAAAGCCTTCACCACCGGCAGCAGCATCATGCCACAGAAACAGAACCCGGATGTGCTGGAACTGGCGCGGGCCACCTACCACCGCCTGCTGGCCGAGATGAATGTGCTGCTCACCCTCCCGGCGAACCTGCCCTCCGGCTACCACCGCGACCTGCAACTGACCAAGGAGGCCGCCCTGCGCAGCGTCCTGCTGACCTCCGACCTGCTGACGGCGATGAACCACCTGCTCCCGGGCGTGCAGTTCAACAAGGATGCCCTCCGGGCCGCCCTCTCGCCCGACCTCTTCGCCACCGCCGACGCCCTGGCACGGGTGCAGGCGGGGGTACCCTTCCGCGAAGCCTACCGCCAGGCTGCCGCAGCCCTGCCTGACCTCGTGGTACCCACCCCTGCCGAAGCCCTGGCCGCGTACCAGGTGGAAGGCTTCCCCGGCCAGTGCAACCCCGGCCTCGTGCGCCGCCTCCTCGACCAGCACGACGGCTGGACGGTCCCGCCCTCCCCCCGATAACCGCTACCGGCTCGTCCGCACGACCCGAACCCCGATATCGCCATCGCGGACACTGGGTTCGTTCAGGCTGCGGTAGGCGGCCCGCACAAAGCTGGGGTCGAAGGACCAGGAGCCGCCCCGCAGTACTCGGCTGTATCCGGTAGCCGGTCCAGTCGGGTCCACTGAAGGGCTTTCGTGATAGGTACTGCTGCTGTACCAGTCCGCTACCCATTCCCGGACGTTGCCCAGACAGTCGTACAGCCCCCAGGGGTTGGCCTGCTTTTCTCCCACCGGATGGGTCTCCTGACCTGCGTTCTGCGCGTACCACGCCACCACCTCCAGGTCGCCGTAGCGGTCCTCGGTCGTCCCGGCACGGCAGGCGTACTCCCACTCCGCCTCGGTGGGCAGCCGGTAGGTGTACCCATCCTCCCGCTGGTTCAACGTGCCCAGAAAGGCTACTACATCCTCCCAGCTCACCATCTCGACGGGACGGTTTTCCCCGGTAAAACGGCTGGGGTTGTGGCCCATCACCGCCTCCCACTGGTGCTGGGTGACCTCGTACTGCCCGATCTCGAAGGACTGGCTGATCTCCACCTCGTGGAGGGGCTGCTCATCGTTGCTGGCCTCGGCGGACGTAGATCCCATGATGAAGCGCCCGGCAGGAATCGGCACAAACGCCAGGGGCTTCTGTTCCTGCGGGGTGGACTCCGCGGTACTCGCATCCAGCTCCAGGGTGTTCATCTCGCCGAAGGGGTCGGTACGCGGGTCGTCCGGCAGGGCCAGCAGCGCCAGCGCCAGGAGGCCCACCCCGCCCAGGATCACCAGCGGGGTGCGGTATTTCCGCACAAGGCTCGAAAGCGGGTTCTGTGCGGGCTTCGGATCCGCAGGTGGGTCGGCGGGCTTGTCCGGCGGCGGCACTCCCCGGAAGGGGGCAGGGATTGGCGGGGTCGTTGCGGTGCCGTTCGTGTCGCCGGGGGCGGGTGTTGGGGGAACGGGTGCGGGGGGTGAAGGCGGTTCCGGAACCGGGTCGGACGTCGGAGCGGGCGCAGAAGGTGGGGGGATCGTCCGAAGCACCAGTGAGGCCAGGTGCTGGATGGCCTGCTGCCGTGGCTCGGTGAGGGCATCGAGCCAGTGCGTCCGGCGGATGCAGTATTCCAGCGCATCGGTCGGTTCCACGGCTTCGATCCGGAACGGGATGATGATCTTCCCGTTGTCGAAGGCCAGTTCTACTTCGTTCTGTGAGTTCTGCGAACGGTTGGAATGGCGGGAAAAGATCAGCACCATCACCCGGCAGTGGCGGATGGCGCTGGCGATGGTGCCCTTCCATGACTGTCCCGGCAGGATATCCCGGGGGGCCATCCAGCACCGGATGCCTTCCGCCTCCAACCCGTGGCAGAGGGCATCGGCCACCGCCTTGTCCTCGGTGGCGTAGCTGATGAACAGGTCATGGTCCATGGCATCAGGCGGGCTTGCGGAGCGCAAGATACGAGTCCCGGCGGGCGAGCCAGAGGGTGTGCTCGCGCGAGATGGCGCTTTCGGCATCGGCCACGAACTGCGAGAAGCTGGCCTCGTCGTGCTGTTGCTCGGCCTCGGCGGCGATCAGGCCCAGTTCGTAGGCCGCCACGCGGTATGCCTGGGTCAGCTCCTCGTGCTGCTTCACCTGGAGCCAGGCCAAGAAGGCGGCGGCCAGCGTCGAGAAGAACCCGACGGGTTGCACCCAGAAGCCTGGCACCAGTACGAGGCCGAGGGCCGTGAGCAGAGCAAGGAGCTGGGCACCGACGATCAGCCAGAAGAACCGCTCCTCCTTGCGGGCGCTGATATCGGCCTTCCGGGTGTACCACTGCTGCTGGTCTCCAATCCGCCCCTGAAGGTATAACGTCTTGCGCTCTGGCAACTCTTTCGCCCGTACCTCCCGCATCCGCACCGTCACGATGGGGTCGGTGCCCAGCCCGGTGCCGGGTGGGATGGACAGGTCGGGCACGTCTTTCAGGATGCGGAGGACCGCCTCGCCAAAGTTCCGGTCGGCTGCTGCACGGTCGAGCACCGTCCCGTAAGGCTCGGCCCCCATCATGTAGCGCCAGGCAAGGGACTTGATCGACTCTGCCGCCGCCCGCCCCCCGTACCACTGGCGTTTGAAGGCTTTCTGGTTGAGCCAGGTGGTGATGACCAGCCCGACGGCCAGCAGCACCGCCCCGGCCACGGCGAGGAACCGGTTCCAGGCGGGGTCTTCGTACTGGAACGAGGTGAGGATCGCCCCCAGGCACAGCGAGACGAGGTCGATGCGGACGAGCCAGAGGTACCGGCGCTGGGCCTCCAGCGAGGCCTGGTCGGCCGCCCGGAAGCCAGCGGGCAGGTCTTCATCCCGCAGGCCCTCGCCAGGCGTGGTCGGTTGGGCGGTCATGGGCGTCCCGGTTGGATGACGACACAAGATACACATCCAAAGCCCCCGGCCCGAACAGCAGATGCCAGCGGAGGTGTGGGCCTACCTCGCTGTCCCTGCGGGACATCGCTCCTTCGCATGGAGCGAGACTGTGAAATTCTCCCCCGTGTGAAGGGGGAGTCCCGCGTAGCGGGGAGGGGATAGAAGGCGCTGGGGACCAAGCGGAGGCGCTTGGGGGACACGACCGTGCAATCCTCGGCGGCGTGACACACCCCGTCTCGTCCGGCAAGGCCGTCCGAGCCACCCCTCTGGAGAGGGGACTCTGGGGGTGGGCGATGACGAACGTTGCATGTGCCGGATCCGGCTTCTATTTTTGCTGCTCACCAACCTCCCCGACCCATGCGTCTATCCTCGCCTGCCCTCCTGCTGCTCCTCGCCATGCCACTTGCCGCCCAGCCGCTCCCCGACCTCGCCCGGCAACAGGGCTACGTGCATGACCGCGACACCACCTGGTTCATCTTCGACGCTGCCCGCTATGGCCTAACCGCCCCGACGCGCGTGGTGGTGACGGGTGCGTTCCGCAACTGGGACCAGGACATGAACAGCCCCGCTTGGCAGCTCCGCCCGATGGACGGCACGGGCGTTTGGACGCTGGCTGTGCCGAACCCGCAGTACGGGCGTATCGGGCCAAGCACCCCGTTCAAGTTCCGCATCGACGACGGGCGCTGGCTCGACCCGCCCGCGGGCAGCCCCAACGCCGAGGGGGGCAATCTCGTGTTCCTCCACGGCGTGCAGCCCCCCCGCTTGCGCGCCGAACTCCGCAGCGACGACACCGTCTGGGCCACGCTCACCGGCGAGAACGTCACCCGCCCGCTCGACGCTGCTGCGTGGCGGCTCACCGACGGGCAGGGCCGCCCCATCCCCGTCGCCCACGTCGTACCCAACACGGCGACGGAGACGCTCCTCGTGCCCGCACAGCCCCTCGACCCGAAGCGGGTGTACTACCTCGAACTGCCCGCCCTCAGCCTCAAGGCGCATGTGCGGCGTGATCCCTGGTTCCGCACGCTGTACTCGGACAAGCCGCTGGGGGCCAACATCGACGACGGCCTCACCACGTTCCGCCTCTTCAGCCCCCGCGCCGACCGCGTGCGCCTCTACCTCTACCGCCACGCCGACGACCCGCCCGCCCGCGCCTTCCGCGTCATCGACCTGGAGGTGGACGACGACGGCGTCTGGGAAGCCTTCGTGCCCGAAGACCTGCACGGCGTCTACTACGACTTCACGGTACACGGCCCTGCCGATCCGGGCAACTACTTCTACGAGACGCACCCCGTCCACATCACCGACCCGTATGCCCGCGTGAGCCTCGACAGCTTCGGCAAGGCCCGCGTCTGGCGCAGGACGACACCCGCCACGCCGCTGCGGAACGGCCGCCCGAAGATGGAGGATGTCATCGCCTATGAAGTGCATGTGCAGGACTTCACGGACTTGCTACCCGTGCCCGCCGACCTCCGGGGCACAATGCCCGCCATGACGATGCCCGGCCTGCGCAACCGGCAAGGCCAGCCCGTTGGGTTCGACCACCTAGTGGGGCTGGGCGTCAACGTCGTCCACCTCATGCCGATGCAGGAGTACCTGCACTACCCGGACGCCGAGTGGCAGGCGGCCTTCCGCGACGACCCGTACATGCAGGCCATGCAGTCCCACCTCGAAAACTACGACTGGGGCTACCGTACGACGCACGCCTTCGCCATCGAGAGCCGCTTCCGCCGCCGGGGCACCGAACACGGGGCCGAGCGCGACCAGTTCCGCGACCTCGTCCAGGCCTTCCACGACCGCGACATTGCCGTCATCATCGACCTCGTGCCCAACCACACGGGCGAGAACATGGACGGGCGGCACTTGCTCTTCAACTTCAACGTGCTGGACCTGCCTTACTACTACCGCACCAACGACGCCCTGGCGCACATCGGCCCCTTCGGCAACGAGGTCAAGTTCGAGGACCGGCCCATGACGCAGCGGTGGCTCTTCGACCAGTGCCGTGCCCTCATCGACGAGTTCGGCATCGACGGCTTCCGCATCGACCTCGCCGGGCAGATCGACCAGCAGACGCTGCTGGCCCTGCGCACCACCCTCGGCGACGACGTGATCCTCTACGGCGAACCGTGGATCCCGCCCTCCGACCCGGACGTGGCCGCGCACCCGGACTGGGCCTGGTACAAGATCGACGCGCCTATCACCTTCTTCCAGGACGACACCCGCAACAGCTTCAAAGGCCCCGTCTCGGACCCGCAGGACAAGCGCACCGACCGGGGCTTCGCCGGCGGCAACTCCGCCGAACGCGACCGCGTGATGCGGGGGTTGACCAATCGATGGCCGGACGAGACGCATCCCAACCTCGGCCTCGGCTACCTCGACATCCACGACAACTGGGCGCTCGCCGACCAGTTCGCCACGCAAGACTGGGACGGACGCCTCGGCGTGGACGAGGGGCCGTTCCGCATCGCCGCCGGGCTGCTCTTCACTTCGCTCGGCCCGGTGGTACTGCACGGCGGCACCGAGTTCATGCGCAGCAAGGGCGCTGCGCCCACCGACAAGTTCGTCCGCCAGACCGCCAGCGGCCCCATCTACCTCAAGGGCCGGGGGGACACATACAACATCCGCACCCCCAACCAGTTCGTCTGGGACAACCTCGGCCAGACCCGCCCCGCCGACTATCGCGGGATGCTCGCCTGGTGGAAGGGGCTGATCGCCTTCCGCAACAGCACCGTCGGAAAGGTCTTCCGCACACCGGACTTCCCGCCAGAGGACTATTACCGCTTCCTCACCCCCGCCAACGCCTACCTGCTCGGCTACGTGGTGGACGAACGGGTGCTGGTGCTCATCAATACCGAGGAACGCCCCAACACCTTCGCCGACGTGGTGCTGCCGCCGGGACGCTGGAAGCAGATCGCCGACGGCCAGCGGATCGACCACGTGCGCGGCGTCCGCGGCCCGTATGCCCGGCTCACCGGCGGCCAGGCGCTCACCTTCACCCTCCCCGCCACGACGATGATGATCTGGGTGCGGGAGTAGGCGCCTCATGCAGCATACGCCGGTGCTTTACAGCAACGCTGGGAGTGGGGCCATCTGGTGCTCCCGGTCGGCGGCCCAACGCACAGGGTTCTCGCGGATGTACTGGCGGATGTGGTTCAGGGAAGCAGCATCGCGGACGATGTGCTCGTAGTAGTTGCGCTGCCAGATGATGGCCTCCGGATCCCCAACCATCTGGCGGATACGTTTGGTGACGGCGGATTTGAACGAACGATGGTGGGAACCGAACCAGAGACGGGTTTGCCGAATTGTTCGGTCCCCGGTAGGGGCACGGCATGCCGTGCCCCTACACCATCTGACCGCGACCCCGCGCCATCCAACCGTGCCCCTACGTCGTGGGGCGTGATGACGATGAGGCCATGAACGTGGTTGGGCATCATGACGAACGCATCCAGTTCCACGTTCGGGAAATGATCCGGAATGCCCCCCCAACAGGTCTCGACGAACCGCCCGGCAGCATTTAAACGCAGTTGACCATCCACCACCCCCCCGAACAGGCACACCCGATCTCGTGTACAGATCGTGATGAAGTACACGCCCACCTGCCCATAGTCGTATTCCTGCAAGCGGATGCTGCGGCGATGATGGTGTTGCGGGTCGTATCTCATAACCCCGTCCGTAGGGGCACGGCATGCCGTGCCCCCACACCCTTATAACGCCACCGGACAGGGGCGGCCTACCGCAGGTAGAACCGCAGCGGCTCCTCAGCCACCCTGGCGGCGATCTCGATGTAAGAGAGGATGGGCGAGGCTTTCACCTTGGTCATCAGCACCTCTTCCACCTGGAACAGCCCCGTCGCATTGTCCATGTGGATGGTGATGCGGACGGGCTTCTCCTCGCCGGCACCGATCTCCACGCGGTTGATGACGCTGGCCGAGAAACGGTGCATGTCCCCCACCATCGGGTCGCGCTCCATCATGAGGGGGATGCGCGAGCGGCCCTTCGACATGTCGGTGCCGTCGGCCACAAGCACGACACCAGCCTCGATGGAATGGATGCGGCTGTGCGCCATGTGCCCGATGATACACTCGTGCGCCAGGGCGCGCAGCACCACGCGCCGCGCCAGGTCGTCCGGGTAAAGGTCCAGCAGGTACTTTTGCATGAACCCGTCGGCCAGGATGAGGCTGTGCCATTCGTGTCCCTGCCGCGTGACGCTCATGCCCACGTCGTGCAGGAAGCAGCCGAGGGCCACCCCCACCTGGGCATCTTCGTAGGTGCCGATCTCCTCAATCTCCAGCGAACTCCGGATGCCCCGTTCGTGCAACAGCCGCAGCAGCTTGAGCGCGTTGTAGGTGGTGATGCGGGCATGGACTGCGCCGTGGTCGTTGTAGCCGAGCCGCCGCACCGACACGGCGTTGCCGTAGCTGTGGTAAAGATGGATCTCCGGGTCGGACAGCAGTTTTTCGAGCAACTGGTGTACCTGCCCGGCGGTGCGCTCCAGCAACACCCGGTTGAGGGATTCCTCTTTCGGACTGGGCGCTTTCCAGTCCGGCAGCGGTGCCACCGCAGGCGATGTCGTCGTTTCCAAGCCACACCTCATCGTTGGGGTTAGGGCGTTGCCCCAGGGGATAGGAGCAATTTACTATCGTTTGCAACAGAAAAGGGCGGCGAGGAAGCCCCGCCGCCCTTTCTCTCCGGCACCGAACCGGACTATTCCTCGTCTTGCTGCCGGGCAGCAGCGGCTTCCTCGGCTTCGGCCTTGGCCTTGAGCGCGGCCAGGCCGCTGAGTTCGCCCAGCGTCGTCGGACCAGCGTTGCCTTTCTGGAAGGCTTCCAACTCTCGGCGCTCGCGGTCCCGCTCGGCCTTGCGCTCGGCGAAGACAGCATCTTTCTCGGCCCGCTCCTTCGCCCGGACCGGGGCCGTCTCACTCAGGATGATCTCCTTCTGGTTGTGGTCGAAGCGGATCACCCGCAGGTCGAGCTTCGTGCCTTCGGGATAGGCCTCGCGCATCCGCCCACCGGCGTTGCGGAGTTCGCCCTGGGGTACAAACCCTTCCACCTCCAGTGGCAGTTCCACCACCACCCCGCGGTCCTCGATCCGCACCACCTTGCCCTCGGTATCCGTCCCCTCGGCATAGACCTTGGCGAACTGGTTCCAGGGGTTGGTCTCCACCTGCTTGTGGCCCAGGCTGATCCGGCGCTCGTTCGCATCGATGTTCAGCACCACCACATCCAGTTCCTGCCCCTTCTTCACGATCTCGCTGGGGTGCTTGATCTTCTTCGTCCAGGACAGGTCGCTGATGTGAACCAGGCCGTCGATGCCCGGCTCGATCTCGACAAAGACGCCGAAGTTGGTGATGTTGCGCACGCGCCCACGCATGACCGTGCCCGCCGGGTAGCGCTCGATGATGTTGCTCCACGGGTCGGGCTGGAGCTGCTTCATGCCCAGGGAAATCTTCTTCCCATCGAAGTCGATGTTAAGAATCTTGACATCGACGATCTGGCCGAGCGACACGATCTGGCTGGGATGCTTGATGTGCTCGGTCCAGCTCATCTCGCTGATGTGGACCAGCCCCTCAATGCCCTTCTCCAACTCGACGAACGCGCCATAGTCCGTGATGGAGACCACCTTGCCGGAGACCATGTCGGTGGGCTTGTACTTCTCCTGGATGCTCTCCCACGGATGGGGCTGGAGCTGCTTCAGGCCCAGGCTGATGCGCTGCCGGTCCTTGTCGTAGTCGAGCACGACGACGTTGAGCTTCTGGTCGAGGTGGACCAGTTCGGACGGATGCGAGACCCGGCCCCAGGACAGGTCGGTGATGTGCAGCAGCCCGTCGACGCCGCCCAGGTCGATGAACACGCCGAAGTCGGTGATGTTCTTGACGGTGCCTTCGAGGATCTGGCCCGGCTCCATCGTCGAGAGGATCTTCTGGCGCTGGTCCTGGAGGTCTCTCTCAATGAGGGCTTTGTGAGAGACGACCAGGTTCTCGTTGGCCTCGTTGATCTTGACGATCTTGAACTGCATCCGCTTGTCGAGGTAGGCGTCGAAGTCGCGCACCGGGCGGACGTCGATCTGGGAGCCGGGCAGGAACGCCTCGATCCCATCGAACAGCTCGACGATCATGCCGCCCTTGATCCGGCGCACCACCGTTCCTTCGAGGACTTCCTCGTTCTGGAAGGCTTCCTCAATCCGACGCCAACGGCGGAACGTGTCGGCCTTGGTCTTGGACAGCACCAGCTGCCCCTGCCCGTCCTCGATCCGCTCCAGGAACACGTCCACCCGGTCCCCGGCGTGCAACTCACCGGAGAACTCGTTTTTGGGGACGATGCCGTCACTCTTGAACCCGATGTCGATGACGACGTCTTTCTCGCCGATGGAGACGATCCGCCCTGAGACGATCTGCTGTTCGGTGACGTTGGTGAACGTCTCTTCCATCATCTCCTTGAGGCGGTCGTACTGTTCGGTTTTGAACAGGCCAGCCTCGGCGCGGGCCAGGTCTTCGAGCCGCACCACCTGGCCGCTGATCTCGCCCGTGTAGCCGATCATGCCGGCTTGCTGCTTGAGGGCGCGGGCGTCCACCACCGGGGCGACAACGGGGTCTTCGACCACCAGCACTTCCGGGGCTTCGGCTACCACGTCTGCGGCAGCTTCAACGGGTTCGGCGGTCTCAGGGGCAACTTCGGCCACCCCTTCTGCGACAGTATCTACCGCCGCGGAGTCCTCCGCCGTAGCAACCGCTTCTGTCACGGCTTCGGCGGGGGTTTCTGCAACGGGGCTTTCCTCGAGGGCCACGACAGGCGCTGCTTCGATCACCTCTGCCTCCACGGCAACCGCCTCAGCAGAGGCTTCAACCGGGGCTTCCGCCGTCTCGGCAACGACTTCGGTGGCAGCAACATCGGGGGTTTCGTCAGGATTTTGCTGGATATCAGCCATGGTGTTACTCCGGGCTTCGGGCAAGGGCCTGAGGGTGCAGGCGGAGGAGTGGTGTCGAAGCCCTGCGGGGGTTGGTGTTAAAATCCTGGTGCCTGCCTCCTCATCATGGGCACCAGACCTGTTCAGGTGGATCACCGCCCCGGCACTTGGCACCGGGGTGGTGGTATGGGAAGGAGCGGTTAAACCAGCTTCTGCTGTTGCCGTTCCATAACCAGTTGTAAAACAAGATTCACCTGCTCCTCGAAGCTGAGGGCCGTAGTATCCAGCAGCCAAGCGTCGTCGGCCCGACGCAGGGGCGAGATCGCGCGCTCGGCGTCCTGTCGGTCGCGGCGGTTCACCTCGTCCAGCACCGTTTCCAGCGTCGCATCCTGCCCGGCAGCCTTCAACTCTTCGAGCCGGCGGCGGGCACGGGCAGTGGCATCGGCCACCATGAAGACCTTCACGTCTGCATCCGGAAACACGACCGTCCCGATGTCGCGACCTTCCAGCAACACCCCTCCCTCGACGGCCTCCAGGCTTCGGGCAATCCGCCGCTGCTCAGCGACGATCTTTTCCCGCACGGAGGCGAGGGTGCTCACCTGGCTTGCCAGCAGCGCCACCTCGGAAGATCCCAGGTACGGCGTCACCTCCTCCCCCTGGAGCCAGACGTGCATCCGGGGACCGGTGAACGTCAGTTCCAGGTGCAGGGACGGAAGCACCCGGGCCGCGTCCGCCTCGGTCGCCGCGGCTCCCGCCTGCTGAAACGCCCGTGCCACCGCCCGGTACATGGCCCCCGTGTTCAGATAACGGTATCCGAGCCGCTGGGCCACCGCCTGCGCGGTACTGCTTTTTCCGGACCCCGCTGGCCCGTCGATGGCAACAATCACGTAACAAGGGACTGGTTGAAGCGTGTGAAAATAGGGGCTGGCACACCTCCGCTGCAACGAGACGCGGTGAAGACCGGCTGAATTGCGGATGGCAGATCTCGGATGGCAGGCCGTTCCAAAGGCCCTACCGAGTGCCCCTCCTGGACAGGAGGATGACCAATCTCATGAGATCGGTCATGGGGTGGTCATCAATGTCACCCCCCTTTCCGTGTCATTGCGAGGAGCAGGGTCGATCATGGTCGATCTCATGAGATGGACCATGATGAGATCGACCACAAGCCTGCCCCCTGTCATTTCTGTTCCAGCAACCTACGGTTTCACTGCGGTGCAATCTCCCTTCGGTCGATGTTCCGCGTAGGCGGGGAGAAGGCGGGGGTGGCAATCTCGACGGCGAGGGTTGCTGCGACGCTGCTGCAAGATGGTAAGGGCGAGATCACCACGTCGACTTACGGTCTCCTCGTGATGACACCAGGGGAAACATCGCTGCCCTCTTCTCCAGCCCTGAAACGTTACTGCCTTCATCCCCCCTGGCGACGAGCGGGCACGTCGCCGCGCTCGGCCTCGACGGTGGGGCCGGGGTAGATGAGGTAGAGTGGCTCGCGGACGACGGGCGGCGGCGTATTTACCACCGGGGCCACCTGGGCAGGTGGGGACACCACCTGTAACGCTTGTACATACATCCCTACGAAAAACATCAGGATCACAAACACCAGCGTCAGGTAGAGCGGGACGGCCACATGCATGGGCGAGAGCCGCTTCCGGCTGGCCTCCCGTTCAAAGGCCCGTTTCCGGGCCTTGAGCCGCGCCAGCCGTTGCAGGAAGGCCTCGTCCACCACCGGCGGTACGGCCAGCGTCTCCTGTCGGCTCATGCGCCGGAAGCGCAGCACCACATCCAGTCGGTAGCGGCAGGGCTGGCAATGGGCCAGGTGGGCAAACAGCGGGGACTGGGCCTCCATCGGCAGTTCGCCGTCGAGGAACAGGTTCAGCGCCTCTTCCACGCCCTCCGGACAGGCGGGGAGATGAAGGTTCAAGTGGCTCATGGCGCTCCTGGCTCCGTGCTGCGGCCCTGGGCGACCGGCTGGCTGCGGTCCCAGGACCATAGTGGCAACATCACCTCGGCCAGCCTGCGACGGGCCTTGAACAGCCGGGCTTTCACCCCAGCCAGCGTGGTGCGGGTGATGACGGCAATCTCTTCGTACGACAGGTTCTGGTACTCGCGCAAGACCAGCACCTCGCGGTAATCCGGCTTGAGCTGCCCCAGAAACGTGTTGACCCAGGCCACAGCCTCGCTCTTCTCCATGTGTTCGCCCGGCGCCTCCACCAGTGCGTCTGCTGGCAGGGCCTCCTCGTCCAACTCCACCTCCCGTTGCAATTGCTTGAGCAGGTTCAGGCAGTGGTTCCGGGCAATGGTAAAGAGCCAGGACCGGAATGCTGTGGTGCGTGCCAGCTCCGCCCGGTGTTCATACACCTTCAGGAAGGTTTCCTGCATCGCATCCTGCGCCAGCTCGCGATCCAGCAACATTTTCGTACAGAACACATAAACGGGGCCTTTGTACCGGTTGTAGAGGGCAACGAAGGCCAACTCGTCCCCAGCCTGGCAGGCTTCTATGAGGGTCTTGTCGTCCAAAGGGAGCATGGGAAACCAATTCGCCCGGTTTATGAGGTTCCAGGAAAGGACAACCCGTTTCTTCAAAAGTTGCTCCCGACAGGATGATCTTCACCATTTTTGAAGCAATGATTAAAAAAAGTGCCGGAACCGACCCCGCCGGTGGGCGTGAACGCACCGCATTCTTAAAATGGCGGCCCGTCGGCCCGGACCCCTGCCGCTTTTCTCCCGACGGATCGAAGTTCTCCAGCCACTATTGCCTGAAATAATGGACATGCCTGTGTCATTCAAGCGTTTCCTGGTCTTCTCCCTGCCGGTGCTGGGCCTTGCGGGCCTCATCGGTTGCAGCCATACCCAGCCGGTCGCGCCGACGTCTACCGATCCGGTCGTCGCCACCTATGGCAACACCCGGCTGACGCTCGACCAGTTCGAGACCCAGTATGCCCGTTCTGTAGGGGGCCGCGCCGCCGCCACCGACGACTCCCTGCACCAGTTTCAGGATTTCCTGGAGCGCTACGTGGACTTCCAGGTGAAGGTGCTGGAAGCCAAGGCGCTCGGCCTGGAACAGGACCCGGGGCTGCAAACCGAGATTCAGAACTACCGCACCCAACTGGCCCGCCCGTACCTGATCGAACAGGACGTGGTGGAGCCGCTCCTGCGCGACCTCTATGCGAAGAAGCAGGAACTGATCGACGCCAGCCATATCCTCCTCCGGCTCATCCCCGACGCACCCCCTGCCGACACGCTGGCCGCCTGGAACCGACTCAAGTCCATCCGCGACTCACTGGCCCAGGGCATAGACTTTGGGGACCTTGCCCTCCGGAACTCGGAAGACCCCTCGGCCAAGGACCCCCGCCAGGGCATCGGCTACCGGGGACGCCTGGGGTATTTCACCGGTGGGCGCATGGTGAAGTCGTTCGAGGACATGGCCTACAACACCCCGGCAGGACAGGTCTCGCCTATTTTCCGCACCCAGTTCGGCTACCATCTGATCAAGGTGCATGAACGTCGCCCAATGGTGCCGGATGTCAAGATTTCGCACCTGATGATCACCCCGCGCGGGTCTACCCCTGCCGACACAGCCGCAGCCCTCGTCCGACTGGACAGCATCCAGGCCCGGCTGGCGAACGGGGAGAAGTTCGCCGACCTGGCCCGCATGCTCTCAGACGACCGGGGCAGCGCCCGCATGAACGGAGATATCGGGTGGGTCTCCTACGATGCCCGGCTGATCCAGCCCATGAAGGATGCCGCCTTCGCCCTCACCAACGTCGGAGATATCTCATCCCCTGTGCTGACGCAGTTTGGCTACCACCTCATCCAGTTGACCGAGCGGCGTGCCCAGCAGACGTTCGAGGAGTCCCGCGAGAGCCTCAAGCGGGAGATGCAGCGGATGCCCCGCATCTCGGAAGAGGAAGAGGTCTATGCAATGGGAATCCGTACCCGGCGCGGCAGCCGGATCGACTCGGCGCTGACACGCGCCACCTTCACAGGCATGACCACCGACTCGCTCCTGGCTGTGATCAAGGACGGCACGTTCCCGGACGCAGCAAAGGCCCAGACATTTGCCTCGGTTGCCGACTCCAGCTATACCCTCGGAGACCTCTCTGCCTTCATGGCCCGCGCCACGCTGAAACGCCGTTCTGCCGATGCCGACGAACAGCTGTTTATGATCGTCCATCAGTTTATGAACGAGAAGGCGCTCGACTATGAGGTGTATGCCCTCGAAGGCCGCGATCCGGAGTTCAAGCTGACGATGGACGAGTTCCGGCATGGCCTCTTGCTGTTCCGCCTGATGGAAGATTCGGTATGGACAGTGGCCGCCCGCGACACGGTGGCGCTGGAAGCCCACTTCCGGGCAAACGCAGCACAGTACCGCTTTCCTGACCGGATGCGGATCGTTGGCTTCCACACCCGCCAGGATTCCCTGCTGAAGGCGGTGGTGAAGGACCGACTGAACGCGGGCACGCCGGTGGCCCAGGTGATCGCCGAATTGCCTGCCGGTGCCCCCATCAAGGTCGACACCACGCTGGTGGCCGGGCAGACCAACTCGGTGTATGACCAGGCCCTCGCACTGGCCGAGGGGGGGCATACCAACCCGGCGCAATACAATAACGGATATGTGGTACTGGTGCGCAGTGGCATGGAACCGGCCCGTGCCAAGACGTTTGAGGAAGCCCGTGCCGAGGTCGTAAACGAGTACCAGGACCTGCTCGAACAGCGGCTCGTGGAGCGCCTGCGCCGCAAGTACCAGGCTGCTACCTATCCAGACCGGGTGTCGGGTGCCTTCAAGGCCCCGGCTACGGCTACGTCCACCGCGTCCGGGCAATAACGTTGCAACCGCAGCAGGACGGTAGCTCCCCGGAACAAACAGGCCCTCATACCCGGCCTCCCCCACCTTTCATCCGCCCCTCCATGAAGGAATGGCACCGGAGGGCCTTCGGCCTCTGCCTGCTGGTGCTGGCCGCCTGTAGTGATGGGCCGGGGCCTGCGTCGGCTCCGTACCTGGCCCGTGTAGGGGACCGGTTCCTTACCCAGGCCGAAGTGGACTCGGCCCTGACGCTCTCCCCGCTCTTGCAAGACACGTCCGAGGCTCGTCGGCAGTTCATCGAGCAGTGGATCCGCAGCGAGTTGCTCTACCAGGAAGCCCGCCGACGGGGCATCCAGGACCGGGAGGACGTGCAGCGGCTCATGGAGGATAACCTGCGTTCGGTGTTGGTCAGCACGTTGCTGGACCAGCTCTACGCCGAGAACGCTACCGACCCTTCACCGGAGCAGATCCGCACCTACTACGAGCAGGACAAGGAGCGGCTGCGCCTGCGCGAACCCTACCTGCGCCTGCGCTACCTGTTCACCCCCCATGCCGATTCGGCAGCCCTCGCCTGGCAGTTGTGGCAGCAGGAAGCCGGGGCCGCCGATGCCGACGACCGCTGGCTGTCGCTGGTCGGGCGGTTCGCCGCACAACCCGAAGAGGCGCGTGCCCTCGCGGCCTCGTTTTATCCCGAAGCCCGCCTGCTCTCGAAGCTCCCCGCCCTGCAGGAGGTGCTGGCCACCCTCACGCCTGGACAAAGCCGCTACCTGACCACCCCCGACAGCCTGCACCACCTCGTCCAGTTGGTGGCACGCGCCCCGGCAGGCAGCCTTCCGCAACTGGCCTGGGTGGCAGATGAACTCCGCCAACGCATCGAGATCGAGAACCGGAAACAGTTGCTGGCCCGTCAGGTTGAACGGCTCCGCGCCGAAGCCACCTCCCGTAACGAGATCGAAATCCGGTGAAGTGCCGAAAGGCAATATGCCGCTATGCTGCTGCGTTCTGCCTCTACTGGTGTTCAAGCTCCTTTCCCTTACCCTGATGCGTGTCCTGCTGGCCCTTTCGTTCCTGGCCCTGATGCCCCCTCTGGCGACAGCCCAGAACGAGACCGTGATTGATGAGATAGTGGCGGTCGTGGGCGACGACATCGTGCTGCGCTCCGACGTGGACGGCCTGCTCTATTCAATGCTGGAACAGCGCCAGATGGCCTATTCCGATGACCTCTGG
>CAZLRO010000059.1:12556-16458 GCA_964561865.1 uncultured Rhodothermaceae bacterium | reverse complement strand
ACGATGTGGCCGACCGCGCCCGGCAGCAGCAGGCCGCCCTCGAACGCCAGAAGACCCGGCACCCGTCCTTCCGAAGCCCCGACTAGCCCGGTACCTGCCATGACCACGACCGCCTCCGACCTCCAGCTCCGCCCTTTCGACCTGCCCCTGGGCGCGCAAGTGTACGGCCTCGACGCGGCACTGCCCCCCGACCCGGACGCGGTGAAGGCCCTCAAACAGGCC
Organism: uncultured Rhodothermaceae bacterium; assembly: GCA_964561865.1. Lineage (GTDB taxonomy): Bacteria > Bacteroidota > Rhodothermia > Rhodothermales > CAZLRO01 > CAZLRO01. The sequence goes on along the minus strand of CAZLRO010000059.1, from coordinate 16,236 downwards.
CTGGCCGACTACGGCGTAGTGGTCCTGCGCCAGCAGCACCTCGACGACGAGGCCGCGCAGGTGCGGTTCTCCGAAGCCTTCGGCGAGACCATCGTCCCCTGGCTCTACGGCGGGGAAGCCAACACGTTTGCCCGCCGCCATGAACTCAGCAAGCGCCCGGCCTACACCGGCGTGCATCCGAGTTGCGTCTACTGGGTGAACAGCCCGGACTACTGGGACAACCCCAACGACGGCTACGCCCAGGACTGGCATGCCGACGTGTCGTACCTCCAGAATCCCCTGCACTACTCGTTTCTCTATGCCCTTCAGGCGCCGGACGAAGGGTACCAGACCTGGTTCGCCAGCCAATATGCCGCCTACGACCGTCTTGACGAGGACACCCGGCAGCGGATTGCCCCGCTCTCGATCTCCCATGAGTTCAAGTCCGCCTTCCCGAACCTCTCTGGTGCCCTGCATCCCCTCGTTCTGAAACACCCGATCTCCGGGCGCAAGGCCCTCTACGGCATTCCTGGCTATACCAAAGGCTATCCCGTTGGCCTGACCGAAGCCGAAGGCCGGGCGCTGATGGCCCGGCTGGAAGCCCACATCCAGGATGAAGATACGTTCTACAAGCACGTCTGGCAGACGGGCGACCTGGTGATCTGGGACAACCGGTGCGTCCTCCACCGGCGCGGGCCGCAGGTGCAGGGGCAGACCCGCATCCTCCGCCGCACCGTAGCCGCCGACGGGGATGCCCAGGCCCTGCGACGGTACCTGCTGGGGTTCTGAGCTGATCTTTGAGATCGGCAACAGCAAGCCACGCCACCACGATGGACAGCATTGCGATCATCGGCCTGCACGGGCGGTTTCCGGGAGCGGACACCCTCGATGCCTTCTGGAAGAACCTGTGTGACGGGGTAGAAGGCATCTCTTTCTTCACCGAGGCGACGCTGCGGGCATCCGGCATCGCCGAGGAGATGCTGCGCAACCCTGCCTACGTCCGGGCTGGCGGTGTGCTCTCCGACGCCGATCGTTTCGATGCGGCCCTGTTTGGCTACGCCCCGCGCGAGGCCGAAGAGATGGATCCGCAGCACCGCGTCTTCCTCGAAGGGGCCTGGGCGGCCCTGGAACACGCCGGCTACAACCCCGACACCTACCGGGGGGCCATCGGGGTCTATGCCGGGGCCAGCCTGAACACCTACCTGCCCAACAACCTGTTCGCCGGGCGGGCCTTCATGCCTGCGATGAACGACCTGTCCGTCATCGTCGGCAACGGCAGCGAGTACCTTGCAACCCGCGTCTCGTACCAGCTCAACCTGCGTGGGCCGAGCTTCGCCGTGCAGGCGGCCTGTGCCACCTCGCTCGTCGCCACCGTCCAGGCGTGCCAGGCCCTGCTCAGCTACCAGTGCGACATGGCACTGGCGGGTGGGGTCTCGGTGCGGGTGCCCCAGGAGCGGGGCTACCTGTACCTGACCGACGGCATCTTCTCCCCGGACGGCCACTGCCGGGCTTTCGACGCACGGGCGCAGGGGACGGTCTTTGGCAACGGCATCGGCATCGTAGTGCTCAAACGCCTCGACGAAGCGCTAGCCGACGGGGATACGGTCTACGCCGTCATCCGGGGAGCTGCTCTGAACAACGATGGGGCTGCCAAGGTGGGCTATACCGCGCCGAGCGTGGAAGGCCAGGCCCAGGTCATCGCGCTGGCCCAGGCGCTGGCCGGGGTGGCCCCGGAGACCATCGGCTACGTTGAAGCCCACGGCACCGGCACCGCCCTCGGCGACCCCATCGAGGTTGCGGCACTGACCCAGGCGTTTGCCACCGAGCGGAAAGGCTTCTGTGCCCTCGGCACGGTCAAGACCAACGTCGGCCACCTCGACGCGGCGGCAGGGGTAGCCGGATTGATCAAGACCGTGCTGGCCCTGCACCACCGGAAGCTGCCACCCTCGCTCCATTTCCAGCAGCCCAACCCCCACATCGACTTCGCCAGCACCCCGTTCTTCGTCAACACGACGTTGCGGGACTGGACGGCCACCGACACGCCGCGCCGTGCCGGGGTCAGTTCCTTCGGCATCGGGGGCACCAACGCCCACCTCGTCCTGGAGGAAGCTCCGTCTCCCCCACCGCCCCCCAACGACAACGCCCCCCACCACCGCGTGCTCTCGGCGCGCACCGAGACGGCGCTGGAGACGATGACGGACAACCTCGCCGCCCATCTCCGGCAGCACCCTGAGGCCCCCCTGGCCGATGTCGCCTTCACGTTGCAGGTAGGCCGAAAAGCCCTGGCACACCGCCGCATGGTGGTCGGCCACGACCCGGCGGAGGTTGTCGCCGCCCTGGAAACACGGGATGCCCGCCGGGTCCGCAGCGCCGTGTGGAACCCGAAGTCCGCTCCTCCGCAGGTCGTGTTCGTCTTTCCGGGGCAGGGTGCCCAGTACGTCAACATGGGGCGGGGGGTGTACGAGACCGAGCCGGTCTTTCGCCGGCACGTCGAGGCAGCAGCGGTCTATCTTGCACCGACCCTCGGCCTCGACCTGCGGACGTTGCTCTATCCCGAACCCGGCCAGGAGGCGGCTGCCACCCAGCAGCTCGAACAGACGTGGCTGACCCAGCCCGCCCTCTTCGCCGTCGAATATGCACTGGCCCGGCTCTGGCAGTCGTGGGGGGTGCAGCCGGAGGCGATGATCGGGCACAGCATCGGCGAGGTGGTGGCCGCGTGCCTGGCAGGTGTTTTCTCGTTCGAGGATGCCCTGTCGTTCGTGGCGCAGCGGGGACGGCTGATGCAGGGCTGCCCACCCGGCGCAATGCTGGCGGTCTCGGCGTCGGAGACCGAGATCATGGCCCTGCTGACGCCCCCCCTCGCCCTCGCCGTGGTCAACAGTCCATTGCAGGGGGTCGTCTCCGGGCCACACGCAGCCATCGACGCCCTGGAGCAACGGCTGGCGGACCGGAGCATCGCCTGCCGCCGCCTTCATACCTCCCATGCGTTTCACTCGCCGATGATGGAGCCGGTCCTGCCAGCGCTGGCGGCGGCTCTGGGCGGCTGTACGCTCAACCCACCCCATCTCCCGTTCCTCTCCAACGTCACCGGCACCTGGATCACGGACGCCGAGGCGACAGACCCTGGCTACTGGGCACAGCAGGTGCGCCGGACGGTCCGCTTCGCCGACGGGCTGGCGGCGCTGATGCAGGACCCCGGACGGGTGCTGCTGGAGGTCGGCCCCTGGCGAACCCTGGGCGCCCTCTCCGGCTGGGAGAAAGCCCGGCAGCCGATGGTCATCGCTTCCATGCGCCACCCGATGGAGGCCATCGACGACCGGGCCTTCCTGCAGCAGGCGATGGGCCAGTTGTGGCTGAACGGAGGGGAGATCGACTGGTCGGCCTGCCAAGGACAGCCCCGCCGCCGGGTGCCCCTGCCCACCTACCCGTTCGAGGGCCAGCGGCACTGGGTGACGCCCCTTCCGGCAGCAGCAATCCCTCCGGATACCGCCGCACGAACGCCAGACATGGCGGACTGGTTTTATGTCCCTTCGTGGAACCGGGTCCCCCTGCCGGGCGGGCAATCCCCTGCCCCATCCCGGTGGCTGGCCTTCGTCGATGCGCAGGGGCTGGGCGACCTGGTGCTGATGCGGCTGTTTGCCCAGGGGCACACCGTCATCCGGGTGCAGGCCGGGGAGGCGTTTGCCTCCCTCGGCGAGCAG
>CAZLRO010000059.1:0-12546 GCA_964561865.1 uncultured Rhodothermaceae bacterium | reverse complement strand
TGGCCCGGTTCGCCAGCCTCAAGGGGATCGCAGGCCCCCGGATGACCTTCGAGACCCTGGCAGGGCCGGTGTCTGCAGAGGTGACGGGAAGGGTGGTCAAGGTTTTGATGCCGGACCCCAAGGATCTTCATACAGATGTGGATATTCCGCTGGAGGCAGGCTGGCTCAGTGTGGATTTCATCAACACCGGTGTGCCCCACACCGTCATCCGGGTGCAGGCCGGGGAGGCGTTTGCCTCCCTCGGCGAGCAGGGCTACCGCCTCAACCCCGCCTCCGCCGGTGACTATGACCGGCTGTTCCAGGACTTGCAGGCACGGGGGCAGTTGCCAGACCACCTCCTCCACCTGTGGAACGTAGACCCTCCGGAGGCAGAGACGCCGTACGCACGTCCGTTCTTCAGCCTGCTCTCGCTCGCCCAGGCCCTCGGCAACCTGCACGACGTCCCCCCGATGCGGCTGTCGGTGGTGACGACCGGCCTGCACACGGTGACCGGTGCTGAACCCACCACCTGCCCGGAGAAAGCCCTGGCGCTAGGCCCCGTCCGCACCTTCCCGAGAGAGTTCCCCACTGTCCAGTGCCATGCGGTGGACTTCGTCGTTCCCGAAGGCGGTCGATTCACCCCCGAGCAGGCAAACCAGCTCATCGCAGAAGCAGGGGCGTCCACCGACGATGTTGTGGTCGCGTACCGGGGGCCGCACCGGTGGGTGGAGACGTTCGCGCCCGTCCGGCTGCCGGCCAACGCGGGCTTGCCCGCCCGCCTGCGTCCCCGAGGGGTCTACCTCATCACGGGAGGGCTGGGAGGCATCGGAGGGGTACTCGCCAGCTACCTGGCCCGCACCGTGCAGGCCCGCCTCGTCCTGACGAGCCGCACCGGCCTCCCGAACCAGGCCAACGGGTCCGAGCAGGCCCGCCAGCGGCAGCAGCAGATGCAGGCCCTGGAAGCCCTCGGCGCGGAAGTCCTCGTCCTCCAGGCCGATGCGACGAACCCGGCGGACATGCAGACCGTCTTCGATGCCATCCATGCGCGGTTTGGCACGCTGCACGGGGTCATCCATGCCGCGGGCATCCGAGGGGAACGGATGATGATCGCCAACACCCCGGAACAGGCCCGCCATGTGCTGGAGGTGAAGGTGCAGGCCACCCGCCTCCTGGAAACTCTTTGCCGTCCGCTGGGCCTTGACTTTCTGGTGCTGTGCTCCTCGTTCGTCTCCGCCGTGGGCGAGGTTGGGCAGGCCGACTATGCCGCCGCCAACGCCTTCCTGGATGCATTCGCCCACGAACACCAGCGGTCCGGCGGGTTGCCGGTGGTGTCTGTTAACTGGGAGGCCTGGGCGGAGGTGGGGATGGGCGTGGACACCGAGGTGCCGGAGCCGCTGCGCGCACAACGGGCGGCGCTGCTACGCCAGGGGCTGCGCAACGACGAGGGCGTGGAGGTCTTTGCCCGCATCCTCCAGACCGGCTGGCCCCAGGTCCTTGTCTCCACCACCGACTTCCCGGCGCGGATCGCCGCACACCGGGCCACTACGCTCGACACCCTCGCCCCGGCGACGGGACCAGCAGCGCCTCTGCCTTCTGCTGGAGCGGCACCGTCGGCCTCGGCGGATGCACCGCAGACGGTCATCGAGCAGGCGGTGGCCGAAGCCTGGGCGCAACTGCTGGGGCTGGCACACGTCGGGCGGGACGACAACTTCTTCGACCTGGGCGGCAACTCCCTGCTCGCCACCCAGCTCAACAACCGGCTGCGCCAGCGTTTCGAGCACGCCGAACTGTCGCTGCGCAGCCTCTTCGACCATCCTACCGTCGCCGGGCTGGCCGCGCTGATCGCGGAGCAGTATCCACCGCCGGAACGTTCGCCTGTCGGCCCTATCCGTGTCCAACTGGAGGCAGCTTCCCCTGAAGCCCGCTACGAACTCCTCGTCGCCTACCTCCGGGGCCAGGTCGCCGAGGCCGCCGGGCAACCCGCCGCCCCATGGCCTCCGGAAAATCCTCTCGACGCCGAGCGCATTGCCCAGCACCTGACGTGGGCGCTCAAGCAATACCTGGACCTGACCGTCTACGTCCAGGAAGTCCGGGCACAGCCCTCGGTGGAGGCCCTGGCCGGGTTCGTGCTGGACGAGTGGACGCGCCTGCGCGGGTTGCTGGCGGAAGGCGCAGCGCCCCCGGTGCGCGTCTCCAGCCTGGCACCCTCGGCATCGCCGCTGCCCGCACCGGAACCCCGGACCAACCGTAGGGGCGGGGAGAAGAACCCGACGATGGTCTTCGTGCTGTCGGCCCCCCGCTCTGGCTCGACCCTGTTCCGCCTCATGCTCTCCGGCCATCCGGCCCTGTTCTGTCCGCCCGAACTGACGTTGCTCAGCCACGAAGACCTCCGGCAATGGAGCCAGGACCCAGACATCCTGATGCCACGCGAGGGGCTGGTGCAGGCGTTCACTGCGCTCCTGCAAGGCGACCGTGCCGAAGCCCTCACCCTGGTCGAGCGGCTGGTGGCCGAGGCGTGTCCGACCCTGGCGGTGTTCCGGATGTTGCAGGAGCGGCTGAACGGTCGCCTGCTGGTGGACAAGACGCCCGCCAACGCCCTCCGGCTGGAAACGCTGCAACGGGCCGAGGACAGATTTGACCAGCCCCGATACCTCCACCTCGTCCGCCACCCGTATGCCGTCATCGACTCGTTCGTGCGGGCACGCTTCGACCGGGTACGCGGCGACCAGGGCGACCCCTTCGCCATCGCCGAAGCGTACTGGACGACCATGAACCAGCACATCGAGACGTTCCGGCAACAGGTCGATCCCGCCCGCTTCCACCAGGTGCGGTACGAAGACCTCGTGCGCGACCCCGAAACGGTGCTGCGGGCCGTATGCGCCTTCCTCGCGTTGCCGTTCGAGGAAGCCCTGTTGCAGCCCTACGAGAAGAGCGAGATGTTCGGCGGTCCGGGTGATCCCAACATCTTCAAGCACAGCCGGATCGAGGCCCGGCTGGGAGAGGCCTGGCGGCACATCCGGCTGCCACGTCCCCTCGGTGAAGCTGCCCAGCGCCTGGCGGAGCGGCTGGGCTATGAGCTGACCATCTCTTCTCCTCCAGCGGCATGACGGACACTGGAGACGGACACTGGAACTATTGCCCATGACGACCGGCCCTGCCCCCGTCCAGACAACCGTCTCTTCGCCGGACGTGCCGGCCCCGCTCTCCTATGCCCAGCAGCGGCTGTGGGTGCTGCACCAGTTAGACCCCCGCACCTCGGCATACCACATCCCCGGTGCCCTGCGGCTGGAAGGCACGCTGGATGTGTCGGCCCTGGAGCAGGCGCTCAACGCCATCGTCGCCCGGCACGAGGCGCTGCGGAGCACCTTTGGCATGGAGCAGGGGCAGCCCTGCCAGATGGTGGCCCCGTTCGCCCCTTTCCCGCTGCCCGTCACCGACCTGGCGGCGACCCCGGCAGACACCCGCGAAGCCGTCCTCTGGAGCCAGATGGAGGCTGTCATCCGCCGCCCGTTCGACCTGACGACTGACCTCTTGTTGCGCCCGGCGCTGTACCGACTGGAGGAGACGACCCATGTCCTGCTCTTCGTCTTCCACCACATCGCCTCCGATGGCTGGTCAACGGGGGTGTTCCTGCGGGAGCTTCAGGCACTCTATACGGCCTTTGCCCAGGGCCAGCCCTCACCCCTGCCGCCGTTACCACTCCAATACCCCGCCTTCGCCCGGCGGCAGCGCCAGGAACTGACCGATGCGGTGCTCCAGCCGCAGTTGCAGTATTGGCAACAGCACCTGGCCGGTGCCCCGCCGGTGCTCGCCTTGCCCTTCGACCGCCCTCGCCCACCGGTCCAGACGTACGAGGGGGCGCGCCACTGGTTCACGCTTCCCGCCCCTACGGTCAAGGCTGTGCAGACGCTGGGTCGACAGGCGGGCGTGACGCCGTTCATGACGCTGCTGGCGGCGTTCGCCACCCTGCTCAGCCGCTACAGCGACCAGCAGGACCTCGTCGTGGGGTCGCCCATCGCCAACCGCCACCAGGCCGACGTCGAGGGATTGATCGGCTTTTTTGTCAACACCCTGGCCTTGCGGCTGGACCTGTCCGGCACCCCGTCGTTTCGGGAGCTGCTGGGGCGGGTGCGGGAGAGGACCCTCTCGGCCTACGACCACCAGGACCTGCCCTTCGAGCGGCTTGTCGAGGCCCTGCAATCGGCGCGGCGGCTGGGCCACCATCCGCTGTTCCAGGTGATGTTCAGCCTCCAGAACATGCCCCTGGTCCCCCCGATGCTGCCCGGCCTCCGGGTCAGCCGGCTGGATGTACACAACCACGCCGCCAAGTTCGACCTCACCGTACTGATCCAGCCCTGGCCCGACGGCTGGCACGGCCTCTGGGAGTACAGCACCCACCTGTTCGAGGCGGCCACCATCGCCCGCATGGCGGGCCACTTCGAGCACCTGCTGGCGGCGGCCCTCTCCGCCCCCGACACCCCGCTGGCGACGTTGCCGTTGATGTCCGACCGGGAGCGGCACCAGGTGCTCGTGCTCTGGAACGACACGGGGGCCGAGGACCCGCTGGACGAAGGCATCCACCATCTGTTTGAAGCCCAGGTGGCCCGCACCCCCAACGCCGTGGCGGTGGTGGAGGAAGGCGGCTCCTGGACGTTCGCCCGGCTCAACCGCTACGCCAACCGCCTGGCCCACGAGCTGCGCCAGCAGGGCGTCGGGCCGGACGTCCCGGTCGGCGTCTGCCTCGAACGCTCGGCGGAGATGGTGGCGGCACTGCTGGGCATCCTGAAGGCGGGCGGGATGTACCTGCCCCTCGACCCGTCCTACCCTGCCTCCCGGCGGGCCTTTATGCTCGATGACAGCCAGGCCCCGTTCCTGCTGACTACCGCCGGGCAGATTCCCGACGGATGCCCGGCCCACACCCAACGAATCGACCTGGACGGCCTGTCGCTGGCACAGCAGCCTGCAGGCAACCCGACGGCAGCCTTCGACCCCGGACAGGCCGCCTACCTGGTCTACACTTCCGGCTCCACCGGACAGCCCAAAGGCGTCGTGGGGCTGCACCGGGGGGCGGTCAACCGGTTCCGGTGGATGTGGCAGGCCTACCCGTTCGCCCCCGGCGAAGTGTGTTGCCAGAAAACCGCCCTCAGCTTTGTCGATGCTGTCTGGGAAATCTTCGGCCCGTTGCTGCAAGGGGTGCCGCTGGTGATGGTGCCGGACGCGGTGGTCCACACACCCCGGCTGCTGGTCGAGCACCTGGCCCGCCATGCCGTCACCCGTATCGTACTGGTGCCCTCGCTGCTGCGTGCCCTCCTGGAGGCCGTGCCGGACCTCGGCGCCCGCCTGCCCCGGCTGACATACTGGACGGTGAGCGGCGAGGCGCTCTCCCCGGTGCTGGCCGCCCGCTTCCGCCAGCAGGTGCCTTCAGCCCGGCTGCTGAATCTGTATGGCTCCTCCGAGGTGTCCGCCGACGTGCTCTGCCATGAAGTCCAGCCCGACGACCGCGACGAGGTGCCGATAGGCCGCCCGATCCGCAACACGCGGGTGTACGTGCTGGACCGACACCGCCAGCCCGTGCCCATCGGGGTGACCGGGGAGTTATACGTGGGAGGGGCCTCCCTGGCACGCGGCTACCATCGCCAGCCAACACTGACCGACGAGCGGTTCGTGCCCGACCCCTTCAGCACTTCCCCTGGCGCCCGCCTGTACCGGACAGGTGACCGGGGCCGGTACCGTCCCGACGGCACGCTGCTGTTCCGGGGCCGCGCCGACGATCAGGTGAAGGTGCGCGGGTTCCGCATCGAACCCGGCGAAGTGGAGGCATCCCTGCGTGCCTTGCCCAGCGTGGCGGAGGCCGCTGTGGCGGCCCGGCATGAGGGTGGGGTGCCCGATGATGACCCCTCCCAACCCTTCACCCGCCTCGTCGCCTGGCTGGTGCCACAGCCGGGCATGTCGCTGGACGTTGCCGCCCTGCGCACGGCTTTGCAAGGGCAGGTACCGCCGCACCTCGTGCCGAGCGACTTCGTCGTCCTGCCCGCGCTTCCCCTGACGCCCAACGGCAAGGTGGACGTACAGGCCCTGCCGAATCCAGACCTCATCCCTGCTCCACCCACCGGACAGGTACCCCCCCGCCACGAGCGGGAGCGGCAACTCGTACGCCTCTTCGAGACGGTGCTGGGGCGGACCCCGGTGAGCGTCCACGACGACTTCTTCGCCCTCGGCGGCCATTCCCTGCAAGCGATGGACCTGCTTGCCCGCATTACCCGTGCTCTCGGCGTGTCGCTTCCCCCGACGGCCCTGTTCCAGGCCCCGACGGTGGAGCGGCTGGCCCGCCTGCTGGCCGAAGGGCACCCGGATTCCCCCTGGACGCACCTCGTCCCCATCCAGACCGCAGGCCGCCGTCCCCCGCTGTTCTGCGTCCACAACCTGGGCGGAAACGTGCTGCTCTACGGGGCGCTGGCCCGCCAACTGGGGGCCGACCAGCCCGTGTACGGTGTGCAGGGGCAGGGACTGGACGGACGGCGCATCGCCTTCACCACCGTCGCGGACATGGCAGCGGCCTACATCGAAGAGGTGCGCCGCCTCCAGCCCCACGGGCCGTACCACCTGCTCAGCTTCTGCCTCGGCAGCCGGATCGTGCTCGAGATGGCGCAGCAACTCCGGGCCGCAGGCGAGGCGGTGGGCCTGCTGGCCTTCATCGACGGCATCAGCCCGGCGCTGCCCCGCCCTCAGCGCCCTCCCGACCTGATGGCGGAGTATGGCGACCACCTGGGTGGCCCGGCCGGTGCGCGCGAAGGCCCATCCCCTCCCCGCCGGTCGGCCCGGCTGCACCGCCGACTCCGATGGGCCTACAAACAGCTCGGACGGCTCTGCCTGGCCCTGGGCTATCCGATCCCGGCCCCCCTGCGGTTCCCCTACATTGTCGATACGTACCGGCACCTCCTGCGGGCGTACCGTCCCCACCCCTGGCCGGGGCAGGTCGTGCTGTTCCGCAGCAGTCGCATGGCCGCCTTCCCGAAAGACCTCGGCTGGGGCGTCTTCGCCCAGGGCGGCGTCGAGACGCACGACATCACCGGCCCCCACCGGCTGCTGGACCTGCCCTATGTAGCCGACCTCGCCGAAGCCCTCCGAAAACACCTGGGCCAGACCACGGGCAGCACCTGACCCGCCGGATCATCCGCCAGGCTGCCGATCCAGTGGTCCTGTCTCCCACTGGCTGGGGCCGGGAACCTTTGCTCTTCCTCGTTATACGTCTTCCTGCGACCATGAGCAGTACCCGCCCCAGTCCGTTGTAACTGCTTACCCGCCCCAACCATGCACGACCGTATTGTGATTGATCCAGGAATCTGCCACGGCAAGCCCGTAGTTCGTGGTACCCGTGTGCCCGTGGCCCTCATTGTGGGCAGCCTGGCCGGGGGAATGAGCTTCGAGGAGATCGAACAGGAATACGACCTGAAGCGCGAGAATATCCAGGCAGCCCTGCGGTTCGCTGCCGACCGGGTGGCCGAAGAGCAACACCACCCGCTACCCACCTGATCGATGCGTGTGTCGATGTGAAAAATTATAGTCAAATTGACTATATGTTGCTATATGGAGGTGAACTCGCCGGAACGAGGGCCGGACACTACGATAGCAGCCTGCGGCGGCGCATCCTGCTTACAGGATGCAGAAAGCGGAGACAGTTGAGGGTGCGTCCGTCCTGCAACAACCGTAGCCTCGATCCTGGCTGCCTGTAGTGCCAGACAGACTGGCTCAGGCGTAGAGGTCGTCCGGGTCGGCAGTGGTCAGTTCAACGAGGAAGGTGGCGATCTTCTGCGTGATGGCCTCGAAGTAGCGCTGGCCTTTTTCCGGGGTAGCGCGGGCCGGGTTGCCCACCCCGGTATCCGCCGTCACCTGGCTCCAGGCGCGTTGTGCCCACACCCACCCTTCGCGCAACCCGGCCACCTTGAACTGCCGGGCCGCCCCGTCCCCGGCCTCCGACAGCGGCAGCACCAGGTGGGGCGCCAGGTATTGCATCAGGCTCGTCTCGGCCTCGCCCGCATGGTCGCCGGTGTCCTCGAAGAACGCCCGCTCGTCCACCACGCGGAACCAGTGCAGGGTGCAGAGGAACACATTCGGGAACTGCGGCTGTAGCTCGCGCAGCATCTGGCGGAAGTCGTTGCCGCCGTGCCCGTTGAGCACCACCAGCCGGGGGATGCCCTGCCGCGAAAGCGCATCCACCACATCCCGCAGCACCGCCGCCTGTGTGCTGGGGTTCATGTTGATATCCAGCCGGATGTCCAGTTGCCCGGTGTTCACCCCGAACGGGACGGTCGGGAGCACGATAACCTTTGCCCCCTGTGCCCACGCAAGCCGGGCCGCCTCCGCCGCGATGTGGTCGCTCTCGATGACGTCGGTGGCGTAGGGGAGGTGGTAGTTGTGGGCTTCGGTGGCTCCCCAGGGCAGGACCGCTACCTCGTACGCCGTGTCGCGGACGGTTTTCCAGGTGGTTTCGGCGAGGAGGTAGGGGCGTCCGGGCACAGCAGCACTCAGTCGATCACGATCAGGGTCAGGTTGTACTCGCGGTCCTCGATCCGGATCGGGTAGTTGTAATAGGGCACCACATACGCCCCGCTGTTGCGGCGGGGCAGGTCTTCGGTGTTGATGCCCTTGATGTTGTCGGTATCGTTGGGCGTGGCGCGATAGTCCAGCATTCCTCGGTTGGAGGAATGGACGAGTTCGATCTCGTAGCGGCGCACGTCGTAGAGTTTGCCTTGCGGGGTGCGCAGGCGGAGCGCCACCTCCTGGTCGCCAAGGTCGCGCCGGACGGTGATGGTGGCCGGGGTCATGCCCTTGTCCCGGCCTTCTACGAACACATGGGCGGGCCGGGGCGCAGCCAGCGAGAACGCAGGCAGCACCGCGTCCGCATCCGACTTGGTGGTCCGGCAACCGGCACTGGAGAGCAGCAGCACGACCGGGACGGCCCGAAACAGGAAACGGAGCATGGCAACCTCCGGGCTAAAGGATGGTCGGGCCTGCGGGACGAACCGGGATGTTCGCCGTAGGATGAGGGCTTGTACGCGCCCGGGCCGGATTTGCTTCCGCCCCCCGGATTCAGAGCGGGCGGATGCGGATGTTGCGGTACCACACCGGATTGCCGTGGTCCTGCAAGGCGATATGGCCGGTAGGGGCGAGTCCATAGCCCGGCATGTCCTTGAACTTGCTGGCCGCCACGCGGGCTTTCCAGTCGTCGCTCCACAGTTCGTATTCGACGATCTTCTCCCCGTTGAGCCAGTGTTCCACGTGGGTGCTGTCCACTACGAGCCGCACCTCGTTCCACTGGCCTGCCGGGCGGGCGACCCGGCGCGAGGGCGGGTGTAGCGCGTAGTTCGCCCCAGCCGATGTGGTGGAATCCTTGCCATCGAAGTGGGCCGAATCGTCCAGCACCTGCATCTCCGGCCCGGTCTCCCAGGTATAGTCGCGGTCTTCGGTCACATGGAAGAAGATGCCGCTGTTACCCGCCTCGGAGATCTTCCATTGGAGCGTCAGTTCAAAGTCCTGGAACTGTTCGCGGGTGATGAGGTCGCCCCGCCCCCCGTCGATGTCGAAGAAGAGGGTACTGTCCTGGATCCGCCATCCGGAGGGCAGGCTGTCGGTTTTGAACCCGCGCCACTGGTCGAGGTTGGTGCCATCGAAGAGCACCTGCCAGTCGGCCTCGGCCACGACGGGGTTGGTTTCGGGGGTGGTGGCCGGGTCGGGGGTTTGTCGGCAGGCGGCCAGGCCCAGCAGGGCCAGCAGGGGGAGCGAACGGAAAAAAGGAGGCATGAGGGTGAAGCGTTTTTACAAGGAGGCAGATAAGGAACCAGGGCATGGAGCCACCGCAGCAGCCCCTGCCCCGGCGGTACAAGGAGGTCAGGACATCTGTTCGCGGATGCGCAGGAGCAGGTCGCGCGTGACACGGATGCCGCCGGGTTCGTCCAGCTCGTCACCTTCGTACTCGATGCCGACGAAGCCCCGGTACCCGGCCTCCAGCACGACTTTCATCATGCGGAAGTAGTCCGTCTCCCGTTCATTACCTTGGGCATCGAACACATGGGACTTGGCACTGACGGCACGGGCATAGGGCATCATCTCCTGGACGCCCTGGTAGCGGTCGTACTCCTCGACGCAGGCCCCTTCCCAGGGGTGGCCGCCCTCGCGCCGGATGCAGAAGTTCCCGAAGTCCGGCAGGATGCCCACCCGCGGGTGGTTGACAAGCCGCATCACGCCCACCAGCCAGGCCCCATTGGACGAGAGGCCACCGTGGTTCTCAACGATCACGTTGATGCCGTAGGCGTTGGCGAACTCGCAGAGGCGGCGCAGCCCGTCGGCGGCGCGCTCCTGCTGTTCGAGGAAAGTGCCCTCACTGAAGGCGTTGACCCGGATGGAGTGGCAGCCGAGGTACTGGGCGGCCTCGACCCACTTATAATGGTTTTCGACCGCCTGGGTGCGCTTGGCGGTATCGACATCGCCGAGGTAGCCTTCACTGTCGCACATGATGAGGAGGCTGCGGACGCCCTCGCCCTCCGCCCGCGTCTTCATCTCTTGCAGGTAGGTGCGGTCTTTCGCCTTGTCCATAAAGAACTGGTTCACGTACTCGATAGCCTCGATGCCAAAGTCGCGCTTGGCCGTCCGGGCAAAGTCGAGGTTGTTGAGCTGGCCGCCGAAGATGGTTTTGTGGAGCGACCACTGAGCCAGCGAGATGTGGAAAGGGGGGGCGGCAGGGGAGACCAGGGCCGTACTGCCGAGCAGGCCAACGCCAGCCGTCAGCGCAGCTGAATGCTTCAGAAAGTCGCGGCGGGAGAGGGTGTTCATGGTCGTTGTGGGTTGGAGGGGGAAGGAGGGATCGCAGAATTCGTCGGTGGGAGTTCGGTGAGTGTAAGTTCTTGATTGGCATCGACATTTGCAAGCTGTTGTCGGACGCCGTTGGGCCATTCAACCCATAAGGTGTCGACGCGGGTAGCGCTACCGAGGCCAAACGTGGCGATGGGTTCCGAGGCGGAGAGGTAGCTGGAGCCGCTGCGGATGCGGCGCTCCTGGCGTTGGCGCCCGACGAGGGCCACGAGCCGGGTGCCGAGGGCATCGCGGTTGCTGGTGCTGCCCTGGACGCGGACGCGCAGGAAATGCGGGGCAGGCTGTGCAGGCGTGCGCAGGTCATTGCGCCAGAGGTGGAGCGCCGCGCCGTTCTCGACGAGGGCGAGGTCGAGGTCGCCGTCGCGGTCGTAGTCGGCGCTGGCGATGCCGCGAGCGAGCATGGGTTGGGCGAGTATGCCGCCCAACGTTGGAGCGACGTCGGTGAAGGTGCCGTCCCCCTGGTTGAGAAACAGGTGGGGTGCCTGGGCATAAGAGATGCCCGCCTGGGTCGTCTCTATCTCGGGCTGGACGTGTCCGTTGCCACCGAAGAGGTCGAGGTCGCCGTCGAGGTCGAGGTCAAGCAAGAGCACAGCGAAGGTGAGGGTGAGCAGGCTAGGCCGCCCGACCTGCGAAACGGCGGCCCGGTCGATGAACAGCCCCTCACCGAGGTGACGGTAGACGCCGATCATTTCACGGGAGAAGTTACCGATGAAGACGGTTGGCTGGCCGGTGCTATCCACCACACCGACGTCTATGCCCATCCCGGCGCGGGCCTTGCCGTTCTCGTCGAAGGCGATACCGCTGGCGGCCCCCTGTTCGGTGAAGGTGCCATCGCCGTTGTTGCGGTAGAGTGCGTTGGGTTCGGTGTCGTTTGCGACGAACACATCCGGCCAGCCGTCGCGGTTGTAGTCGAACTCCGCCACGCCAAGGGTTTTGCCGGGTCCTGTGCCAAACCCGGCGGCTTCGGTGTGGTCGGTGAAGGTGCCGTCGCCGTTGTTGTGGTAGTAGCGGCTCGTTTCGGCCTCGTAGGTTTCGGGGGTGCAATAGCTCTTGGTTTGGCCGTCGAGCGAACAGAAGAGGTCGCGTTCGGGCGACCACTGTACATACCGTCCGACGAAGAGATCAAGGTGTCCGTCGCGGTCGGCATCGAAGAAGAGGGCAGAGGAGCTCCAGGCTGGGGGACCGGCTACGCCGGCCTGCTGGCCTACCTCATGGAAGGTGCCGCCCTCGTTGCGAAAAAGCAGGTTGCGCTCGAGCGTCGTGCAGTAGACATCCGGGTCTCCGTCGTTGTCGTAGTCCGCCACGGTGAGGCCGAAGGTGTAGGCTCGGACGTCGTCCAGCCCGGCGTCCTTAGAGCGCAGCACGAAGGTACCGTCGCCGTTATTACGATAGAGCCAGAGCACACGAGCGGGTTGGGAGGGGCTTTGCGGCCAGGCACCCCCTCCGGCCACCAGCAAGTCCTGCCAGCCATCGCCATCGTAATCCAGGAAGGCGAGGCCAGAGCCCATCGTCTCCGGGAACCATTTCTGCCCGAAGGCACCCGTGTGATGGCGATAGTCACCCAACCCCGCCGGTACGGTCACGTCGGTGAAGCGCATTGATGGCGGGGGCGTGTCCGCAGCGGGGTTCATAACCGGGGCCGTATGCTGGGAGTCACGACAGCCGCCGAGCAGCAGAAACGCGGCGAGGAGGATGCTG
>CAZLRO010000058.1:0-16526 GCA_964561865.1 uncultured Rhodothermaceae bacterium | reverse complement strand
CGCCGTAGGTCTCGAAGCCGTCCGCCGAGGGGCCGACCGAGTCGCCCGCGTTGTCACCCGTGCAGTCGGCAATCACGCCGGGGTTGCGGGCATCGTCCTCCTTGATCTTGAAGACGATCTTCATCAGGTCCGACCCGATGTCGGCGATCTTGGTGAAGATGCCGCCGGCGATGCGCAGCGCCGAGGCCCCCAGCGACTCGCCGATGGCAAAGCCGATGAAGCACGGCCCGGCGTATTCGCCCGGGATGAAGAGCAGGATGCCCAGCATGATGAGCAGCTCCACCGAGATCAGCAGCATCCCGATGCTCATCCCGGCCTTGAGCGGAAGGGCATAGCAGGGAAACGGCTTGCCGGCCAGGGCCGCAAACGAGGTGCGCGAGTTGGCGAACGTGTTGACCCGCATCCCAAACCAGGCCACCATCGAACTGCCTGCAATCCCAATGAGCGAAAAGAGCAAGATGATCGCCACACGGTCCAGGGTGAAATGCTGGAAGCCATAGAAGTAGATCACCATGATCACCCCGATGAACGCCCACAGGATGCCGATGAACCGCATCTGCGTCCCCAGGTAGGTCTTGCAGGTCTCATAGATCAACTCGCTGATCTCCAGCATCGACCGGTGAACCGGGGCCTGCTGCAACTGCCGGTAGACCATCAGGCCAAAGATCATCCCCAGCAGTGAGACGACCAGCCCCCCCAGCAGCAGCGAATGTCCAGACATGCCGAAGAAGCTGGCAACGCCCGGGTCGGCCAGGTCGGGCACGATGAGGTTGGCCTCGCCGCCACCCTGGTGGGCCGGGGCTTCTCCCCCCACCTCTTGCGCCCAGGCCAGGCCCGGTGCCAGCAGCATCAACCCCAGGTGCAACAACATCAGCACCACCAGCCGGGGACTGCACCCCCGCAGACAATCACGTAGGACCATATACACGCGGAACCTCCGATGATGACAAGTGACACAACACCCCGAACCGAAGAAGCCTCCTGCTTTCGGTTCGGCAAAGACGTGTGAAAATAAGGCGAACGGATTCCTATCGGGAAAAGCATTCCCGAACTGATGATGAATAAAACTCCTCTCTGAGACCAGCGTGGTGGCTCCCAGGACTGCCGGATCAACCATTATCGTCAATTTGACTATATTTTTATCGTCAATTTGACTATATCCGGGAGAGTACAGGGGAGCTTATGTTTTTCCCGCAGCGGCAGGGTTGTCGCAAAGAAAAAGCCGTTAGCTGGGGCGGCGGGTGCTCTATGGCATCGGTTTTCAGCGTAACATGCGTCGTGTCTACCCTGTTTTCGCGTCTTTACCCGGTCTAACCGATGGTCCGTTCCGAGATGCTGCGCCGGATCGAGCAGGCCGATGCGCCGTGGGAGGTGCTCATCGTCGGCGGGGGGGCCACCGGCCTCGGCTGTGCTGTTGAAGCCGCAGCACGGGGCTACCGGACGCTCCTGCTGGAACAGCACGACTTTGCGAAGGGCACCTCCAGCCGCAGCACCAAGCTGGTGCATGGAGGGGTGCGTTACCTGCAACAGGGCAACGTCGCGCTCGTGCGTGAGGCCCTGCGCGAGCGGGGGCGGCTCTACCGCAACGCGCCCCACCTCGTCCACAACCTGCCGTTTCTCATCCCGAACTATGCCTGGTGGGAGGGGCCGTTCTACGGCTTCGGGCTGAAGCTGTACGACCTGCTGGCCGGTCGCCTGGGGCTGGGGGCCTCGCGTCGGCTCTCCCACGCAGAGGCCCTCACCCGGCTGCCCACACTTGAACCTGCCGGGCTGAACGGGGGCATCCTCTACCACGACGGGCAGTTCGACGACGCCCGGCTGGCCCTGTGCCTGGCCCGTACTGCTGCCAACCTCGGCGCTACGCTGCTCAACTATTGCCCGGTGACCGGGCTGACAAAGACGCAGGGGCGGATCGATGGTGTGACGGCCACCGATGCCGAAACCGGCCAGACCTGGACGCTCCCGGCGCGGGTGGTCATCAACGCCACCGGGGTGTTCTGCGACGCCGTGCGCCGGATGGACGAGGGCACGGCAAGGCCGCTGGTGCAGCCCAGCCAGGGCATCCACCTCGTGCTCGACCGGACGTTCCTGCCGGGCGAGACGGCGTTGATGGTGCCCCGCACCGACGACGGGCGGGTGCTGTTCGCCATCCCCTGGCACGGGCGTGTGGTCGTAGGCACCACCGACACCCCGGTAGCAACGGCGGCGCTCGAACCCCGTGCGCTGCCGGAGGAGATCGACTTTCTGCTCGCCCATGCAGGCCGCTACCTCACCCGCGACCCCACTCCCGCCGATGTCCGCAGCGTGTTCGCCGGGTTGCGGCCCCTCGTCGCACGGCAGCCCGGCACCACGACCGCCTCCCTCTCTCGAGACCACTTGCTCCAGGCCTCGGCCTCCGGGCTGCTCACCATCACCGGCGGCAAGTGGACGACCTGGCGCAAGATGGCCGAGGACACCCTCGACCAGGCCATGCTGCGGGCCGGACTCCCCCGCCGCCCTTCGGCCACCCCCCATCTGCCACTGCACGGCTGGCATGACCATGCAGAACAGTTCGGCCCGCTGGCGGGCTACGGGGCCGACGCCCCTGCCGTGCAGGCCCTGCTCAACACGGTGCCAGACGGGACGGCCCTGTTGCACCCCCGTCTGCCCTACCTGCGCGGCGAAGTGGCCTGGGCCGTGCGGCACGAGATGGCGCGAACGGTGGAGGATGTGCTGGCCCGCCGTCTGCGTGCGCTGCTGCTCGATGCCCGCGCCAGTGTCGAGGCCGCCCCGGTGGTCGCCCGGCTGATGGCCCCGGCGCTGGGGCAAGACGAAGGCTGGGTCCGGCAGCAGGTGAGCGCCTACGAGACACTGGCGGCAGGGTACCTGCTGGAGGCTTGATACAAAACAGGAAGGGGCGACCAGGCCCCTGTCGCCCCCTCCCGATATGTCCTGTATCCGGACGCCAGACCGTACTCAGGCACGGCTCTGCATCCCGAAGACCACTGCGGCCAGCGCACCCCCGGCGAACGGCCCCACGAGGTAAATCCAGATGCCCGGCAACGTCGTCCCCTCGCCCATGAGCGCGTCGGCCAGGATGGACCCGACCCCGACGGCCGGGTTGTAGGCCCCGCCCGAAATCCCCCCGCCTGCCACCGCCCCGGCCAGCACCGTGAACCCGATGGCGAGGCCGTAGTAGTCATTCCCCTTCGTGTCGTCGGAGGCTGCCACGTTGAGCACCACCAGGGCGAGGGCAAAGGTAAACAGCACCTCGTTGAGCACCGCCGCCCCAGCGTTGAAATCCAGGCCAGGCGCCACCTTCAACGTGTCGCCCATGACCATCCCCACGATGAGGGCCGCCACCAGTGACCCCGCCACCTGCACTGCCATGTACCTGAGAGCCTCCGCCGTGTCGATCTTGCCCCGCATGAGCAGCGCCAGCGTGACGGCCGGGTTGTAGTGCGCGCCGGAAATATGGCCACCCATGTAGACCATCACCATGAGCACGCACCCGATGGCAACCGGCGCAAACGTAGTCTCCCCGACAACGCTCAGTCCGATGGTGAGCACCAGGAAGAAGGTGCCGATGAACTCCGTGAGATAGGCTTTCATTGTCTGCCTCGAGAGTATGGTGGGAGGGAACGGCGGAAAATCGACATCAGACCGGACTTATGCAATACAGGTGCAATACAGGTGCAATACAGGCGGGGGCTTGCAATGGACGGATCGTCGGTGGGGCTTCAGTCTCTCTCCAAGCGAAGGGGAGGTGGCTGCCCTCGCCTTCGTTCGGGATAGGCTGCGGGCCGAAAGGGTAGGGCAAGGGCGGGTCTACCTCCCCTTGACCGATCTCATGAGATCACCCGATGGCCTCCTCATGATGACACGGGTGGGAATGCTTCTGCCCTCTTCCCAAGCACCAAGTACCAAAAAGCCAACAGCCAACAGCTAATTCAGAACGGCAGAGGCTCGCCGTGCTGCCGCACCCAGGCGGCGTGCAGGGCTTGCAGGCGGCGGGTGAGCGGGCGTTCATCGGCCTGGCGGATGGTGCGGCCATCGACCTCCAGCACCGGCGACAGCTCGCCCATCGTGCCGGTGGTGAACACCTCGTCGGCAGTGTAGACCTCTGTCAGGGAGATATTCCGTTCGAGGGTCGGAATCCCCTCCCCGGCGGCCAGGTGCAACACCAGGCGGCGGGTGATGCCCGGCAGACAACTGTCGGCAGGGGGCGTGAGCAGCACCCCGCGCCGGACGATGAACACATTCGTGGCGTTGGTCTCCGAGACGAAGCCGTTCAGGTCCAGCATGAGCGCATCGTCCACCCCGGCCACGTTGGCCTCGATCTTGGCGAGGATGTTGTTGATCAGGTTGTTGTGGTGAATCTTCGAGTCGAGCGTGGACGGGCTGTTGCGCCGTACACTGGACGTTATCAGCCGGATGCCGCCGGCGTCGTAGACCGGTGCCTTCCACTCGGCCAGCACGATGAGGGTGGGGCCGTACTGGTTGAACCGGGGGTTCATGCCGGAGGTGACCTTCTTCCCACGGGTGAGCGTCAGCCGCAGGTGGGCCTGGTCCCGCATCCCGTTGGCCCGCAGCGTCTCGAAGAGGGCGTGCTTCACCTCGGCGCGGGTGGGCACTTCGGCAAAGGCCAGGGCATGGGCCGAGTCGAAGAGCCGGTCGAGGTGGGCGTCGAGTTCGGCGATGCGGCCTTCATACACACGCAACCCTTCCCAGCAGGCATCTCCGCCTTGGACCACACTGTCGAACACGGAGACTTTCGCCTCCTCACGCGGCCAGAGCCGGTCGCCTACCCACACCTGGAGGTGGGCATTACGGGGATCAGGGAGTTCGGGAGACATGCGGTTTCGGAGTTATCTTTTCCTTGATATCTTTCCTCGCTTGCCTATTTCCCCTCCCCGGTCTCGGCCTTGATGGCCCGATCGTAGAGGTACTCGTAGAAAGGCTGGCATTCGGCCAGGAGCGGCCTCAAGCGTTCCGGGAACGGCTCGTGCTTGGCCTGGTAGGGCTGGAAAGTGGTGGAGCGGTGGACGTTGTGGTACCAGTGCCGTGCCCAGACACCGTCTTCCGGGCGGGGTTCGGCGGGCCACGAGAGCATGGCTTCGTCGAACGGGAGGCCCACCTGCGCACATACCTGTTGCAGCACCGACCGGGGGTTGCGCAGCACCTCGCGGGCATCGAGCACCGGCACCGTCTGCCCCCACGCCTCCAGCAACGCCAGCAGGTCGCACTGCGTCTTCAGACCCGTATCCCGCAGGGACGGCTCTGGAATCTGATGCACCAGCGACGGCAGCATCTCGAACGGGTCGCGGGTCAGGAGCACGTTGGTGGTCTCTTTCAGGAATGCCAGGTCCAGGTCCACCAGATGATGGGCCATGTGCTTGATGAACAGCACGGGCCGGTCCGTCGGCCCCAGCACCACGTCGCGGACGACCCGTTCGCCGTCCTGGTCCAGCGCGGCCAGCACCTCGTCCCGTCCCGGATGCTGGGCACCGGAGACCCGCAGGTAGTGGGCATAGAGCGGCTCATCGACGACGCGGGTGTCCGGGCGCTGGGCAAAGCTGTACATCAACGCCGTGGAGACATTGCGCGGGCCGGACCAGAGGCAGAGTCGCAGGGACATGCGGGCAGCACCGTAACAGCAGATCGGAAACAGACGCGGCAAGTTAGAAACGCCGCCGTCCAGGCGTAAGGCACCTTCAGGAAAAAACGACGAACTGTGCAATCTGCTGCTGTCTTCACACCGCCATGACCACCGACGAGACCCTCGACATGCTGACCTATCTTTTCCAGCAGGCCGGAACAGCCCATCACCGGGCGTTTGCCCATGTCAACGGGGCCGATGACGACTGGCCCACCTGGTATGCCGGGTTCCTGTCCGAACACCTGGGGCAGGCCCTCCACACACGCTTCGAGGTGGGCCAGTTGGCCGAGGCCCTGCTGTCCGTGGAAGCCGCCCGCAAGGCCGCCACCGCGCCGGACTGGCCGCGGTACTATGCCCACTGGTTCCTCACCCGGTATGGCGGCTGACCGGAGTCGTGGCGTCCAGGGCCTGGGCCAGCCGGGGGAGCACCTCCCCGCACCGGGCCTCGATCCGCACCTGTGCCAGGGCATCTCCCCGCGTTGGGCCGAGATTGACCAGGGCGATGGGCTTCTGTGCCCGGGCGGCCTGTAGCACGAACCGGTAGCCGGAGTACACCGCCAGGGACGAGCCGACCACGAGCAGTGCCTCGGCCGTTTCGACAAGCCGGGTGGCGGCTTCAACCCGGTCTCGTGGCACGGTCTCGCCAAAGAACACCACGTTGGGCTTGAGGGGACCGCTGCACACCCTGCACGCCGGGACGCGAAACGACGACGTGGCTGCCGCCGTCAACTCGGCATCGCCGTCCGGAGCGATTTCGGCGGTGTGTTCGCTCCACTCCGGGTTGAGGGCCAGCAGCCGCGCCTGCATCCGGCCACGCGGCTCCATCGCCCCGCAGTGCAGGCAGCAGACCTCAGCCAGCGCTCCGTGCAGCTCTACCACCTGTTGGCTCCCGGCCGCCTGGTGCAGCCGGTCCACGTTCTGGGTGACCACTGCCTGGAGGTAGCCTGCCGCCTCCATCCGGGCCAAGGCCAGGTGGGCTGCGTTGGGACGGGCCTGTGCCACCCGTGCCCAGCCAATCGAGGCCCGTGCCCAGTAGCGGGTGCGGGCGGCTTCATCCTGAAGGAAGGCATTGTACTGGATGGGGTTGCGCGCCCGGTGGCGCGTCTCCGGCCCCCGGTAGTCCGGGATGCCACTCTCAGTACTGCACCCGGCCCCGGTCAACACAGCAAACCGGCGACCAGCCAGCATCTCCAGCAGCGGCGAAATATCCGGGGATTCCAGCATGGCGAAAGTGGTTGTAACGCCCCTGAAACGCGGCAGGTTGGATTGGGTTTGGGGAAGTTGTACTTGGGGCCTGGTACTTGGGGCTTGGAATAATTCGCAATCCTCCTCCTGAGAACAGGAGGGGCCAGGGGAGGTAGACCAGCAAGCGACAACACTCCCCGGTGTCATCACAAGGAGGCGGCCTGCTTCCCAAAGCAAACATTGTTGTAGGGGCACGTCCCCATTTTATGGAATCTCGGTGGAACTGCCTCGGCGTAGCCGCAGCCGGAAGCGGTTGCGTATATTCTGCCCCATGCGGCAAACCGCACCGCCGAACGGGCCTGGATACGGCTGCTGCCCTCCGGCTATTCCCGCCGAACATCCTCTTACAGACCCTTCATTATTCCGGGGCAAGGCCCTGCACAGCTCATGGCAAAGGTGGACGTAACCATGCCCAAGATGGGCGAGAGCATCACCGAGGGTACTGTGCTGACGTGGCACAAGCAGGTGGGCGACCCGGTCGCACTGGATGAAGTCCTGCTGGAGATCGGCACCGACAAGGTCGATACCGAGGTGCCCTCGCCTGCCGCGGGGGTGGTCGCCCAACTACTCGTGTCAGAAGGCACCACCGTCGAAGTGGGCACCGTCATTGCTGTGCTGGAGACGGACGTGAACGCGGTGCTGGCCCCAGCCCCGGCGGTGGCCCCAGCCCCGGCGGTGGCCCCGCCTGCGCCTGCAAAGGCCGAAGCGCCTTCCCCTGCGCCCCTACCCACACCGCCCGCACCGTCAGTACCCTCTGCCCCCCCGCCGCCCGCAGTGACCGGCGGCAGCGACGTGGCAGTGGTCATGCCCAAGATGGGCGAGAGCATCACCGAGGGTACTGTGCTGGCCTGGCGCAAGCAGGTGGGCGACCCCATCGACCTGGATGAGCCGTTGCTGGAGATCGGCACCGACAAGGTCGATACCGAAGTGCCCTCGCCTGCCAAAGGCATCGTAAAGGCCCTGCTGGTTCCGGCAGGAGAGACGGTAGAGGTGGGCACGCCCATTGCACTGATCGCTGTGGGCGAGGGGGCCGTCGTGGAGATGCCAACCCCGGCAGCACCCCCAGCCGCCGTGACCCCACCGGTGGCGACCCCTCCCATCACGCCCGCTGCTACACCCGCTGCTACCGGCGACGGCACCCCGCCCGTGGCCGTGGCCCAGCCCGCCAGCCCACTCCCCCGCAAGGGTAACGATGGGCGATTCTTTTCGCCGCTGGTCCGCTCGATTGCCGAGAAAGAGGGGGTCTCGCTCCAGGAGTTGTCGGCCCTCACCGGCACCGGGCGCGACGGGCGGATCACCAAGGGCGACCTGCTGGCCTACCTCGCCACCCGCACACAGCCCCCGGCGATGGCCCCGGCTCCTGTGCCCGTCCCCACCATGCCGCCCCCATCTGCCCCGGCCCCCGCCCGTCCCACAGTGGCCCCCCTGGCGGTGCCCACTGCCAGCGAAGGCGGGCGCGTGGAGATCATCGAGATGGACCGGATGCGCCAGATCATCGCCGAGCACATGACCCGCTCGAAGGCGACCTCGGCGCACGTCACCTCGTTCCAGGAGGTAGACGTGACGAACCTCGTCCGGCTGCGGGAACGGAACAAGGCGGCGTTCGAGAAGCGCGAAGGCATCAAGCTCACCTACACCCCGTTCTTCGTCTGGGCCGCCGTCGAGGCCTTGCGCGAGCATCCCCTGCTCAACGCCTCGGTCGAAGGCAAGCAGATCATCCTGCGCAAGGACTTCCACGTCGGCATTGCGGTGGCGGTAGGCAAGACCGGGCTGATGGCCCCGGTCATCCGCGACGCCGGGCAGAAGAACCTCATCGGCCTGGCCCACGCCGCCTCCGACCTGGCCGAACGCACGCGCAACAAGCAACTCGGCCCCAACGAACTGATGGGCGGCACCTTCACCGTCACCAACATCGGCTCGCTCGGCTCGATCATGGGCACGCCCATCATCAACCAGCCGCAGGTGGCGATCCTGGCGACCGGAGCCATCAAGAAGCGCCCGGTGGTGGTCGAAGACCCCACCCTCGGCGACATGATTGCCATCCGGCACATGATGTACATCTCCCTCTCCTACGACCACCGCATCATCGACGGGGCCATGGCCGCTTCCTATCTACATCGGTTCGTGGAAGTAATCGAGACGCTGGACCCTGGCCTGGAGTTGTAGGGGCTTCCTGCAACCTACATAAAGGTTCGGCTGCAGCGAGGCCCGCAGCTGTAGTAGGGATGTAGGCGTTGTAGGGGTTTCCTGCAACCTGCATAAAGGTTCGGCCCTGTGGGGCCATGCCCCTTGCTTATTGGGGAAAAAGGGTGCAGATTCCGGTAACACCCGCATCTGCCTGCCCCATCATGCTACCCCGCCTCCTGCTCAGTGCCATCGTCGGGCTGACCCTTGGCCTCGGAGGGTTCACCTTTTGGTACGCGCGGGGCAGCGCCTACCTGACAAACGACCCGGCGGCCTGTGCCAACTGCCATGTCATGCAGGAGCAGTACGCGGGCTGGGTGAAGTCCAGCCACCGGGCCGTTGCCACCTGCAACGACTGCCACACCCCCCATGCGCTGGTGCCCAAGTACTGGACGAAGCTCTCCAACGGCCTGAAGCATTCCTGGTACTTCACGGCCGGGGGCTTTCCGGAGCCCATCCAGATCGCACCCCACAGCCAGCAAATCGCCGAAGCGGCCTGCCGTACCTGCCACCAGGAGATCACCGCAGCCCTCTCCCCGGCCGTCCCCCACGGCGAAGACCTGTCGTGTCTGCGCTGCCATCCGTCCGTCGGACACCTGCACTAGCCTGACCGGAACCCGCCATGCCCGATGCCGCCAAACCGTCGCTGCTGCGCCCACTCGTCCTGACCGCCGTCGTGACGGCGCTGGTGGCCGTCGGCGTCACGGCCCTGCTGATCAACATCTTCGAGCGCAAGCAGGAAGCCCGCAACCCGTTCTACCGGGTCGTCGAACTCTCCGACACCACGCAGGACCCGGTCGTCTGGGGCAAGAACTTCCCTCTCCAGTATGATGGCTATCGCCAGACGGTGGACCAGGTGCGCACCCGTTATGGCGGCAGCGAGGCCCTACCCCACACCCCCACCAACTTCGACCCCCGGCATGTGGTGAGCCAGTCGAAGATCGAGGAAGACCCCCGGCTGAAGCGCATGTGGGCGGGCTATGCCTTCGCCCAGGATTTCCGCGAGGAGCGCGGCCATGCCTATATGCTCGACGACCAGTCGTACACCGAACGGCAGCGCGTCGCCAAGCAGCCCGGCACCTGCCTGCATTGCCATGCCTCTGTGTATGTGCCCTACAAGACCCTGGGCGGCGGCGATCTCATCAGGGGGTTCGAGCAGATGAACCAGATGCCCTACACCGAGGCCCGCCCGCTCGTGCAGCACCCGGTCACCTGCCTCGACTGCCACGACCCGCAGACCATGCAGCTACGGGTGACCCGCCCCGGCTTTATCGAAGGCATCCGGGCACTCAAGGCCACCCAGGGCACCCCCGACTACGACGTCAACCGCGACGCCTCGCGCCAGGAGATGCGGGCGTTCGTCTGCGGGCAATGCCACGTGGAGTACTATTTCAAGGGGCCGGAGAAACGCCTCGTCTATCCCTGGGCCAACGGCCTGGGGATCGAACAGATCACTGCCTACTACGACCAGGTTGGGCACAAGGACTGGGTACACGCCGAAACCGGGGCCGAAGTGCTCAAGGCACAGCACCCGGAGTTTGAGATGTGGAACCAGGGCCTCCACGCCCGCTCCGGGGTCACGTGCGCCGACTGCCACATGCCCTACCGACGCGAAGGGGCGCTCAAGATCAGCGACCACCACATCCAGAGTCCGCTCCTGAACCTGAACCAGGCCTGTCAGACGTGCCACAAAGGGTCGGAGGCCGAGTTGCAAGGCCGGGTGGCAACCATCCAGGACCGGTTCTTCTCCCTGCGCAACCACGCGATGGATGCCCTGATGGACCTGATCACCGAGATCAAGGTCGCCCGGGAGCGCGGGGCCAGCGACGCCCAGCTCGCCCCCGCCCGCCAGTTCCAGCGCAAGGCCCAGTTCTACCTCGATTTCGTCGAGGCCGAGAACTCCACCGGCTTCCATGCCCCCCAGGAAGCCACCCGCATCCTCGGCGAGTCGATCAACTTTGCCCGGCAGGGACAGATGGCCCTCCGCGGACAGCCCTGACCCCAGCCATGCAGCGCTGCCGAGACGGGCACACGGTGTATGCGCTCCCTTCGGGCTACCTCTCCGAAGCACTTCGACGGACAAACCGGAGCAGGTGTCGTCGATTTTATAACATCCGTTATTGACAAAGGGGGGAAAGCGCCTTTGTTTACGGGAAACGCACCCCTGTTGCCGAAGGCCCGTTATGTCTTCGGGCGGGGTGGCCTTCGTCGCCGTCAGCCTGTGGTCCCATGCCCGCCGTTCCCGACACACCGCCGCCGTCCGCTGAACCCTCGTTGAAGCTGAGCTTGCAGGAAGTGCAGTTGCGTATCCAGGACTTCCTGCGCAACCTGAAGGACCGCAGCCCGGAGACGGTGGGCACCTACCGCCGTGCGCTGCACGAGTTCGAGCGCTGGTTCGTGCTGGAGAAGGGCCGTTTTCGGTTCAACACGAAAGGCGTCGATGCCTACAAGCAGTACCTGATGCAGACGCGCGGGCTGCACCAGGTGTCGGTCTCCACCTACCTGACGGCGCTGCGGCGGCTGTGCCAGTACCTGGTAGACATCGGGCTGCTGGCCGAGAACCCGGCCCGTGCCGTCAAGGGCAACCGCCGCCCTTCCACCCATTCCCGCTCGGTCCTCACCTACGCGGAGATCGACACCCTGCGGGCCGGCGTGGAGGCGACCTCCCAGCTCGGCAAGCGCGACCAGGCCATCATCTACCTGATGCTGTTCGGGGGCCTGAGCGAGATCGAGATCATCCGGGCCGACTTGCAGGACCTCGAACAGACGCTGATGGGCTGGTACCTGCGCGTCCAGAGCAAGGGCCACACGGTCAAGGACCAGCAGGTGCCCATCGACCCGCCGGTGATGGATGCCATCCGGCTTTACCTCGACACCCGGGGCCGGATTCGCCCGGAGGAGCCGCTGTTTGTCTCGCACGGGCACCGCAGTGAGGGCCAGCGCCTCAACACCCGCTCCATCCGCAGCCGCGTCCAGTACTGGCTCACCCAGGTGGGCCTGACGCGCCCCGGCCTGACCCCGCACAGCCTCACCCATACCGCCGCCCTGCTCTGGCTCAACGACGGCATCCCCATCGAGCAGGTCAAGCAGCGGATGCGCCACGGCACGCTGGAGACGACGATGATCTACTTCAAGAAACAGGGCCTGCTCAACCGCGCTCCCGACGAGTTGCGGGCGATGGACCTGTAGGGAGTTGGCCGTCCTGTTGCTTTTCCCCCTTGCACCCGAAACCGGGCAGCCGCTTCGTTGTTACTGAGCACGATAACAGGGATGCATCGTTTGCTGTAACCGGAGACGAGCCGCCGATGAGTGAACAGACCCGCCACCTCGTAGAGGCGCTGCGCCAACGGCTGAACGCCACGTTACGCCGCATCACCCTGGCGGAGCTGGCCTTCGGCGTGCTCCTCATGCTGGGCATCCTGGCCGTGCTCTGGGGTATAGCCGTGGCCGTGGAGGCCGGCTTCTGGCTGGAACCGGGGCCGCGCTCGGTGCTGAGTGGCCTCGTGCTGACCGCCGCCCTGGGGCTGGCGGCCTGGTACCTGCTGCGACCCCTGCTGCGCTGGACCGGCCTTCTGCACGGACTGACGGAGGAAGGCGTGGCCCACCGCATCGGCGAGCGGTTCCCGGAGGTGTCCGACCGGCTCGTCAACCTGCTGCACCTGAGCACCGGCCGTCACAGCGACACCCCGTCACCATTGCTGGACCGGGCCGTGCAGATACTCGGCGAGCAGGTGACCCCCGTGCCGTTCGAGCAGGTAGAGGACTTCGCCCGTGCCCGGCGGATCAGCCGCTGGGTGGCCGTGCCCATCCTGGGCCTGCTGGCCTTCCTCGTAGCCGCCCCCTCCACGTTCCTCGGCGCGTCGGAACGACTCCTGCACCCCACGGCCCAGTTCGAGCGCCCCGGCCCCTTCCGCTTCCTCGTCGCACCCGGCGACGTCACCGTTGTGCGCGGGGCTACGCTGCACCTGCGGCTGCACACCGAAGGGCGCACCGTCCCGGAAGCCGCCACGCTGTCGCTGCAACAGGAGGGGGAGACACTGGTGGAGGAAGTGGACCTGCTGCCGGATTCGACCGGCGCCTTCACGTACACCCTCGACAACATTCGCCAGGGCTTCCGCTATCGGGCCAGCGCCGACGGGGTCGCGAGCATCTGGTATACCGTCACCGTCGTGGAGCGCCCGGCGGTGGCACAGCTCCAGGTGGCGCTTGCGCCCCCGGCCTACACCCGCCTGGCCCCGCAACGGCTGGAGCCGAACGTCGGAGACGTGACGGGATTGCCCGGCACCCGCGTCTCGCTCGACCTGGCCCTCACCGAAACCCCGGTCGCCGAAGCCTTCCTCCAGTTCGACGACAGCACTCGGATGCCCCTCACCCTCGAGGACGAACGGGTACGCGGGGACTTCACCCTGCGCCGGAACGGGCACTACCAGGTACACCTCCGTTCTGTGCAGGGCATCTGGAATGAAGCCCCCATCACCTACCTGCTCAAAGCCCTGAATGATGCCTTCCCCACCATCATCCTGCTGGAGCCGGAAGGCACCGCCGACCTGAATGAGTTCCTCCAGACCCCGGTGCGCGTCCGCATCGGAGACGACTACGGGTTCCAGCAACTGCGGCTCTACTACCGCCTGGCCGAAAGCCGCTTCACCCCCCCCTCCCCTACGTTCGCCTCCCTCCCGCTGGCCCTGCCCGACCGGTACGCCCTCGACCAGGAGATAGCCCATACGTGGCTGCTGCGCACCCAGACCAACCTCGACCTCGTGCCCGGCGACGTCGTCGAATACTACCTCGCGGTGTGGGACAACGACGCCGTCGCAGGCTTCAAGACGGCCACCACCCCGGTGTTCCGCCTGCGGATGCCCTCGCTCGCCGAACAGTACGAGCAACTCGAACAGCAGCAGGATGCAACCGAGACGAATCTGGAGGAACTGCTCGACGAGGCCCGGCAGACCCGCGAGCAGTTCGAGGAGTTGCAGGAGGAACTGCGCCAGAAGCAGGAGGCCGACTGGGAGGACCAGCGCCAGCTCGAACAGCTCCAGCAGCGCCAGGAACAGATGCAGGGGCAGGCCGAAGACCTCGCCGAGCAGGTCGAACGCATGACCGAGCAGATGCGCGAGAACGACCTCGTCAGCCCCCAGACGCTGGAGATGTTCCAGGAGTTGCAGCGCGTGGTCGAGGAGATCAACACCCCCGAACTGATGGAAGCCCTCCGGCAACTCGAACAGGCCCTGCAACAACTCAACCTCCAGCAGATGCAGGAGTCGTTGCAAGAGTACCAGTTCAACGAGGAGCAGTACCAGCAGCGGCTCGAACGCACCCTCGAACTGTTCAAGCAACTCCGGATGCAGCAGGAACTGGAAGAGGCCGCCCGCCGCGCCGAGGAACTGGCCCGGCAGGAAGCCCAGCTCCGCGAGGAAACCCGACGGCTGGAAGAACAGCAGGACGGCCTGCAACGGCAGGACGGCCTGCAACGGCAGGACGGCCTGCAACGGCAGGACTCAACCGGGCAGAACCCGCAACAGAACCCGAACCCGCAACGACAAGAACCCCGCTCCGGCGAGGAACTGGCCCGTCAGCAGGAGATGACACGGGAAGAGATGGAGGCGCTGGAACAGCAACTCCGGGAGATGCAACAGCGGATGGAGGAACTCCGCCGGGCGCCCCAGCAGCAGATGCAGCAGGTGCAGGAGCAATTGCAACAACAGCAGATGCCCCAGCAGATGCAGCAGAACGCCGACCAGCTCCGCCAGCAGGACCTCCAGCCCGCCCAGCAGGGCCAGCAGCAACTCCAGCAACAGCTCCAGCAACTCCAGCAGCAACTGCAACAGATGCAGCAGAGCATGGGGAGGCAACAGCAGCAGATAAACGCAGCGGGCCTGCGCCGTGCCCTCAGCGACATCCTGACGCTGTCCCAGAAGCAGGAAGACCTCCGCGACGAAACCCAGAACCTCGCCAACGAAAGCCCCGGCCTGCGGAACTTCGCCCGGCAGCAGTCCGAACTGTCCGACGGCCTGCGCGTGGTCAGCGACTCGCTGCAACAGCTGGCCCGCAACATCCCCCAGATGACCCGCGAGGTGCAACAGCGTGCCGGGGAGTCACTGCGCGAGATGGCCGCCTCCACCGACGCCCTCGTCGAACGCTCCTCCCGCCGGGCCATCGGCCATCAGAAAGGGGCCATGACCCACCTGAACGAACTGGCCCTGTTGCTCACCGACCTGCTCAACCAGATGATGAACGCCTCCGGGTCGAGCAGCGGCAGCCCGTCCATGCAACAGATGCTGCAACAGTTGCAGCAGATGGGCCAGCAGCAGCAGCAACTCAACCAGCAGATCCAGCAACTGCTCAACGACATGCAGGGCAACCGCCTCTCGCAGGACGCCCAGCAGCGGCTCAACCAGCTGGCCCGGCAGCAGGAGGAAATCCGGCGGCAGTTGCAGCAACTGGGGCGCAACCGCGCGCTGCGCAACCAGGCCCTCGGCGACCTCAACCGCATCGCCGAGCAGATGGAAGAGACCATCCGCGAACTTCAGCAGCGACAGGTAAGCCGTCAGACGGTGCGCCGCCAGCAGCAAATCCTCACCCGGCTGCTCGAAGCCACCCGCTCGCTCCAGCAACGCGGCCAGGAAAACCGCCGCGAGAGCCGCACCGGAACTGAACAGCCCCAGACCTCCCCCGACGAACTGCCCCCGAACGAACGGGCCGAACGGCTGCGCCGCGACCTCCTCCGCGCCCTCGACGCCGGCTACGCCCCGGACTACGAGGAACTCATCCGCCGCTACTTCGAACTCCTCCAGCAACAGCCGTCCCGGCAGCGCTAGGTCACCCTCGCCAACGCCAACGACCGGCTTGCTTTTCCCCACTCCATCGGATAGATTTCTGCACCGGGACGTACCGGCACCCCGAACGAACCATGCTCCAACCCCACCTGGTAACCGACCGGTACGGCCGCACCTGGACGCTCTCGAAGACCCGGATGGACGAGGCGGAGGCCGAGGATTTTCGATTCTGGTACGAACACCTGACCGGGGTACAACGGGTAGAAGCCGTGGCGGATGCCCTGGAAAGCTGCCTGAAGACACGAGGGCTGCATGCCATACCCAGACTACGAAGCGTTCATCGCCGCATTAAATGCCCATGGGGTCCGGTATCTGGTCATCGGCGCACACGCCGTCGCCTTCCACGCCCGTCCCCGCGCAACAAAAAACCTGGATCTGCTGATTGATCCCACGCCCGACAATGCCCAAAAAACCCTGTCCGCACTGAAAGATTTTTTCGGTGGCGCAACCCTGGGATATACCCCCCAGGACCTGATCGATCCGGGTTTTATCATACAACTGGGCATCGCACCCGTTCGCATCGACCTCCTTTCGGAGATTCCAGGCATACCCAGCTTCGAAAAAGCTTGGAAAAACCGTATCAACAGCCAGTTTGGCCCGGTTCCAACGTACTACATCGGCCT
>CAZLRO010000057.1:0-16761 GCA_964561865.1 uncultured Rhodothermaceae bacterium | reverse complement strand
CAACCTTCCCAAACGTGTCATCACCACGTCGCCACCGGGCAGCAGCGTCGAAGCAGTTTCAACGTCGAGATTGCCACGTCGTGGTCGATCTCATGAGATCGACCTCGCAATGACACGGGGGGAGGGCGGTGGCATCTCCAATCCGCAAGAGATTGCCCCCCCCGCCTTCTCCCCGCCTACGCGGGGATGACAGGGGACAGGCTTGTGGTCGATCTCATCATGGTCGATCTCATGAAATTGACCATGATCGACGCAGCGCTCCTCGCAATGACACAGAGGGGAGGGCGGTTCCATCCGCAATCCGAGAATCGACCTCCCCCATGACCGATCTCATGAGATCAGTCATCCTCCTGTTCTCTGGAGGGGGGAGAAGCTCCTCAATCCGCAATCCCCTTCACCGTTTGATTTCCAGCCCGAAGAACCAGTCGTTCGCGTCGATGGTGTTGCGTCCGGTGAGGGTGTTGAAGTGCTGCACGCTGAGGCCCACCTGGGGGATAGGGTAGAGGGTGAGGCCGAGTCCAGCCTTGATGAAGCGCTGGCGGGTAGGCAGCGGGTTGTTGGGGTCGAAGTTGGTGTCGGGGGCCTGGTTCGACCAGGTGCCCTGGAAAAGCCCTTGTACCAAGGCCCATCGGCCCAGGGAGGCCCCGGATTCGGCATGGAACAGCCATTCGTTGTCGTAGTCTGGCTTGAGGTCGGCCAGGCAGGGGCTGGAGGTAGTGTTGGCGGTACAGTCGGTGGACTGGGAGAGGGCGTAGAGGTTCGAGCGGTAGCGGTATCCGAGGCTCGCCTGGGCATAGAGGGGCAGCGGGTGGAGGCTGGCCCCATAGGCCAGGCTGGCCTGGAGATCGGCCTGGCCGGTGCCCACCGACGGAGACAGGTTGCGGGCATAGCCAGTGGGCAGCGTCAGCAGGGTATTCAGGGCAGCGGCGTGGCGGGTGTTGCGCAGGCCAAGGCCGGGCCGCAGGTCGGTGCGCAAGCCCAGCATCAGCGAGCCAGTGTCGCGGATTTCGTGAAGCCCCGTCGGGGTCTCGACCATGACCTGCTTGTAGGGCAGTAAGGCAATCAGGGCCAGTCGATCCGTCAGCCCGTATTCTCCGTAGAGGTAGAAGCTCCGGTCCTGGAACGCCTTGCCCGTCACCCCTGGCATGTACGGAGCCGGGTCGCCGGTGGCGGTGAACTGCTCGGCAGCGCTGGCACGCCCTTGCGAGAGCTTGACGTAATACCCGCCCCTGGCGGGAGTCCAGGCCTGGGCAGTGGCGTCACAGGCGATCAGGAAGGTTAGCAGGAAGATGTACAGTATCCGGTGCATGGCGCTGAACGGTCTGGGAAGAAAGCTCAATCAGTACAGTATACCCCACTCAGGGTCGGGGGTTTATCACGCTGCAATGACAAAAGCTGCAAGAATCGAACCTGCACGGGCGGTCTTCCCAGTGCCAAACAAAACAGGCCCCGGCGGAATATCCGGGGCCTGCCTGTCCGATGTGGTACAGGGAGCCTGTCAATACCGGGCCAGGCTGCGGGCGGCCTGGGCGATCTGGTCGATGTTAGGCAGGACGGCGTTCTCGAGCGGTTCGGCGAACGGGATCGGGTTGAACGTGCCAGCCACACGCCGGATGGGGGCATCCAGGTATTCGAAGGCCTGGTCGGCCACCTGGGCGCAGATTTCCGCGCCAAACCCGGCGAACTCGTGGTCCTCATACACCACCAGTGCCTTGCCTGTCTTGCGGACGGAGGTCAGGATCGCCTCTGAATCCAGGGGCAGGATCGTGCGCAGGTCGAGGATTTCTAACGAGATACCTTCTTTCTCCAGTTGCCGTGCGGCGGCAGTGGCATAATGCACCATCATGCCGTAGGCCACGAGGGTCAGGTCGGTGCCTTCGCGCACCGTTCGGGCCTTGCCGAAGGGCAGGAGGTAGTGGGCATCCGGCTCCGGTGAGCGGGCAGCGGCGGCCCGGTAGAGCGCCTTGTGTTCGAGGAACAGCACGGGGTCCTGCATCCGGATGGCCGTCTTGAGCAGGCCTTTGGCGTCGGCGGCGGTGGCGGGCAGTGCCACCTTGAGGCCAGGCCAGTGGGCAAACAGTCCCTCAATGTTCTGTGAGTGGCACAGCCCCCCGTGGATATATCCTCCGACCGGCACCCGGATCACCATCGGGCAGCCCCAGGTCCCGTTCGAGCGGTAGCGGAACGAGGCCACCTGGTTCCGCAACGGCTGCATCCCCGGCCAGATGTAGTCCCCGAACTGGATTTCGACGACGGGCTTGAACCCGGCCACGCTGAACCCGACGGCGGAGCCAATGATCGAGTGCTCGGCCAGGGGCGCGTTGAAGCAGCGGTCGGTGCCGAACCGGGCTGTCAGCTCGCGGGTGGCGGTGAAGACGCCGCCCTTGCCCCCGGCCACATCCTCGCCGTAGACGATCACCCGCGGGTCGCGCTCCATCTCCTCGGCGAGGGCATGGTTGATGGCATCGACCATCACCACCGGCTCGCCCGCAGGCTCGGAAGCCTCGAAAGCGAGAGGCAGGGGGCCTTCAAAATAGACGTGCCGGGTGGCCGTGGCAGGGTCAGGGTCGGGTTGCTGCTCCGCCCATGCTGCCGCCTCATCGATCTCCTGAACGACCTCCTGGCGGATGGCCTTCATCTGGGACTCGGTCAGGATACCCGCCTCTTCCAGGCGCTTCTCGAAGCGAGCGATGGGGTCGATCTTGCGGTCCTCGTCCAGTTCTTCCGGCGTGCGGTACTTGGCGTGGTTGTCCGAGGAGGAATGCGGCAGCAGGCGCACTACGTCGGCCACGAGCATCACCGGGCCGTTGCCCGCCCGCAGGTGTTCGACCGCTGCCTTCGCTACGGCGTAGGTCTGGAAGAAGTCCGTACCGTCCACGCGGGCACGCCGCAGCCCTTCGTAGCCACGCGCAAAGTTGAAGGGGGTGCCGCCGGCGGTCTGTTCGGAGACGGGCACCGAGATGGCGAACTTGTTGTCCTGCACGAAGAAGAGCACGGGGGCGCGGGTGCGGGCCGCCCAGTTCATTCCTTCGTGGAAGGCCCCCTGCGAGGTAGCCCCATCGCCACAGGAGCAGTAGACGTAGGCGTCCTGCGGGCCTTGGCGCAGCAAGGCCAGGCCCACGCCCACAGCAGGCAGGAATTGCGCCCCCACCGACGAGGACATCGGCAGCAGGTGCATCTCCGGGCTGCTGAAGTGCTCGGACATCTGGCGGCCACCGGAGTTCGGGTCGGCAGCCTTGGCGAAATGGTGCAGCAGCACATCGCGCACCGAGGCGCCCAGCGCCAGGTACAGCGACAGGTCGCGGTAGTAGACGCTGAACCAGTCGTGCCCCGGGCGGGAGAGCAGGCCGAGGGCCACCTGGGCGGCCTCATGGCCCGACGTGCCGATATGGAAGAATCCCTTGCCCTGCTTGAGCAGGTTCAGCATCTTGTCGTCGAGCCGCCGGGCCGTTAGCATCAGGCGGTGGGCTTGTCGCAGCGCCTCCGCGTCGAAGTCCTGCGGGCCGACAGCGCGGACCACCAGGTCGCCCTCGTAGCTGGAGGGCACCGGCACGGCCCCGTTGGTCGCGGCGGCGGCTTCAGGAAGCGCTTTTTCGGCACGCCTCGGCGGCGAGAGGGTCGAGGTTTTTGCTTTTGCCATACGTCGTCTGTGTACCGTGCCCCTTCAGGACGAAAGGACGGGAGAAAGCCCAGGAGGTACGACTGGAGAGGCCCTGGCGCAGCACGGACACAACACATTACCACAAGCAGGACCGTTCCCTGAAAAACAACGCAGAATACAAAAATGTTCGTGCAGGAAAGGTGAATGCGAAGCGTTGACGACTTCTTCACCGGGTCGGCAACCCTGGCCTGTTATCCATTGACCTGGACTTCGGGGGCGCGTTCGGTCGTGTTGGCAGGGGGGAATGATGGCTCGGCATAGGGGAGTTCAAACCAGAACCGGGAGCCCCGCCCCAGCGTGCTTTCCACGAAGATGTTCTCCCCGTGGGCGTGCAGGATCTGCTTGACGATACTCAGGCCCAGCCCCGTCCCACCGCTCTTGCGGGAACGGTCGGGATCGACGCGGTAGAAACGCTCGAAGATGCGTTCGAGGTGTTCGTCGCCGATGCCCCGTCCGGTATCGACCACCTCAACGCGCACCTTGTCCACCCGGCGGCGGATCCGGCAGCGCACCGCCCCTTCATCGGTGTAGGCGATGGCGTTGTCGATCAGGTTGGTCAGCACCTGCCGGATACGGTTGCGGTCGGCCCGGACGAAGAGTGAGGGGTTCTCTGTTTCGAGCATCAACCCCTTGTCGAACGCCTTCTGCCGCAGCATCTCGACGACCTCCTCGAGCAACTCGTTCAGGTCGAACACGCTGGAGCGGAGCAGGTCTTCCCGGTATTCCAGGCGGGCAATCTCAATCAGGTCATTGAACAGGTTGTTGAGGCGGTGCAGGTTCGCCAGCCCCTTGTCGGCGTACATCTGCCGCTGCTTCGGGGTGATGTTGTCCGAGGCCAGGGCTTCGAGGTAGCCACTGACGGCGAAGATGGGGTTGCGGACTTCATGCCCGATGTTGCCGATGAACTCGTTCTGCACCTGCGTCACCCGCTGCAGCTCTCCGATCTTCTCGCGGAAGCTGTCGGACATCCGGTTCAGGCTTTTGGCCAGGTCCTGGAACTCGGCGGCGCGGGAGTCCACCCGGATTTTCTCGTCGAACCGCCCCTCGCTGATGCTGCGGGCGCTGTTGCGGATGGCCTGGAGCGGCCCGGTGACCTTGCGGGCGGCAATGTAGCTGCCGAGCAGCGTCAGCAGCAGCGTCACCACCAGGCCCAGCACCATCGTGGCCTGCATCCGCCGGATCAGCAGCAGCAGCGGGGAGACGGGCTGGCCC
Source organism: uncultured Rhodothermaceae bacterium (assembly GCA_964561865.1). Taxonomy (GTDB): domain Bacteria; phylum Bacteroidota; class Rhodothermia; order Rhodothermales; family CAZLRO01; genus CAZLRO01. The sequence continues at coordinate 11,888 of CAZLRO010000057.1, read as the reverse complement.
AGGCGCACCACCAGGCCCGAAGGCTGCCGCACCGCCACGTAGAGCATCGGCTCGCCGGTCTCGCTGCGCCGCTCGTCGAACCGGGTCTCGCCGTCGAGCCGGGTCTGCATCTCCGGGTGCGTGAAGAGCCGGCCATCACTGAGCAGCCGGGCGCCCCGGACGTTGATCAGGACAGTGTCTGCGGAGACGACGGTGATGTGTTCCTGGGTGAGCCGTGCCAACTCCCGCACCATGCGGATGCGCTCACCCGTGGCAGGGACCTGCTCCACCGACGCAGCAATCTGGGCGGCCTGCTGGTGTAGCGTGTCGCGGGTGGCCCGGCGGATGTCATCGCGCAGCACGAAGCCCATGTAGAGCGCCGTCGCCACCACCGCCATGCCCCCGAACAGCGCGAAGGTGAGGATCATCCACGCCTGTGTGGAGGCCCGTGCCGGGAAGAGAAGGCGGAGGAGCCGCTTGAACAACTGCGCAAGGGAGAGCATGGCCGTACACCTGGAAGAGACGAGAACAGGGGTCCGAATCGCGTAGGCGTCCTGCGTCTGCCCCCGACCCTTCCAGCACCAGACGTTCGGTCAGACGATCTCCGCGGTCAGACGATCTCTTCGGTCGTCTCGTCCTCCACAAACCGGTAGCCTACGCCGCGCACGGTCTGGATATGTTGGGCAAACGCCCCCAGCTTCTCCCGCAGGTTCTTGATGTGGGCATCCACCGTGCGCTCGGTCACCATCATGGCATCTTTCCAGATGGTCTCCAGCAACTGCTGCCGGGTGAATGCCTTGCGCGGGTGGCGCACGAGGTAACGGACAAGTTCAAACTCGGTCAACGTCAGGCCCAGGTCCTTGCCGTCGAGGGAGGCCCGGTACTCGTCCTCGTAGATCGTCAGGTTGCGCACCTGCAAGGTACGGCTCTCCTCCACACCGCTCCGGCGCAGTACCGACTTGACGTTGGCAAGAATGACCTGTGGGGAGACCGGCTTGGTCAGATACGCATCGCCCCCCAGCATCAACCCCCGGATCTGGTCGTCTTCCTCGCTCTTGGCCGTGAGGAAGATGATGGGGATGGTTTCGGTCTCGACGCGCGAGCGCAAGCGGCGGCAGATCTCATAACCATCCAGCCCTGGCAGCATCACATCCAGCAGGATCAGGTCAACGTCCGGGGTGGCTTTCTCCAGGGCATCGTGCCCGTCGTGGGCCTGTTGCACCGTGTAGCCTTCCTGCCGCAGGAAGAGACTGACAACTTCGGCAACATCTTCTTCATCGTCCACGACAAGGATGTTGATGCTGGACGGATCGGAGGTGGTAGCCATACGTCTGAGTGGTTGGGCGGGTGAAACAGCACCTGAAACAGGGGTTCAGGAAATATAAGGTGGCTTCACCGGATTTTTGCAAATCTGATGAAGGGAAAGATGGGATTGTAGGGGCAGGCAGAGCTTGCCGGAAAGCACAACGGGTCAGGGTAGATCGAGGAGGTGTCGGGGGGCGCGGGTGCTGATGGCGGTGGTGATCTCGTAGGGGATCGTCTCGGCCCACCGGGCCAGTTCGAACGCCGAAGGCCCGCCTTCCCCCAGCAAGACCGCCTCGTCGCCTACCTGTACCGCCTCGCCGACGCCTCCGGCCTCACCCAGGTCCACCATCAGCATGTCCATGCAAACCGTGCCCACCACCGGAAAGGCTTGTCCTCCGATGCCCACCCAGGCCCGGTTGGAGAGCAGGCGGCGGTAGCCGTCGGCGTAGCCAGCTCCGATGGTGGCGATGCGGGTACGGCGGGGGGCGCACCAGGTACGGTTGTAGGAGATGGAGGTCCCGGCCTCGACGGCCTTGCAGTGCGTCACCCGCGACACCAGGCGCATGACCGGGCGCAGGGGGGTCGGCATGGGCACCTCGCTCAGGCCATAGAGGGCGATCCCGGCCCGGACGAGGCCACAGGCGCTCTCGGGAAGGGTGTAGAGGGCGGCGCTGTTGGCTGCGTGGCGATAGGGCGGAGCTGCCCCGGCCAGGGCCTGCCAGACCTGCTCGAACCGCTGCCACTGCGCCCGGGTGAACGGGTGGCCAGGTTCATCTGCCGTGGCGAAGTGGGTCCACAGCCCCACCACGGTCACGCCCGGCGCCTGCTCCAGCATCCGCACCACTGCGACGGCGTCTTCGGGCGGCACGCCGATCCGGCCCATGCCCGTGTCAATCTTCACCTGTACCCGTAACGGGCCGGTCGTGCGGGCCACCGCCTGCACGGCCTCGGCCACCGCCCGCGAGGACACCGTCACGTCGAGGTCGTGGGCCACGTAGGCCGGGAGCCATTCCGGGAGGGGAGCACCAAAGACGAGGATCGGGTCGGCAAGGCCCGCCGTACGCAACTGGAGTGCCTCCGGCACCGTCGCAACACAGAAATGCCGCACCCCCTCCTGCTGGAGTGCCCGGACGACGGCCACCGCCCCATGCCCGTAGGCGTCGGCCTTCACCACCCCCATCAACGGCACCGCCCCGGCCTGGGCCTGGAGGACGCGGACGTTGTGGCGCAACGCCCCCAGGTTGACTTCGGCATACGTGGCATAGAGCGGGCGCAGAACCGGCGTCGGCATGGGCCAGGGGACGGAGGTTGGAGGGGGGACGGTGGCTGGTGCTGGGGCGCAGGGCGTGCGGAAGATAGCCATTTGCAAGATACCCTTCGCCACGCCCGGCGGGCATCTTTATTTTCATCCCACCGTCAACGTCCTTGCACTCACCTGCATCCCGTTTTCAGCCCGCCATGCCTCCCCACGTCCACCGGCTGCATCCGATGACGCTCGTACAGCGGCTGCTGGTGAGCCTGCCCGCGCTGGTGTTCCTGCTGGTGCCGCTGGGACGCTCGCCGGGCCGGGATGCCTGGTTCACGCTGCTCGTCTCGGTGGTCTACGGCGTGCTGACCCTGCCGTGGATCGTGCTCTACTACGCCCGGTTCCGGTACTGGCTCACGCCCCGCGAACTGGTCATCGAAAGCGGGGTGTTCACCCGCAAGCACCGCAGCATCCCCATCGAACGCATCGAGAACATCCAGATCGAGCAACGGCTGCTCTCCCGGCTGCTGGGGACAGCCCGCGTGAGCGTGCAGACGGCGGGCAGCACGGAGACCGAGGGGGTGCTGGATTCGGTGTCGCTGGCCGAGGCTGTGCGCATCCGTGAGGCCGTCCGTGCTTTCCAGCGCCAGCAGGCGGCGCTCCCACTGCCTGCGGAAGAGGATGTCGGTGAGGTCGTGGTCCCGCAACAGGCACCGGCGGCAGCCCGCACCCTCCTGTTCACAATGCCGCTGTCGCAGGTGCTGCAATCGGGGATGTACCGGTTCTCCCTGGTCTACATCGCCGTAATCTTTTCGTTGCTCCAGTACCTTGAACCCAACCCGACGGCGCTGATCGACCTGTTCCTGCAAGAGCCGCTGGCCGACCAGGCAGCGGCCTCGCCCTGGCTGACGGGTACGCTGGCTGTGCTGCTGGCGACCCTGCTCGGCTGGCTCACGGGCATCCTGATCAACCTGAACGCCTTCTACGGCTTCCACCTCTGGCTCGAAGCCGACAAGCTGCACAAGCGGCACGGGCTGCTGACCGTCTCCGAACAGACCATCCCGCTCAAGAAAGTGCAGGCCCTGGTGCTGCGGACGAACCCGCTGATGCAGCACTTCGGCTGGTACCGGCTGGAGTTGCAGATGATGGGGCTGGACGAGGAGGCCAGCGGCAACGAAGTCGTAATCCCCTTCGCCCGGATCGGGACCCTCCTGGAACGCGCCATGCAGTTCTACCCGTTCACCCCGCCCGAACGGTGGGCACGGGTCTCGCCGCTGCATGGCCGTCGGCAGTTCATCCGCAGCCTCGTGCTGCTCCTGCTCGTGGTGCTGCCTGCCGCCTGGTTCTGGCATCCGGCACTCTGGGGGCTGCTGCTGGTGCCGGGGCTGGGCACGCTGGCTTGGCTCCAGTACCGCCACCACCGCTATGCCCTCGAAGACGACCGGCTCTTCATCCGCCGCGGCTTCTTCCGCCGGGCGACGTGGATGATCCCGCTCGAAAAGCTCCAGGTGCTCTACCTCACCGACACCCTCTTCCAGCGTCGCCTCGGCCTGAAAACCCTCTATGCCGACACCGCCGGCGCTGGTGCCCTCGCCTGGCCCGAAGTGCGCGACCTCCCCGCCAACACCGCCGACACCCTCTTCCAAACACTCTACGAACGGTTTATCAGGAGGATATGAGGGCAGGGGCCGTAGAAAAGAATGGGGCCGTAGACCAGGGAGAAGTGTTGTAACGCCCGATGGGCTGGCGAGGCGATGGGACGATTTCTGCGAAAAAATATCGTCATTTTGACTATAATATCGTCATTTTGACTATATTTTGTCTCCCTGAGTCGTCCCAAAAATCCCCTCTTGAGAGGGGTGGCGCGCACGGCGTCAGCCGGGCGTGACGGGGTGTGGTACGCCCGCTCGGCCCCCACCGGGATGCCCCTCTGGGAGAGGGGATTTTATGCGCCGTCTCCCCTGCGCGGGATGCCCCCTTCGCATCGGGGAGGTTGTTACGGCCTCACGGCCACGCCGTATTTCTCGCGCAGGGCGCAGAGGCCGAGGTAGAGCACGGCAGGGATGGTCTTGCGCAGGGCCGGGCCTTGCAGGTCGAACACCGTCCAGCCAATCGAGGCCGTCCACGCCACAGGGCCGACCCAGCGGAGCCACCAGGGGAAGCGTCCGGCGAGGAAGGTGAATATCTTGCCTGCGAGTTGCTGCCCGATGATTTTGGCGATAGTGCCGAAGATGACCTGCTTGATGAGCACCTGCACCACGAGCACGTCGAAGGTCTGGATGAGCAGCGGCAGGGCAAACACCCCGGCGGACCTCCGGATGAAGGCGGCGGCGTTCTCCCGCTCGGCCCCGGCCTCGACGAGCATCCGCTGCTGCTCTTCGGGCGAAAGGCTTGCAAACTGCTTGGTGACGTACTGCTCGACGACGTGCGCCACCTGCTCGCGGGCGGTGCCCATAGGCGGGGTTTCTACCTTGAGCGCCCGCGCCACGTCGCGCACCACCTGCGGGAACGGTGTGCCCGCTTCCTGCCCCAGCAAGGAGCGCGACCAGTACAGCACTTCGGAACTGCCGAGGTAGCGGATTTCGCGCTCCAGCCGCTGGTTCAGCGTGGCGTGGGCCTCGGGCGTGTCGTGTGCTTCAAGGTCGGCCAGCAGGCGGCGTAACTGTCCGTCGCTCAGGAGGGTGAACGGGCCTTCGAGCACCTCCACGAGAAACGTGTAGTCGGCAAGGTCGAGGGACTGAAAGACGTCGTGCATGGGCCGGCGGCGGATGGGTTTGCGGATGCCGCGTGGTACGCAGGGGCAGGTACGTTGTTACGGGAAGAAGGGAGATGGTCGCCGCATCCGCCCGAAAGGAGGCCCCTATGCTCCAACGACCCTCGTGCCTTCCCGAAGCGCAAACGAACCCGCCCGAAGCGCAAACTCCGCAACCGACCTACCCTACCTGTCATTCCTCACTTCGTTCGGAATGACAGCAGGAGGGCAACAGGTGTGGTAGGTCCTGAGCGGTCACGCGGGACCGGCTATCCGAGATCGGCCATCCGCAATCCGCAAAACTTTCTCGAATAGAAGCCCTTCCGGCTTGGGTGTGCTGCACGGTGTATGCCCGGATAGCCTTAGTTTTGTATGTTGCACTGGCTTTTCCCCCTTTCAACCCACACCGGCGTATGGCCTTCACCCGCACCAGCGGCCTGCTGCTGCACCTCACCTCGCTGCCCAGTCCCTACGGCATGGGCGACCTCGGCCCGACGGCGTTTCAGTTTGCGGATTTTCTGGCGTATGCCCGGCAGCAGCTCTGGCAGGTGTTGCCCCTGGTGCCGGTCGGGCATGGCTATTCGCCCTACGCCAGCCCTTCCACCTTCGCCGGTAACCCTCACCTCATCAGCCCCCACCTGTTGTACGAGCAAGGGCTGCTGACCAAAGCCGACCTGGCCGGGGTGCCGGACTTCCCGGCGGACCGGGTCGATTTTGCGCGGGTGATCCCCTGGAAGCTGGGGCTGCTCAAGCAAGCCCATGCCCACTTCCAGGCCCATGCCACGGCCCGTGTCCGTGCGCGTTTCGAGGCATACTGCACCGAGCAGGCCGACTGGCTGGCGGACTATGCGCTGTTCATGGCGCTCAAGGAGGCCCACGGTGGGGCCGGCTGGACCACCTGGGAGGCCGACCTCGTCAGCCGCAAGTCGGCGGCGCTGGCCGCTGCCCGCAAACGGCTGGCTCTGGAGGTGCAGCAACGGCAGTTCTGGCAGTACCTCTTCAGCGAGCAGTGGGAGAGCCTCAAGGCGTACTGCAACGGGAAAGGCATCCGCATCTTCGGCGACCTGCCCATCTACGTGGCCCACGACAGTGCCGACGTGTGGGCCAATCCCCACCTGTTCTACCTCGACGCAGCAGGTAACCCGACGGTGGTGGCCGGGGTGCCGCCGGACTATTTCAGCGAGACAGGCCAGCGTTGGGGCAACCCCATCTACCGCTGGGAGGAGATGCAGGAGACAGGCTACGCCTGGTGGGTGCGCCGCATGGCCCGCGTCCTCGAACTGGTAGACCTGGTCCGCCTCGACCATTTCCGGGGGTTCGAGGCGTACTGGGAGGTACCCGCCTCCGAACCCACCGCCGTCAACGGGCGCTGGGTGCAGGGGCCAGGGGCGGCGCTCTTCGAGACGTTCCAGGAGCAGCTCGGCACGCTCCCGGTGATTGCCGAAGACCTGGGTCTGATCACCGACGGCGTCCGGGCCATCATGCAGCAGTTCCAGTTCCCCGGCATGGCGATCCTGCAATTCGGCTTCGACGCGGGTCCAACCAACAACTTCCTGCCACACAACTACCAGAAAAACCTGGCCGCCTATACCGGTACGCACGACAACGACACCGTGGCTGGCTGGTACTTCAACAACGACAGCACGCAGGAGGCCGAGGTGGCCGAAGCCGCCCGCACCTACTGCCGCCGGTACCTGGACATCCAGGACGAGGCGGAGTTGCACTGGAACTTCATCCGCACCCTGCTGTCCTCGGTGGCAAACCTGGCGGTGGTGCCCATGCAGGACCTGCTGGGCCTGGGCAGCGAGGCCCGGATGAACACCCCCGGCAAGGCCGACGGCAACTGGGGCTGGCGCTACACCCCCGACCAGCTCACCTACAGCCTCGCCGAACGCCTGCGCGAACTCACCGAACTCTACGGGCGCACGTGAACGCTTTGGTTGAAGAGGGCAGGGCATACCATGTCCCTACCAAAACGCTGCGCTTTGGTTGAAGACGGATCTCACCAAAGGCCCCATCCAGTGCCCCTCCTGGACAGGAGGATGACCGAGCTCATGAGATCGATCATAGGGGTGGTCGATCATCCCCCCTCCTGAGAACTGGAGGAGACGGGGGAGGTCGAGACAGTGGGTGATCCAACCACTCCAGCCCACCAACAAGTTGGTGCGCCACCAGTCCCCTCGCTCCGCTCGGGACAGGCGCTTGTTCCCGCCTACGCGGAACATCGACCGAAGGGAGATTGCACCGCAGTGAAACCGTAGGTTGCTGGAACAGAAATGACGGGAGGGAAATCGCATAACCAAAGGCCGCAGGCCGTCCCAAAGCGAAGCGTCCCAAAGACCGAGAGGCCGTCTCATGCTCTCGGCTGCGTCACCCCAGCCCGCAGCTACCCTGTGTCACACAGCGGAACAGGCCGAAGATGCCGCTGCCTACCTGGAGCAGGACGAGGGCCAGGAGCACGATCACCTGGAGGCCAGAGAAATACCGGGGGGGTTCGTGGGCACGGCGCATCTCCTTGCGGCGGACGAACCCGCCATGCTCATTTTCATAGAGACACCAGAGGTTGAACAGAAAAGAGATGCCGAGGAGTACCAGAAAAACGAGTTCTGGTCGTATGAGCGCCAGTGCACTGGAAGAAAGCGAGAGCAGGACTGCCGTCCAGAAAACCACCGCTGTGGCGTGGTCTTGAAGCGTTTGCCAGGGATTGGGCACTGAAAACGACTGATTTAGACCCGGAGAAAAGCCGATACCGGCATCCTCCCTGGTACAGGTGAACAGGGAACAACATGCCAGAGATAACACGAAACCGAAAGTTAACGGCAAAATATTAATTTCAAAACCCCTCCGGAAATACGCGGAAAATGTTAGTTTGGGGCACGAAGACGTCCCTTTTCAGGGGACAGCCCCCCTCTCCTTTGGTCCTTACAGACGGCCACCATGCGCGAAGTCATCGGCATTATCCTGGGCGGTGGGGCGGGTACCCGCCTGCAACCGCTCACCCGGCATCGGGCCAAGCCCGCCGTACCCCTGGCCGGAAAATACCGGCTGATCGACATCCCGGTCTCGAACTGTCTGAACTCGGACGTGAACCGGATCTTCGTCCTGACGCAGTTCAACTCGGCCAGCCTGAACCGGCATATCGCCAATGCCTACCGGTTCGACCGCTTCCGGGGCGGCTTCGTGACCATCCTGGCCGCCGAGCAGACCCAGAACTCTCCGGACTGGTTCCAGGGCACCGCCGATGCTGTGCGCCAGAGCCGCTCGCATGTGGACATCTACCGGCATTCCCACGTGCTGATCCTCTCGGGTGACCAGCTCTATCTGATGGATTACCGCAAGCTGCTCGACCACCACGAGCAGAACGGGGCCGACCTGACCATTGCCTCCATCCCCGTCCATGCCAGCGACGCGCCGGGGCTGGGCATCCTCAAGACCGACGACCAGCACGTCATCACCGAGTTCTACGAAAAGCCCAAGGACCTGACGGGCAAGGACAGCCCGGTGACCGAACAGATGCGCCAGCAGGGACGCATCTACCTCGCCTCCATGGGCATCTACATCTTCACGCAGGACGTCCTCTGGCACCTGCTCGAAGAGAATCCGCAGGCCCACGACTTCGGCAAGGAGATCATCCCCAACGCCATCCGGACGCGCCGCGTCGTCAGCTACCCGTTCTCCGGCTACTGGAGCGACATCGGGACGATCCATTCCTTCTATGAGGCCAACCTGATGCTGGCCCGGCGTCATCCGGAGTTCGACATGTACAACCCCAGTGCGCCCATCTACACCAACGCCCGGATGCTGCCGCCCGCGAAAATCCAGAGTTCCATCATCCAGGACTCCATCATCGCCGAAGCCTGTGTGATCGTCAACGCGCACATTGTCAACTCCATCATCGGGTTGCGTTCCTACATCGGAAACAACACCACCCTCAAGGACACCATCTTCATGGGGGCGGACCACTACCACTGGCACGAACGGGACCTGCGCGACCTGATCGAAGGGCCGGACCGCCCCGGCGTGGACGAGGGGTCGTACATCGAGGGGGCCATCATCGACCGGAATGTGAGCATCGGCAAGCGGTGCATCATCAAGAACCGCGACGGCATCCAGGAAGGGGAAGCCCCCGACAAGACCTGGTATATCCGCGATGGCATTGTCGTCATCCCCAAAAACACCCGCATCCCGGACGATACCATCATCTGAACCGGCAATCTTGCAGGGAATTCACCGGGTGCATACCCGGGACATCGCCGCATTTTTCGGAAATTACCGGGGTTCGGGCGACGTACCGAACAGCCGCCGCCGATCCCGGTCTCCTTGCCCCAGACTTTCCATGACCCGAACCACTGCATTTCCCTTGCCGACCCTGCTGGCCGTGTTGTGGCTGGCGGGATGCCGTACCTATGGTGGGTATGGCTCGGAAGACCAACTGGCCGCGCAGCTCCAGCAGTCCCACACCCAGTTCACCCAGATGCTGGACCAGGCCCGCAACGACTTCATCGGGTTGCAGCAGCAGGCGGCAGCGAACCCGGCACTGGCCCCCCAGGTGGCTGCGTTTGAGGCCACCCTCCAGGCCCATGAAGCCCTCGTGCGTGACCATGAGGCGGGGGGGCACCCTGCGGCAGGAGCAAGCTACCGGGACCTTAGCAATGCCTTCGGGGCCATGCTCTCGGAACACCAGCAGATCGCAGACCGGTACCAGGCGGTGTTGCAGCAGGCACGGGGCGGACAGGCGGTCGCCGTAGACCAGAGCCGCTACCAGGTGGTGCCGCCCTACTATGTGCGGGTGTTACAGGCCCAGTCCGCCGCAACCGGTTCGGCAGCCCCGCCACCGGACACCACCGCCGCGCCCGTCGATACCGCTATGGTGAACTGACCGCAGACCTACAGCATGACCATCGACTGCATGTAGCTCGTTACCTCGTACTGCTTGCTGAGGATGAGGTTGATCAGATTGTCGGAAGAGATGTTGGCGGTGCGGCTGAGGATGCGCAGGGCGGTCTTGGCTTCGAACCGGAGCTTGCCCTCGGAGCGGGGCAGGCACAACTGCTCGGTGGCCGAGGCGCTCACGGCTACGGTCAGGGCGAGGGTGCGCAGCGGGCCTTCCGGCAGGTGGCCGGGCATCAGGTAGTGGCGGATGACTTGCCTGATGTCTTCCGGGAGCTTCCAGAAGGTGGCTGCCCGTTCCCCCAACTCGGTATGGTCTGTGCCGAAGACCCCCCGTTCGGCCTCGGCGGTCGGGAACGCGCCCTGGTGCGGTGCCGCTACGGCCGGATGCTCGCTGGCTACGGCGTCCGCGCTCGACCACAGGGCTTCGTAGTCGTTCGGGCGGTTGTAGAGCAGCACCAGCCGCCCTACCGAATGGAGCAAGCCCATCGTGAAGGCAATTTCCTTCATCGGCAGGCGCAGCGACTCGGCCAGCTCCTGGGCAAACCGCGCCGACCCCACGCTGAATTGCATCAACTGCTCGAAGAGTTTAAGCTGGCGCTTCGACTTGAGGATTTCCGTCAGCTTGAACATCGCCGACATCAGCACCACGTTGCAGACATCGAGGAACCCCAGCAGGAAGACGGCTTTCTGGAGGTCTCCGATGGGGTGCCGAACTCCGAAGTAGGCCGAGTTGATGCGGCGCAGCACGGCGGCAGCCATCACCGGGTCAGTATTCACAATGTGTACCAGGCGGGGGGTATCTGGTACGTCGGTCTGTTGCGCGATCAGCATCGAAACGTCCGCCACCGTACGAGGCAACGGGGGGAAGCGTACCTCTAGCGAAAAGCCCTGGGCGGTACGGAGGGCAGGAGTCTTGGGGTAGGTGCCGAGCATGGCGCGGTTCAGGGAAAAGCACGCACAAGGGAAGCGCAGAGGCATCCGGGTCACCACTGGTATCGGCTACCGCCTGCCGAACTAAATCCTGCCGCCGATCTGGGCTTCGGTACGGCAACAGTGGTGGCTGTGTGCCTGGGGCGGAGCGGCAAACAGACGCTTCGTCTCGGCCCAGGTAGCGATGAAGAGGGGACTCTGCCGGTAGTGTTCAAGGGCGGCGGCGTCCTCCCAGTGGCTGTGGGTGGTCAGGAGGTGCGGATGGGCCAGGTCCTGCCAGAGTTCGAGGAACAGGCAGCCCGGAAAGGCACGAATCTGGGGGGCCGAGGCATCGAAGATGCACAGAAACGCCTCCACCGCATCGGGCCGGAAGGTCATACGCACGGTACGGATGAGCACGGTACTGGTCGGGAATGGGCAGGGCCGCTTCAGCGGAGGGGGGTCTGGGCGAACCGGATACCCAGGCCAGCGCAGAGGTGTTCCAGGTACTGCTGGTCGGTCTCATCGAAGGCCGCAGGCAGGTCTGAATCCACATCGAGCACCCCCAGGAGGTCGCCGCCAGGGGTCAGGATCGGGACGACGATCTCGGAGCGAGAGCGCCCGTCGCAGGTGATGTGCCCCGGGAACGCGTGCACGTCCGGCACGATGACCGTGCGGCGCTCCGCGGCGGACGTCCCGCACACGCCCTTGCCGAAGCGGATTTCGAGGCATCCCAGCGTGCCCTGGTAGGGGCCGACCCGGAGCAGATCGGGCGCGACGACACGGTAGAAGCCGCTCCAGAGG
>CAZLRO010000056.1:0-16875 GCA_964561865.1 uncultured Rhodothermaceae bacterium | reverse complement strand
GAGCAGCACATTCGGAGGTGGGAGATGAACGGCATGCCGAACGAAGAGTACGCAGACTCTGTACGGACGCGACCGTCTTCAAGGGCGGTAACTCGATGGGTCAAGGTTGGTGTGACACAAGGGCTTCATATGCGGGCCTGCTCGGCCATTTCGGGCGCCGTGCGCAGGCACCAAGCGAAAGTCTGCGTTTGGAAAGGCAGCCAATGCGCCCATGCCGGCAGCGTCTTGGATCTGCTGTTGCTCGATGCGCCCCAGGGTACCGTGTTGCTGGTCGAAGCGGAAGGAAAGGACGCGTTGGAGTCATTGCAGGCAGTGGCGGAGTTGTTGGGGAAGGACGCTCTGGAACGTTGTTGACTACTCGGCAAGGTCGCCCCATGCATGGACCATCTCTCGCAGACGAACCTCGCAGGACGCGGTTGTTCGCAGTAGAGGATCGCGGCGAGTTCGCGTTCTTAAGATTTGGGCCTCACGCCCCGGAAGACGTCATTAACCTTGACGAAGCCCAACGCTTGTGGGAGTTCTTCGCGGGCGATCGTTGCGGCTCGAAGAGGGTTCTCCTAATCACCGGTGCGCCTGCCAGTTTTTCGCCAGCCAGCCTCGACGAATTCTGGAATCATGTCTACGACGATCGGACGAGATCGGGTTCCTCATGGGCGGCAGCGCTGACCCATGCCGCCGCTGCCAAGCAGGAAAACGCGATCAAACACTTTGTTGAGAGCGTCCGTAAGATCGACAGTTTTGTCATTTCGGTGCTTCAAGGGGAATGCGATTTCTGTTTCCTCGGTGCGGCCCTCGCCTGCGATTATCGAATCGCCGCCCAAGACACACTGTTTGTCAATCGCCTGTTCCAATCCGATGCCACGGCGGGCGTGCTCACGCAGGAGTTCATGCGCAAGGGGCTGGTGGCCTGGGCGTTCCGGGGGCTGGGCCTCCTGCCCACCCGCAAGCGCGTGCCCGAACCCCACCTGATCCGCGCCCTCTACCGACTCCTGGAGCAGGGCCGCCGCATCCTGATCTATCCTGAAGGCGGTCGCCGGTGGGCCGGACGCCCGCTGCCCTGGATCGAAGCCACGGCCAAGCTGTTCGCACGGGCAGGCGTGCCGGTCTATCCCATCCGCACACACGGTTCGTATGTGGCCTGGCCGCGCTGGGCCGACTACCCGCGCCCGGCCCGGCTCCGGATAGAGGTGCTGCCCCCCTTGCAATTCGCCGCCGGAACCCCGTTTGCAGAAGCCCTGCGGCAGTTGCAGGCCCCCCTGGACTTCGACGAGAACCGGGTGCCGGAGGCGGTGCGCCCCCGCCGGGCGTGGCGGCCTGCGGCGGGCCTCCACCGCCTGCTCTACCGGGATCCTGACACCGGTGCCTTCGACGCCTTGCACACCCCCGACGGAACGGGCGTGGACAACCGGGCCGGGACGATCCGCTGGCGGATGCGGCCTGATAGTACCCTGCATGACGAACGCACCGGCGAATCCTACCTGACAGGCGACCTCTACGACCGTATCCGTGTCCTGCCCCTCGAGACGCACAGCGACGGGGCACTGTTTTCCCACCGGGTGGAGGTCCACGAAGAGCGGCAGTTCCCCCACCTCCGACCCTGTGGCGTCGCCGAGGCCACCCTGTTCCCCGACGCCGTGCGCCTCACCAGCCTAGAGGGGACACAGACCATCGGCCTCGAAACGATCCAGTACACAGGAATTGAGCGTAACTTCAAGCTGCAACTGACCCTGGACGACCGCATGGTGCAACTGGCTTTCCGGTTCGGCGGCAGCGCCCTGGGCTGGGAAGACACCCTCCAGCGGCTGGCTCCCCACCTGGCTCTCCTTCCCCCTCCCCATTCCCCGCCTGCATGAACTTCTGGACGGCCCCGGTTTCTCTGGGCGATGTGGTCCTGGACCTGTCGGTGCTGTGCGCCCTGCTGCTGGCGGCGACGCTGCTGCGCCGGTATGGAACCTTCTTCCAGCAGTTTCTCATCCCCAACAACCTGATTGCCGGGGCGCTGGGCCTGGCCCTGGGACCGGAGGTGCTGCATCTGCTGCCTTTCTCGACCGAGCGCATGGGCTTCTACGTCTACCACCTCCTTGCCCTGACGTTCATCGGGGTCGGGTTGCAGGGGGCGGGCGGGCGTCCTTCCCGGGGTGCCCTGCACCTGGGGTTCATCCAGGTCTTCTCGATGCTGTTGCAGGCGCTGCTGGGCCTTGTCCTCGCATTGGGCATCTATTATTTCCTCGACCGGGCGCACCATCCGGCAGCGGGGATGCTGCTGCCGCTCGGCTTTGCGATGGGGCCGGGCATCGCCCTGTCCATCGGCCAGTCCTGGGTGGCCTACGGGTTCACCGAAGCGGCCTCGGTGGGCCTCATGCTGGCCGCCCTGGGCTATGCCGCGGCATATTTTACTGGCATCCCTCTCGTCAACCGGGGCATTCGCAACGGGCTGACGACCCAGGTGAAGCGCACCGACCTGCTCTCCGCCGAGGTCCGGACAGGCATCGTCCGCGACGCGCCGCCGGTGGGTGCACACCTGACCCTCTCCACCGCCGCCATCGAACCCCTCACGTTCCACCTGGCCCTGATCGGCGCGGTCTACCTGCTCACCTGGGGCCTGTGTACGGCGATGGCCCTGGGACTGGAACGCCTCGGCGCAGCAAAAGAGATCCCCATCCTCTGGTCGTTCCACTTCATTGTAGGCAACCTGCTGGCCCAGGCTGTGCGCCACGTCCTGCACGCCCGGAAGGCCGGTGCCGTCCTCGACCCCGGCATGTTGCACCGGGGCGTCGGCCTGCTCGTGGACCTGATGATCGCGGCCTCGGTCATGGCGATCAGCCTGACGGTGGCCTGGAACTACCTGGCCTCTATCCTGGTGATGTCCATCTTGTGTACGCTGATGACCCTGTTCAGCATTCGGTGGGTGTGCGAGCGTGTGTTTGAAGACCACCACTTCGAGCGGTTCGCCGGCATCTATGGCGAGATGACCGGGACGCTCAGCTCCGGGCTGGCCCTCGTCCGCGTGACCGACCCGACCTTCTCAACGCCCGTCGCACAGGACCTGGCCCTGAGCAGCGGCATTGCCCTGGCCCTCGGCTTCCCCTTGCTGCTGGCGATCAACCTGCCCTTCACCCGGTACAACGGTGCCCTCGAAGGATATTTCGTCGTGCTGGGTATCCTGCTGGTGTATCTGGCGTTCCTGCTGCTGCTGTGGTGGCGGTTCGGGCTGACGCGCCGCATCAACCGTGCCCTCCCGCTGTGACGCAGCGTAATGCAGCACCGGGTTCGGACACGCATCTCCCGACTTCCACATGCCCGTGCCTCCATGCGCCCCGCCTGCCTGCTACCCGCCTTGTCCCTGCTGCTATCCTGCCAGCCCTCCCCCGACCCACAGGCCATCCTCGCCCGTGCTATCGCCGTTCACGGAGGGGATGTGCTGGACCATGCCACCGTCGCGTTCGACTTCCGTGGCAAGCATTTCACCGTCACCCGCAACGGTGGGCTGTTCCGCTATGAACGGACCTACACCGACACGACCGGCGCTGTCCACGAGGTGCTCTCGAACGACAGCCTTTACCGCCGCGTCCACGGCCAGCCGGTGCCGCTGGACAGTGCCCAGACCCGCAGCGTCGAGCGGGCCCTGAACTCGGTGGTGTATTTCGCGCTGCTGCCCTACAACCTGGGCGACCCGGCGGTGCGGAAACGCACCCTCGGCACAGCCGAAATCGACGGGGAACCCTACTTCGAACTGGAGGTCACGTTCCAGCCCGAAGGCGGCGGGCGAGACTGGGAAGACCGGTTTATCTACTGGATCCACCGGCAGCATTTCACGATGGACTATCTCGCCTACTACTACCACACCGAGGAGACCGGCTCCCGCTTCCGCGAGGCGTTCAACGTCCGCACCGTGGCCGGGGTGCGCTTCGCCGACTACCGCAACTACACCGCCGACACCCTCGGCCTGCACAACCTGGAGCTGTACGACGCCGTGCGGGCTGCCGGAGGCTTGCAACCGCTCTCCGAGATTCTGCTCGAAAACATCCGCGTACAGCCCCACTCCCCGGCCGCTGGAAACCCATCTCCCTGAGACCGACTATAATCCGCCGACCTCCTCAACCTCAACCTGTGAAAGCATCATGCGACTGTTTCTTCGCTCTTTTTCCCTGCTGACGATGGCCCTGTTTGTGCTGGGGCTGGAGGCGCGTGCCCAGGCCGTGCCTGCTCCGGAAGCCCGCCCCAGCCCCCTGTCTCTCGCCCAGATCACCACGGACAACGGCACCTACGTGAAGGTGGTCTACGGGTCGCCCCGCAAGCGGGACCGGGTCGTGTTTGGGGAACTGGTGCCCTACGGCCAGGTGTGGCGGCTGGGGGCCAATGAGGCCACCGAACTCACGGTCACCAAGCCAGTGATGGTCGCCGGGAAACACCTCAATCCGGGCACGTATTCCCTCTTTGCGATTCCCAACCAGAACCAGTGGACGATCATCGTCAATCGGACGCTGGGCCTCTGGGGGGCCTACGACTACAAGCAGGACACCGATGTCTTCCGGGTGGATGTACCGGCCACGGCCGGAGCCGAGACGCACGAGGCGTTCACCTTCAAACTGGACAAGGCCACCGGCGGCGCGGACTTGCTCATCCTCTGGGATAAGACCCGTGTGGTAATCCCCATCCGCCCGATGTAAACCTTACACAGCGCATCTTCAAGGCCCTGGCCGTGCAATTCGGTACGGCCAGGGCCTTTTTTTGTCAACTGGCCTTCCTGCCCGTCTCACCGCGAGGAGGCTATTTGGCTTTCTCACCAGTGCTCCCCGCATTGATATCGCACAGGTGGCTTTCAGTTTTCCGGTTTCAGTAGTAGCTTGCGGGCATGGCACGCCGCGCCCTCATCACCGAAGAGACCATCCTCCAGGCCGTCCGGTCGGGCCAGATGCGCCTGGTCCTCCCGCCGGAGGCCCTTGTGACGCCCCTGGCCCAGGATACCGCACGGGCGAAGGGCGTGGCGCTGGTCCCGGCCGCTCCGGACTCCGGGGCCGCGCCCGAAGCACCTGCATCTCCTCCAGCCCCGCAGGTGGTAGCCCTGGGCAGCGACCACGGCGGGTTCGCGTACAAGCAGACCCTGGCCGCTGACCTCCCGGCGCTGGGCTGGACGGTGCTGGACGTAGGAACCCACCGCGAGGAGCCGTGCGACTACCCGGATTTCGCCTACGCCGTCGCCCATGCCGTCCGCAGCGGGAAGGCCGCCTTCGGCGTGATGATCGACGGGGCGGGCCTCGGCTCGGCGATGGTCTGCAACAAGGTGCCCGGCATCCGGGCGGCCTGTGCCTACAACGAGTTCACCGCCTGGAACGCCCGCGCCCACAACCACGCCAACGTCCTCACCCTCGGCAGCCGTAGCCTCGGCATAGAGGTCTGCAAGCGGGTGCTGCGGGTGTTCCTGGAGACCCCGTTCGAGAGCGGGCGGCATGAAGGGCGCCTCCGCAAGCTCGCCGACGTGGAAGCCCGGTTCCTGCTGAAATAAGCGTCAGGATGAGCCATGCGAGCGGCCGGTGTAAGGTAGGTGTTCGGGTGCGACCTTGATTTTGCGAAGCTCCGTCCGCATGATCTATGACAGCGTCAACAGGACACGGATGATCTTTGTCGAAATAGATATATAGTCAATTTGACTATATTATTCGACGGCCTTACCGGAGTAGATATGGACGAAGGGCTTCGGAAGTCGGGGAGATGGTTTCCACCTGTACTGGCTCATTCCAGAGCTGAGCCAAGCGCGTCGGCATTTCTGGCACCAGGCCGAGGGCTTCCTGGACGACCTCTGGAAACTTGGCTGGATGGGCGGTGGCGAGCACCACGAGTGGGGTGTGGTCGCCGGTGGCCGCTCGGTACTGTTGTGCCGCCGCCAGCCCGACGGCGGTATGCGGGTCGGCGAGGTAGCCTGCCTCGGTATAGACAGCCTGCATCGTCGCCAGCGTCGTGGCATCGTCTACCGACATGCCCCAGAACGTATCCTGAAAGGCAGTAGCGGGTACCAGGTGTTGCAAGCGTTCGAAGTTGCTGGGGGCGCCCACGTCCATGGCGTTGGACCGGGTGGAGATGGTAGGTCCGAAGACAGCGGGCAGCCCCGCCAAGAAGTTCGGGAAGAAGGTATTGGCATTGTGGGCAGCGATAAACCGCCGCACAGGCAGCCCGGCCCGCCAGGCCAGCACCCCGGCGGTCAGGTTGCCGAGGTTGCCGCTGGGTACGCAGAAGTTGATAGCAGAAAATCCTCCCTGCGTGACCGCTTCGTGGTAATACAGCATCTGGGGCAGCAGCCGCCCGATGTTGATTGAGTTGGCCGAGGAGAGGCGCACGCCCACCAGGGTCGTGTCGTGGAAGGCCGCCTTGACGAGGCGCTGGCAGTCGTCGAACGTCCCTTCGACGGCCAGGGCCTGCACGCCCGGACGGGCCACGATGAGTTGCCGTTCCTGGGTGGGACTGACCAGCCCTTTCGGATAGAGCAGTACGACACGCAGGCCCGGCAGCCCGGCGAACCCGTCGGCGACGGCGCTGCCGGTGTCGCCGGAGGTCGCCACCAGAATAGTGAGGGGGCCGCCATCGAGAAAATAGGCCATGAGGCGGGCCATCGTCCGCGCCCCGAAATCCTTGAACGAGAGCGTCGGGCCGTGAAACAGTTCCAGCACGTAGATTCCGTCCCAACCACCGCCCTGCAAGGATACCAGCGGTACGGGGAAGTTCAGCGCCTCGGTGAGCAAGGCGGCCAGGTCTTCCGCACTGATCTCTCCTTCTGCCCAGTTTTTGGATTCCAATAACGGTATTTCAACCGGGAGGTACAAGCCGCCATCCGGGGCCAGCCCAGTGAGCAGGGCCTCCCGAAAGGAAACCGTGTCGCCCCCTCGTGTGCTGCGATACCGCATGTTCTGGCCGGGTTAGAGACGGCGTGCGCCCTGGAGGTCTACCTCTGTGGCCCAGGTCTGTGCGGCGATCCCGGCCCGGCGGCTGGCAGCGCCCATCGCGTCGGCCACCGTCCGGGCCTGGGCTGGCCCCTCGGTGAGTGCGAACAGGGCTGGGCCGGACCCGCTCAGGGCACAGCCGAGCGCCCCGGCCTCCAGCGCAGCCTGGCGCACCACTTCGTAGCACGGTACGAGTGTGGCCCGCACCGGCTCTACCAGGTGGTCGGCCATGATGCGCCGCCCCACCTCCTCCCAGTCGCCCCGCAGGAACGCCGCCACCATGAACGCTAGCTCCGAAGCATTGTGTACGGCCTCACGCAAGGGGACGGTGGCGGGCAGGATCGCGCGGGCCGCCTGGGTGAGCACCTCCACCGCTGGCAGGGCCAGGGCCAGGTGCAGGGATCGAGGCAGGGGCAAGGCGCGGTAGCGGGTCGGCTCGGTGGCCGAGACGAGTACGAGTCCACCCAAAAGCGCAGGCAACACGTTGTCGCCGTGTGTACTGCCGGAGGCCACGGCTTCGCCTTCCAGCACCGCCGCCACCAGGGCATTTTTGTCGAGCGGCGTTTCCAGCAACAGGTTCGCAGCCCAGGCCCCTGCTACGGCACTGGCCGAGGAACTGCCCAGGCCCGACCCTGGCGGGATGCCCTTGCAGATGCGCAGCCCGATGCCGCGCGTGACCCCGGCCTGCCTCAGCACCGCCCCGGCGGCGACCGCAGCAGTATTGCGGCCCGGTGCCAGCGGCAAGGTACAGTCCACGCCTTCCCCTGCCTGCTGCACCGTCACCCCCGGCGTGTCCGCCCACCAGGCCTCGACGACATCGCCCAGCCCCTGCACACACAGGCCCAGCGTGTCGAAGCCTGGCCCCAGGTTCGAGAGCGAGGCAGGTCCCCAGGCAGTGACCCGTGTCGGGATTAGAGTATGCTTGTGGAGGCTTGTCAAATCGGCTGGTCTCAACCCGGTTATGTGCAGACGACAGGAAGCGGGCACTGGCCGAATAGGTGCCAGCGGTCTTTGTTTCGACTTCCAATCTACAACGCTACCCGGGCTGCCTGTTGCGCTGCGAGATTTCTTCAAGCATAGCGGCGGGCACGCGGCAGGTCGCCCGCGCCGATCACCGGCAGGAGGCGCCGTCCTTCGAGCCAGGCATCCACCTCGTGTGCGGCCTGGCGGCCTTCGGCAATGGCGGTGACGACCAGGGACGCCCCACGCCGGGCATCCCCGGCCACGAACACGCCCGGCAAGGCCGTCTGAAACGGAGCGACCGTGTCGATGCCACCCGCGCTTATCGTCAGTCCTAACTGGGCCAGTAGGCCGTCCGGCTCCGGCCCTACATACCCGGCGGCGATCAGGATCAGGTCAGCTTCCCAGACCCGTTCCGTTCCAGGGAGGCACTGGTAACGCCACTGCCCGTCGGCCTCCAGGCGGGGTTCTACCTGGATCGTCTCCAGCCCGGCAACGCACCCCCCTGCCCCGATGAACATCTGCGAGAATACCTGCCAGTTACGCTCGACCCCTTCTTCCTGGGAGGTAGACCACGATAGCACCATCGGGACGAGCGGCCAGGGTTGATGGGCCGGGCGGGTTGCAGGAGCCTGTGGCAGCCTGTCGAGCTGGGTGATGGAGGCGGCCCCCTGCCGCCGGGCCGTGCCGATGCAATCGCTGGCCGTATCGCCTCCTCCGATGACCAGCACGTGCCGCCCTGTCGCCAGGATCGGAGGGTCCGGCACGGGCAACCCAGCGACCCGGCGGTTGTGCTGGCTGAGGTAGGCTCCGGCCAGGTGAATGCCTTCGAGGTCTCGCCCTGGCAACGGCAGGTCGCGGGGGCACGTAGCCCCAACACAAAGTACCAGGGCATCGTAGTCCCGTAACGAGGCCAGCGGGACGTTCTGCCCCACATGAGCCGAGGTGACAAACTGGACGCCTTCCGCCTCCATGAGTGCAATACGGCGGGCGACGACAGCCTTGTCCAGCTTGAAATCCGGGATGCCGAACCGCAGCAACCCCCCCGGCACCTCATCCCGCTCATAGACCGTTACCACATGTCCGACACGGTTGAGCTGGTCGGCGCAGGCCAAGCCAGCCGGTCCGGAGCCGACCACCGCCACCGTCTTGCCCGTGCGCCGTGCAGGCGGGGTGGGCACGATCCATCCCGACTGCCAGGCCCGTTCGGACAGTGCTTCTTCGATGTGTTCGATCGTGACCGGAGCGCCTAGCAGATCCAGCACACACGCCGACTCGCAAGGGGCCGGGCAGATCCGCCCGGTGAACTCCGGGAAGTTGTTCGTCGCCCGCAGCCGGCCCCACGCCTCGCGCCATCGTCCCTGGTAGAGGAGGTGGTTCCATTCGGGGATGTGGTTGCCGAGCGGGCAACCCGCCGTGCAGAACGGCACCCCGCAGTCCATGCACCGGGCGGCCTGGAGTTCCGTTTCCGCATCGGTGAACGGCAGGGTCACCGGGGCATGGTCGTGGATGCGCTCGGCCACAGGGCGCCGTGCAGCTTCCTGGCGGGGGAACTCGATGAATCCGGTCGATTTTCCCATGGGTGCAGCCATGTGGTCGGGTGAATCAGGCAGCCAGGTGGGTGCGGGTGGCGACGACCTCTGTGTGAGCCCGCAGGCGGGCCAGACGGTATTCATGCGGCAGCACCTGCACGAACTGGGCACAGGCGGCTTCCGGGTGGTCGAGCACCCAGCGGGCGATGGCACTGCCGGTGCAGGCATGGTGCCGGACGATCAGCGCCAGCAGTTCCTCCACGTCGGCGGCTTCCGTGACGGGTCGGACCTCCACCATCGCGGTGTTGCACCGGTGCCGTCCCATCAGTGCCTGCTCAGGATCGAAAACGTAGGCGATGCCCCCGCTCATCCCGGCGGCGAAGTTCCGGCCTGTCGGTCCCAGCACCACCACCCGCCCCCCGGTCATGTATTCGCACCCGTGATCGCCCACTCCTTCGACCACCGCGTTGGCCCCGCTGTTGCGCACGGCGAAGCGCTCGCCGGCCCGGCCCCGCGCGTAGAGTTCGCCGGAGGTCGCCCCGTACAGGGCCACGTTGCCCAGAAGTAGTGGCGACGGGACCGCATTGTCGGCGGGCGGCACCACCACCAGCCGGGCACCCGACAGCCCTTTCCCGACATGGTCGTTGGCGACCCCTTCGAGATGCAGCGTGAGGCCCGCCGCCCCAAACGCCCCAAAGCTCTGTCCGGCCTCCCCGACAGCCTTCACCAGAAGGGCGTCCTCCGGCAGCGGGTGGGAACCACAGCGCTGCGTGATGGCATGGCTGAGCCGGGTGCCGAACGCCCGGTCGGTGTTCTGCACGACACACGCTATCTGAACGGGCTGCCGGTGTTCCAGCGCTGGCTGGGCCTGCTCAATCAGAAGCATGTCGAGGAGCTGTTCCGGGGCGGGCACTGCCGTCTCGACGGCATGGTCGAACCGGGCAACCAGGGCCGGGACGGCGGGACGGCCCAGGAGCGGGGCCAGGTCCAGGTGCCGGGCTTTCCAGTGGGAGATGTCGGGGCGCTGGCGGAGCCGATCGGTGCGCCCGGTCATCTCGTCGAGGGTGCGGAAGCCCAGCCGAGCCATGATCCCGCGCAGCTCTTCGGCGACGAAGTGGAAATAGTTGATGACGTGTTCTGGCGTGCCGCTGAACTGCCGCCGCAGGTCAGGGTTCTGCGTGGCAATGCCTACCGGACAGGTGTTGAGGTGGCACTTGCGCATCATGACGCACCCCAGGGCCACGAGTGGAGCCGTGGAAAAGCCGAACTCGTCGGCCCCCAGTAGTGCGGCCACCGCCACGTCGCGCCCGGTCTTGAGCTGGCCGTCCACCTCTACGCGGATGCGCTGGCGCAGGCCGTTCATCCGGAGGGTCTGGTGGGTTTCGGCCAGGCCCAGCTCCCAGGGCAGTCCCGCGTGGGCGATGGAGGTCTGGGGCGAGGCCCCGGTGCCGCCGTCGTGCCCGCTGATGAGCACCACGTCGGCCTTGCCCTTGGCGATGCCTGCGGCCACGGTGCCCACCCCGGTGCCGGAGACCAGCTTGACGCTGATACGGGCTTGCGGGTTGGACTGGCGCAGGTCGAAGATGAGCTGGGCCAGGTCCTCGATGGAGTAGATGTCGTGATGCGGCGGCGGGGAGATCAGCCCGACCCAAGGAGTCGAATGGCGGGTGCGGGCGATCCAGGGATAGACCTTGTGGCCGGGGAGCTGCCCCCCCTCTCCGGGCTTGGCCCCTTGTGCGATCTTGATCTGGATCTCGTCGGCACTGGCAAGGTAGGCAATGGTCACCCCGAACCGCCCGGAGGCCACCTGCTTGATCCGGCTGCGGCGGGGGCTGTTCCGGTCGTAGCGTTCGGGGGGCTCCCCGCCTTCGCCCGTATTGCTCTTCCCGCCGAGCGCATTCATGGCGAGGGCCAGCGTCTCGTGGGCCTCCTCGCTGATCGACCCGTAGGACATCGCTCCGGTCTTGAACCGCCGGACGATCTCTGTCCAGGGTTCCACCTCTGCCAGCGGCACCGCCTGTGCCGGGTCTTCGACGAATTCCAGTAACCCCCGCAGGGTGCCCAGGCGTCGGGCCTGGTCGTTGACCTGCCGGGCAAACGCCTCGTAGGATTCGGCCTCCCCTTCCCGTACGGCATGGCGCAAGGTATAGA
Source organism: uncultured Rhodothermaceae bacterium (assembly GCA_964561865.1). Classification (GTDB taxonomy): domain Bacteria; phylum Bacteroidota; class Rhodothermia; order Rhodothermales; family CAZLRO01; genus CAZLRO01. The sequence goes on along the minus strand of CAZLRO010000056.1, from coordinate 5,297 downwards.
GGGTATGGGGGTTGAACTGATGGTGCTCGCCGTCGCGCCGCCACTGGTACCGCCCTCCGACGGGCAGGTCGGACAGGATGGCCGCCGCAGGCCCCCAGGCCCGTTCGTGCCGCATCCGACCCTCCAGTGCCACCTCATCCCAGGCTATGCCTTCCAGGCGCGAGACCGTGCCGGTGAAGTGGGCGTCCACGAAGGTCTTCCGCAGCCCGACGGCTTCGAACATCTGCGCCCCTCGGTAGCTCTGGAGGGTGGAGATGCCCATCTTGGACATCACCTTCAGGATGCCTTTGCCCAACGCCTTCAGGTAGTTCGCCACGGCCTCCGCTGCGTTTTCGACTTGCACCTGGCCGTGGGCGACCATCGAGCGTACTGTCGCCAGGGCCAGGTACGGATTGACAGCCCCGGCCCCATAGCCCAGCAGCAGGCAGCAGTGGTGAACTTCACGGGCCTCACCGGTCTCTACGATCAGCCCGCACTGCATCCGTTGCCCAGTGCGAATGAGGTGGTGGTGGACTGCCGCCGTTGCCAGCAGGGCCGGGATAGGCAAGCGGTCGGCGTCGGCGTCCCGGTCGGACAGGATCAGGAGGGCAGCCCCAGCAGATACTACTGCGGCAGCCTGCCTGCACAGGGTATCCACGGCTTCCTGTAAGGCAAGGCCTCCATCGTCTCCTGGTGTGAAAAGCAGGGAGAGCCGTACAGGGCGAAGCTGGTCGTCGCACTGGGCCATGATCCGCGCCAGGTCTTCGTCGGTGAGCACGGGCTGGTCCAGCCGCAACTGGTGGGCATGGGCGGGCGACTCCTCCAGCAGGTTGCGCTCCGGCCCCAGGTAGGTGGCAAGCGAGGTGACGAGCGCTTCGCGGATCGCGTCGAGCGGAGGGTTCGTGACCTGGGCAAAGAGCTGCCGGAAATAGTCGTACAGCAGCCGGGGCTGGTCGGAGAGCACCGCGAGCGGGGTGTCGTCGCCCATCGAGCCGGAGGCTTCTTCTCCCCCTTCGACCATAGGGGAGAGGATCATCCGGAGGTCTTCGGTGGTGTAGCCAAACAGGCGCTGGGCGCGGTGCAAATCCTCGCCAACAGGCACCGGGGGCAGGGTTGCCGCTGGCAGCGTATGCAGGGTCGGCATCTCCTGGTGGAGCCACACGCGGTACGGCTGGCGACGGCTCAGCGTCTCCAGCAGCTCTTCGGCGGGGACGAGCCGTTTCTCGGCCAGGTCCACGAGCAGCATCCGCCCCGGCTGGAGCCGCCCGGCCTCCACGACCTCGGCAGCAGCCACCGGGAGCAGCCCCGCCTCGGACCCCAGGATCAGGCGTCCGTCGCGGGTGAGGGTATACCGGGCCGGGCGCAGGCCGTTGCGGTCCAGCATCGCCCCCACATACCGCCCGTCGGTGAAGGGCACCGCTGCCGGGCCATCCCAGGGTTCCATGAGGCTGCTGTGGTACTCGTAAAACGCCCGCACTTCCTCGCGCATCTCCCGGTGGTGTTCCCACGCCGAAGGCAGGAGCATCATCATCGCATGGGGCAGCGACCGTCCGCCCTGGCAGAGCAGTTCCAGGGCATTGTCCAGCATCTGCGAGTCGCTGCCGGAGGTGTTGAGCACCGGCAGGACGGTGTCGAGGTCAGCACCCAGCCGGGTGCTGCGCAGCATCGGCTCGCGGGCCTTCATCCAGTGGATGTTGCCCCGCAGGGTGTTGATCTCGCCATTGTGGCACAGGTAGCGGAATGGCTGCGCCAGCGACCAGCGCGGGAAGGTGTTGGTGCTAAACCGGGAATGCACCATCGCTACCGCACTTGCCAGGGACGGGTGTTGTAACTCCGGGAAAAAGGCGGGCACCTGGTCCACCGTCAGCATGCCCTTGTAGACGAGGGTACGGCTGGAGAGGCTGGCGACGTAGAATGCCGGGTAGCGTTCTCCCAGGGCTTTCTCACAAGCCCGGCGGGCCACATACAGGGTTTGTTCGAAGCGATCGGGTTCCACCGCGTCCCCCCGTCCGACGAGCACCTGCCAGATACCCGGCATCCGGTCGCGGGCCACCGGGCCGATGGCTTCCGGCTGCACTGTCACCGGGCGCCAGCCCAACACTTTCAGGCCACGCGCCGTCAAGGCAGCCGAGAAGATGTCCTGGCAGTCGTTGCACGCCGCAGCCTCCAGCGGCAGGAACACCATGCCGACGCCATAGTCCCCCGGTTGTGGCAGGGACGGGCCGAAGGCTTCACGCAGGAACGCATCCGGGAGTTGCAGGAGGATGCCCGCCCCGTCGCCGGTCTCCGGGTCGCAGCCATGACCGGCCCGGTGCCCCAGGCGGCGCAGTAGCGACAGGGCATCCCGGACGACCGCAGGGTCGGGAGTGGCATCGAGGCGGCAGACCAGCCCTACCCCGCAGGCATCGTGCTCAAACACAGGGTCGTAGAGCGTCTGCTCGGTTTGCGGACACGCATCGGGCGACATGGTGAGAAAGGGCTTGGGAGCCGCTGGCTCCCTCGCTTACCGCTTCACTGTGGCCCGGTGGCTGTGTGTCGTCTGGCTGCAAACTGGAGGAAGCCCGTTTTCCCGTTCAGGTAATAATTCGAAGGGACGTTCGCGTAGCGGCCCTGCGAAGGCACCGGACAGTTCGGCGGGAACCGCTGGCCCAGGCGTTGCTGGTCTTCTTGTGCCGCATGTCGATTGCGAACGTTGTTTAAGCAATATGCCTAACTTATTTAGAATTTCCTAGACTTTCAACCTCCACAAATAACCGAAAACGCTTCCAGTTTCCTGAAATTGTTTAGGAAGCGCTTTTCTTCATAATTCCGTCTGCGCCAAACGTACTCCCAGGTGTTTGATATAGGTTTTGCCCAGGATTCCAGGGGCTTAATACCGGTTGAACGGCGACCCGGAGCACTCAGGCAACCAGGGAGGCAGCGGCAGGCTGGGGGGCCTGCCCGGTCCCGGTGCGCAGCAGGTAGTACCGCACCCCGTCGGCCAGGGCCTGCCAACTGGCTTCCAGGATGTTGGTCGAGACCCCGACGGTATGCCAGCGTTCCTGTCCTTCCTCCCCCGTCTGGTGCTCGACCAGGACGCGGACGGAGGCGGCGGTACCGTGTTCGGGGGTGAGCACGCGCACCTTGTAGTCGGAGAGGCGCACGGCGGCCAGGTGCGGGTAGAAGGCCAGCAGCCCTTTCCGCAGCGCCCGCGACAGGGCATCCACCGGGCCGTTGCCCTCGGCAGCCACCAGCTCCCGCTGCCCCTGTACGGTGAGGACGAGGGTGGCCTCCGAACAGTCGAACGGGGCGGCATCCTTCTCGCTCCGCACCCGCAGGCGTTCGAGCTGGAAAAACGCGGTCTCCTCCCCGCGAACGGCCCGCAACAGCAACTCAAACGAGGCTTCTGCCCCTTCGAAGGCATACCCCAGGTGTTCCAGTTCCTTGATCCGCCGGACGGCTTCCTGGGTCTGGGCCTGGTCTTCGAGCACAACGCCCAGTTCCTCCGCCTTGTACCGAATGTTGCTCTGCCCGGAGAGGTCGGAGACGAGCACGCGGCGGCGGTTGCCCACCTGCTCCGGGGAGATGTGTTCGTAGGCCCGTGCGTCCTTCATCACTGCTGAGACGTGGATGCCGCCCTTGTGGGCGAAGGCACTCCGGCCCACATACGGCGCGTTGTTCACCGGGTTGAGGTTGGCAACGTCCCACACGAAATGCAGCAGCTCGGTCAGGGTTGCCAGCCGGTCCGGTGGCACACAGGTATGGCCGAGCTTGAGTTGGAGATTGGGCACAATGGCACACAGGTCGGCATTGCCACACCGTTCCCCGATGCCGCCGATGGTGCCCTGGACGTGCTGGACCCCGGCCTGCACCGCCATCAGGGTGTTGGCAACGGCGCAGCCACCGTCGTTGTGGGTGTGGATGCCCAGCTTTCGATCCGGGAACCGCTCGCGGACGGCCTGCACGACCCGAAACACCTCGTGTGGCAGCGTCCCGCCGTTGGTGTCGCACAACACCAGCACGTCGGCCCCGGCCTCGGCGGCCACCGCCAGGGTGTCGAGGGCATAGGCTTCATCGGCCTTGTAGCCGTCGAAGAAATGTTCGGCGTCGTAGATCACCCGCCGTCCCTGGGTGTGGAGGTAGCCCACGGACGAGCCGATCAGGGCCAGGTTCTCGTCCAGGCTGATGCCAAGGGCGATTTCGGCGTGGAGCGTCCAGCTCTTGCCGAAGAGCGAAACCACGGGCGTATGGGCTTCGAGCAATGCGGCGAGGTTGGGGTCAGCTTCGGGTGGCAACCCGGCCCGGCGCGTCGCACCAAAGGCACAGAGGCGGGCGTGCTGCCAGGGTTCGTCTTGCGCCAGCGCAAAAAACGCCTTGTCTTTCGGGTTAGAACCCGGCCATCCCCCCTCGATGAGGTCTATCCCGAAGGCATCAAGCCGCCGTGCTACCCGCAGCTTGTCCCACGCCGAGAGGCTCACATGCTCTCCCTGCGTCCCATCGCGCAAGGTTGTATCAAAAAGCTCGATTTTCATGCGGCTTATCCTTTTGCGGGCATGAGTCCGGCGCGGCGGGCGTATTCGAACACGTTCCCGGCCTTCAGGATTTCGGACACCTCCCCCAGCGGGCGCAGGAGCACAACCTCGCCAGTGGTGTGGTTGGTCAGCACGGCGGTGGCGGTGTCGATCTCCAGTTGATCTCCGGTGCGGATGCGGTCTACAAGCCGGGTGGGCGTCTCGAACGGCACGAGGAACCCGCCATCGATGGCATTGCGGTAGAAGATGCGGGCGTAGCTCTCGGCCACGACGGCCTCGCAACCGGCTTCACGGAGCGCAAACGGCGCATGTTCGCGCGAGGACCCGCAGCCGAAGTTGGTGCCACCAACCACGATGGTGTAGGCACTCTGGAACGCATCGGGTTCGGTGAACGGGCGTTCGCCGTAGGGCAAGCCCTGCTGCCCCGCCGGCACTCCGCTGAGGGCATAACGCCCGTACAACCGCCGCTCTTCGGGCACCCGCAGGCTGTAGACCAGGTGCTGGGCTGGGATGATCTGGTCGGTATCGATGGCATCGCCTACGACATAGGCCGTGCCCTGAATCAAGGGTTTCATGGGGGAAGTAGCTGTTAGCCGTTAGCTGGTGCTTGGGAAAATCCGCCATTCCAGTTAAAGTCAATTCGACTATGCCCGGAGGTTATCACACCAGCACTTCTCGGGGGTCGCAGATAGCCCCGTGGAGGGCCGAGGCGGCGACGGTGAGCGGGGAGGCCAGGTAGACCGAGGCGTGTTTCGATCCCATGCGTCCGGGGAAGTTGCGGTTGGTGGTGGAGATGACCACCTCCTG
>CAZLRO010000055.1:9085-16952 GCA_964561865.1 uncultured Rhodothermaceae bacterium | reverse complement strand
TCTTGATCGTCGCACCCATCTCAGCAGCGATGACGTGGCCGAGGGTGGTCTTGCCCAGGCCCGGCGGCCCCGAAAGCAGCACGTGGTCCAGCACCTCGCCCCGTTGCAGCGCCGCCGTCATGAACACGCGCAGGTTATCCTTGATCTGCTGCTGGCCGATAAACTCCTCAAGCGAGGACGGACGCAGGGCTTTCTCAACGTCTTCGTCCCTGCCCAGCGGGCGGGGGGAGGTCACCTCGGTTCTCATGGGGGTTTCCGCTGCTTCAAAGACCATCCCAGCATACGGCTTCCGGGTGACACGGGCGTGTCATCTGAGGCAAGGAGGCTGGTTCAGCCGGTATAGGTGATGCGGTAGATGGCCCCGGACTGGTCGTCGGAGACGAGGAGGGAGCCGTCGGGCATCAGCTCCAGGTCCACCGGGCGGCCCCAGTTCTCCTCGCCCTGGAGCCAGCCGGTAGCAAACGGCTCGTAGCGGAGGGCCTTGCCGGTGTCGTCGAGCGTGACCAGCGTGAGGCGGTAGCCGCTCTTCTGGCTGCGGTTCCACGAGCCATGCTCGGCGATGAAGAGCTGGTGGCGGTAGGCGGCGGGGAACATCGTGCCCGTGTAGAAGGCGATGCCCAGCGGGGCCACATGTGCCCCAAGACGCTGGGCAGGGGGCGTGTAATCGGCGGCACGCCGGCCTGTGCCGAATTCCGGGTCGAGGATGTCGCCGCCATGCACATACGGATAGCCGAAATGCTGCCCGGCCTGCACGGCGCGGTTGAGTTCACACGGCGGCACATCATCCCCCAGCATGTCCCGCCCGTTGTCGGTGAACCAGAGTTCCCCTGTCGTCGGGTGCCAGGCAAACCCGACGCTGTTGCGGACGCCGTGCGCAAAGACTTCCTGCCCGGTGCCGTCCGGGTTCATGCGCAGGATGGTGGCATAGGGCGTTTCCCGCTCGCAGATGTTGCAAGGGGCACCGACCGACACGTAGAGCTTGTCGTCCGGCCCGAAGCCGATGTAACGCCAGCCATGGTGCCCATGATCGGGCAACTGGTCGTAGACCACCACCGGTTCCGGGGGATCGGACAGGCGGGCCTCAATGCCGTCGTAGCGCAGGATGCGGGTGGTCTCGGCCACGTAGAGGGCACCATTCCGGAAGGCCACCCCGTTGGGCATGTTCAGGTCGGTGGCAAGCGTGTGGACGGTTTCGCCCCGGCCATCCCCGTCTTCGTCCCGCACGGCGTAAACGGCCCCCTCGCTGCGGGTGCTCACGAAGAGGGTGCCGCCCGGGGTAAGGACCAGCGAGCGGGCGTTGGGCACCTGGTCGGCGTAGAGGCTGATCTGAAAGCCCGGTGGCAACTGGATGCGGGCCAGACGGTCATCCCTCGGCGGGGTTGCCCGGTGGTTGGGCAGGGCACAGGCCAGGCAGATCAGCAGGACGCAGGAGAAGGCAAGTGGTCGCATATCCGGATACGGAAAGGCATGTGGTGAAACAGGCTCCCGCCTATTCTCCCAGGCGACGAGGCCCCTCGGAAGACGGGGCAATAGCGGCTTTGATGAGCATCGCCACATCCAGGGCCTGCTGCTGGTTGAACCGGTAGGTGAGGGACTTGAAGTTGACCATATCCACAATCGTCCCGACCAGGCACAGCCCCGCGGTGAAAAAATACAACAGTCCCATCCCGATCTGGTTCAGCAAGAACCGATGGATGCCCGCGAACCCGATAAAACCCGCCAGTGCCGTGACGAGCGTGAGGGTCGGGTCTTTCCGGCGTTGCCGGTAGACGTGGGAGAACTGCTCGGCCTGCTCCTCGGTCATCTCTTTCATCAGGGTGGCAATGTAGAGCTGCTCATCGCCTTCGAGTTCGGGGAGGTAGCGGATGACTTTTGCCATGTGGAGATCGGAAAGTGAACATCAGGAAGTCGCAGGAGGAGGAAAACCCACCGGACGCAGCAGCGAGACGATACGTCCAACGAGTACGCCGACGGCCAGGGGTGCCAGCGGATGCGTCTGCACCGCCAGCGTCCATTCCCCGCGCAACAGCCACGCCACCGCATGGCCGAGGCCACAGCCGGGACACGGGAGGCCGAGCCATTTGAGCAGGCACAGGTCGATCAGGGGTTCGGCCCGTGGGTCGGTCAGGGCCAGTGCCAGCAGCCCGGTGGTCCACACCAGGACTTCGGGCGGGATATGGCGGAGGCGGCGACACATCACTGGAGAAGATACAACAACCGCTGTCAGGTCGCAGGGGTAGCGGGCAACAATGCCTTGAGTGCGGCTACGAACGCGGCCCGGCCCGGGTTACGGTGCCGCTTGCGGAGCCGGAACAGTTGCAGGCCCGCCAGGGCCAGGATGCGGTCCTTCGCCTGGTCTTTCTGCCGGCGTTCGTCCTCGTCGTGCAGGGCACTGTCGAGTTCAAAGAAGAACCGGGGGCGGTAGCCGTCGTGCTGGTCGAACACCACACAGTCCAGCAGGGCACGGAAGAAATAGGCTTTTTCGCGAGGGGTCAGATGCGGGCGCACCTGGGCGTAGTCGATCACGCTGTGCAGTGCCACGTTGGGATAGACCAGGTAGGTGGCAAACACCTCGCGCACGGCCATGAAGAAGTCCACCTCCTGTCGGGAGTTGAACAGGGGGCGGATCGCCTGTGGACCAGCAACGACCGGGTGACCTGCCAGGCGCAGCGCTGCCTCCGCCGGGTGTGGGACGTCCGCCCGGACGGGCACGGCATACGCCTCGATCAGCCGGGCACAGGACGGCTCCTCCGGGCACAGCCGGGCATAGGCCAGGGCCACGTCGGGCGCATGGGCGTAGCGGGCCACCAGTTGGGCCATCAGTTGGGCAAACCGTCCTTCGGAGAGCTGGTAGAACCGCCCGGTATGCAGCAGGAACAGGGTTTCGAGGGTTTCCGGTGGGGCCTGGTCGAGTTGACCGAAGAAGACCGCCATAAACGTCTCGATGCTGTGGGCCAGCAACGGGTCGGCAGCCAGGTCGGCAGGGTGGCGGTGCAGCACGTCCAGCACGGCGGCCCATTGGCCGTGATAGATGTGCTGGTAGAGGACTTCGGGGTCCATGCGACGGGGAGACTTACCGGAGGGCGGGGAGGCAGAGCTTGCCCAGCAGCGTGCCCTCCCGCGCCCCGGTGACGCTGGGCAGGTTCGTCGGCACGCCGTTGACCGTCTCGTGGGCAAGCACGGCAAAACACAGCGCCTCCTTCGCGTCGGAAGGAACACCATATTCGGTGGCTGTCCGGACCGGGATGGGGGCGAACGCCGTTTGCAGCCTGGCCATGAGGAGCCGGTTGTGCTGGCCGCCGCCGGAGACGATGAGCACGTCGAGGGGGGATCGGGGCTGAAACCAGCGCGTATAGCCGAGGTGGATCGTGCGCACCGTCAGCGCCGCCGCCGTGGCGAGCAGGTCGTCGGGATGCGCCCCCAGGGCCTCGCCCCGCTGGATCAGATCGGCGACGTACCGGGCCGTGTACTGCTCGCGGCCGGTGGACTTGGGCGGGGGCTGTGCAAAGTACGGGTCGTCGAGCAGGTCGGCCAGCAGCGATTCCAGCACCCGTCCGCGCGCGGCGTGCTGCCCGTCCGGGTCGAACGGGGTGCCCAGGAAATGCCGCGCCAGGGCGTCGCAGACCATGTTGCCCGGCCCGGTGTCGAAGGCCAGCACGGCTTCCGGCCCGGCCCCTGCGGGCAACACCGTCAGGTTGGCAATGCCACCGATGTTCAGCAGTCCCCGCGTCTCCTGCGTGTGCGAGAAGCACACATAGTCGAAATATGGCACCAGCGGTGCCCCCTGCCCGCCCAGGGCCATGTCCGCCACCCGGAAGTCGCCGACCACCGGCACCCCCAGCAGGTTCGCCAGCACCGACGGGTCTCCGATCTGCAACGTGGAGGTCACCGGCAGCCCGGCACAGCCGGCCGCCTCGGGCACATGGTGGACGGTCTGCCCGTGCGAGCCGATGAGGTCGAGCTGATCCAGGCGCAGACTGGCCTGTTCGACTGCCTGCCGCACCGCAGCGGCATAGGCATGGGCGAGCCGGACGTTGAGCTGGGACAGGTCGCGTACCGAACTGGTCTCAACCGCCGAGTTCCGCAGCAACAGCGCCCGCAAGTCGAAAGGGTAGGGTACGCTTACAAACGTCTTCAGGTCGATCTGCAGGCTGCGTCCGCTGCCCTCCAGCACCGCCACGACCACGTCGATGCCATCAAGCGATGTCCCGCTCATCAGCCCGGCCACCAGGCGCGGAGTGCGGGCCAGGAGCCGATGAAGCGGGTGCATGGATGGAAGCAGGTTGAGGAGGGTGATGGGGGAGGAAGACGGCGGCCTCCCGTTTTTTTCAGCCACCCAGGACCAGGTCCCCATAGCCAACAGCTATCAGCACCCCCAGCCCCTCAGCCCTTCTTCGCCTTGCGGCGCATCTCGGCGGCCTTGCGCATGAACTCCCGGGCATTTTCGGGTTCCTGGAGGGCCAGTTGCTCGTACACACGGGCTGCCTCGTCGTACTGACGCTGGTTCGTGTAAATCTCCGCCAGCGTCCGCGACACCATGTCGTCGATTTCGTCGTCGAGGTCGGGTGGGGAAAGGGCCTCGAAGTCCGGGTTGGGGACGATGCGCGGGGCCACCGACAATTCCTGGATGAGCCGGTCGAGGTCTTCAGCCGGGGCCAGGGGGGTGGTGGCAGCCCCCGCAGCGAGCACCTCGACAGCCTCTGCAACGGGGACGCCTGCTTCGGTAGAGACCTCCTCGGTCACCGGGGGGATGGCTTCGATCACGGATGGCCCGTCATGGGGCGGGGCCGTCTCTGCCAGGGGCAACACCTGGGGTGGGGCTGCCGCTGCTGTCGTGTGCATGCGCACCGTGCGCCGCAGCCCTTCTCGGATCGTGGGGCTGTTCGGCATCAGGAACGCGGCCTGTTGCCAGTAGTGCAGGGCCTCCTGCCACGACCGCTCGGCCTCGCAGACCTGGGCCAGCAGGACACAGGCGGGGGTGTACGCCGGAAACCGTGCCTGCACCTGTTGCAACAGCGGGCGGGCCTCTGCCGTCTGGCCCTGCTGCATCAAGGTGAGGATGTACTGGAGGTCGGGCATGGCACTACGGGCACAGCAGACGCATCATGGGCGAACAAGGTACGCAATTCGGGCCAAAGCACACAATCGGTACCCGATCAGGTGGGGCGTCGTGCCTGCCAGAACTGCCGGACGTTGTAGACACTGACCAGCCCGAAGCCGAGAGCAAACAGGGCCTGGAACGGCACAGCGGCCCATTTGCCCCAGACGAGCGTTCCGACCAACCCAACCCCGCAATAGAGGGCCAGCAGCAACTCCAGCCAGGCAACGAAAGGAATCCGGGACTCGGCATACCCGGTGCGCCACCAAGCGCTGCGCTGGCGCGGCGTGGAGACGTTGTACTTCGGCGTTCGTACGAATGGCAGGGTCTTTCCCTGCAAGGCCAGCAGGATGGCACGGGTGTTGTTCAGCGCCATGCCCATGCTGCCCGCCATGAACCAGGGGAACGTCCGGAATTTCACCCCCCAGTCCGGATAGAGCCAACGCTGGGCAAACAACTGGGTCAGGAAGAAGCCGAGGAAGCCGGTCAGCCCCACGCCCATGACGGTGAAATACGCCTCACCCGGCCCCCGTCCAAGATGGTCGAGCAGCAGCAACGGAGCGTGCAGGCAGGCTACCAGGACCACGAACGGGAAGGCGATATGGGAGGTCAGGTGCAGCGTGCCTTCGAGCTTGACCCGCAAGGGTTGGCGGGAGCGCCAGAGGGGGCGCAGCAACTTGCGGCTGGTCTGCACGGCCCCTTTCGTCCAGCGCAGTTGCTGCGAACGGAAAGCGTTCATGTCTACGGGTAGCTCGGCAGGCACTACTACGTCGGGGAGGTAGCGGAATTGCCAGCCGCCCAACTGGGCGCGGTAACTCAGGTCCAGGTCCTCGGTGAGGGTGTCGCTTTGCCAGCCCCCGGCGGCCTCGATGCAGGCCAGGCGCCACACCCCGGCGGTGCCGTTGAAGTTGATGAAGCAGCCGGTGAGGTTGCGTACCCGTTGTTCGATGGCGAAGTGGGCATCCAGCCCGAACGCCTGGATGCGCGTGAGGAGGGAATGCTCGGCGTTGAGGTGCCCCCACCGGGCCTGCACCATGCCTACGGTCGGCCCATCGAAGTGGGGGATCATGCGCTTGAGGAAGTCCGGAGGCGGGAGAAAATCCGCGTCAAACACGGCGATGAACGTGCCCCGTGCCAGTTGCAAGCCGTTCTGGAGGGCACCGGCCTTGAACCCCTGTCGGCTGGTTCGATGGAGATGGACGATGTCCAGTCCCCGTGCTTGCCAGTGCTGCACCCGGCGGGCCACGAGGGCGGTGGTCTCGTCGGTCGAGTCATCGAGCACCTGGATTTCCAGCTTCGCAGCCGGATAGTCGAGCCGGGCACAACTGTCGATGAGCCGCTCGGCGACGAAGGCCTCGTTGAACAGCGGCAGTTGCACCGTCACGACAGGCCATTCGGCGGGTGGCACCGGCAGCGCCTCCGGCGCGGGCACCGGGCCTTCGAGCAGCCGCTCGTGCCGTGCATGGGTGACGGCCAGCCAGAGCAGGTTGCCGCCGTAGACCAGCAGCACGGCCATGCCCACAGCATACAGGATCGGGATCAACATGGGGTTGGTTGCCGGGTTTTCCGGTCTTGCACAACGGCTCGGCACCGCGCCCGCCGCTCACCAGTTGGAGGTAGCCCGGTTGAAGATGTCATCAGCGATTTTGACCAGGGCATTGCGGGCCGCACTGGCCTCGCCGCTGAGGTCTACCACATCGTAATCTTCGAAGTTGGAGAACGTCTGCCGGAGCACCTCCTCGTTGTGTACCCGGTCCTGGTAGACCACCGAGACGGTGAGCGTCACCCGGTTGAGCGTGGCCCGCTCGCCGCCGCTGACGGAGGTGGGTTCGTTGGCATAGCGGTCGATCTTCACGGTGAGGACCACGTCGGCGGCCTCCGTGTCGGGCTGGAGCGAGAGACGGGTCTGCCCGACGAAGCGGTCGGTGAGCAGGCGGGTCATCTGCTCGTCCAGGCCGGTGACAGTGCTGATGCTGTTGTCCTCGACGAACGGGATGGCGATGGTGTTGAGGTGGGCGGGGATGCTGGCCCCGGTGAAGCTGTAGTAGCTGCATCCCGCCCAGCCCAGCCATGCCAGCAGGAAGGAGAGGGGGTACGCCAGCCGGTTCACGCTGCGGCCTCCAGTTCCTTGAGCTTGCGGTAGAGGGTGCGCTCACTGATGCCGAGGGCACGGGCCGTCTGCCGCCGGTTGCCTTCGAAGCGCTGCAGCGTCTCGACAATCAGGTTCCGCTCCACGTCCTCGAGGGTAGGCACCGGGCGGGAGGGCTCGCCAGGGATCGATACCGGGTGCGGTGGTAGCGGTACCAGGGCCGTCCGTTCCTCCGGCTCGATCTCGTAGGGGGCCTCCTCGATGAAGACCGGGGCGAATGCGTCCGGCTCCTTGCCATCGCGTACAATCACGAAATCGCGTCGTTCGTGCTCGCCCAACGGCACCGGGCGTGCGGGAGACGTCCCCAGATGGGCGACGAGGGCGCTGATCTGCTCCTTGAGTTCGCGCAGTTCGAGCCGCATCTCCAGCAGTGCCCGGTAGATGAGTTCACGTTCCCGCGCTTCCGGGCGGTCGTCGTGTCGTCCCAGCGGGACCAGCCCCTCCCCTACCCCTGCTGCCGTCACCCCGCGCAGGTAGGGTTGCAGGTCGTCGGCCATCACCTGCTCGGCGCGGGAGAGGACCACCGTCTGCTCGGCCACGTTGCGCAGCTCGCGGATGTTGCCCGGCCAGCGATACGTCGTAAGCAGGCGGCGTGCCCGCTCGTCCAGGCGCTTGGGCGG
>CAZLRO010000055.1:0-9075 GCA_964561865.1 uncultured Rhodothermaceae bacterium | reverse complement strand
TTGTACTGCTGGCTGAACCGGTGGAGGAACCGGTCGAACAGCGGCAGGATGTCCTGCTGGCGTTCGCGCAGCGGGGGGATGTGCAGGATCACCGTGCTGAGTCGGTAGTACAGGTCTTCGCGGAACCGCCCGGCCTGGACCTCCCGCGCCAGGTCCTTGTTCGTGGCAGCGATGACCCGCACGTCGGTCTTGTGTACCTGCGAGGATCCGATCCGGCTGAACGTGCCGGTTTCGAGCACGCGCAGCAGGCGGACCTGGGCGCTGAGGGGCATCTCGCCGATCTCATCGAGGAAGATGGTGCCGCCGTTGGCCTCCTCGAAGTAGCCGGTCCGCCGCTCGACGGCGCCGGTGTAGGCCCCCTTCTCGTTGCCGAAGAGTTCGGACTCGATCAGCCCTTCCGGGATCGCCCCGCAGTTGACGCTCACCAGGGGCTTGTGCCGCCGGGTGCTCAGTTCGTGCAGGGCCTGGGCAAACAACTCCTTGCCCACCCCGCTTTCTCCCTGGATGAGCACGGTGATACCAGTACGGGCCACCTGCCGTACCCGGTCCAGCGCCTGGAGCAGCCCCGGCGCGGTGCCGATGATCCCGAATCGTTCCTGAAGTGCAGCCCGGTCCATGCGTGGAAAGGTATCGGTGCAAGGGTACAAAATCAGAACGTGGCGCGGAGTTCCATCACCCGGCGTTCGGCGGTGAAGTAGCCCCCGAAGCGGTCGATCCCCTCCTGACGCAGGGCCGGGGCGTGGTGGGCCAGGTACTGTTCCAGCGCCGTGCGGTCCCGCAGGCGATACTGCACCGCCCACCGGCACCACCCCTCGTCTGTTGGCTCGTGCGCCCACCAGGTAGCCCCTTCGAAGCCATCGAGGGCCACGATCTGGCGGATATGGTCCTGCAACCACGCCGCATACGCCGCTGCGACTTCGGCGGCTACCACCACGTTGACTTCATAGAGGACCATGGCGCGCCTTCAAGCCGTCGGCACCGGGGCCACCGTTTCTGCGGGGGTGGTCACACCCAGGGCTTCGCCGAAGAGGGTGGCCGAGGTGCTGCCTGTGATGCGGATGCGGACGTACTGGCCTGGCTGAAACGCCTTCCGGTCGAAGACAACCATCTTGTTGTGGTCGGTCCGGCCACAGAGCTGCGCATCGCTGCGTTTGGACGGCCCCTCGACCAGCACCGTATGCACCCGTCCGACCTCGGCACGGTTGTTTTCGGCGGCGATGCGGGTCTGCAAGGCAATGACCTCGCCCAGCCGCCGCTTCTTCACGGCTTCGGGCACGTCGTCGGCATACTTGCGCGCGGCGTAGGTATGGGGCCGCTCCGAGTACTGGAACATGAAGGCGAGGTCGTAGCGGACGGTCTCCAGCAGCGAGAGGGTGTCGGCATGTTCGGCTTCGGTCTCCCCACAGAAGCCAGCGATGATATCCGTCGAGAGCGAGAGGCCGGGCACGATGGCCCGCGCCCGCTCGACCAGGGCCAGGTACTCGTCGCGGGTGTAGGTGCGGCGCATCCGGCGCAACACGTCGGTGTTGCCATGCTGCACCGGCAGGTGGAGGGCGTTGCAGACGTTGGGCCGCTCGGCATGAACATGCAGCAACTCGTCCGAGCAATCCTTCGGATGGCTGGTGGAGTAGCGGACGCGCAGCGCCGGCGAGAGCAGGCTGATGCGGTAGAGCAGTTCGGCGAACCGGACCACCGTCCCGTCCCGCTCGTCCCGGTAGGAGTTCACGTTTTGCCCCAGCACCGTCACCTCCCGGTAGCCCTGTTCGACCAGGCCGGCACACTCGGCCAGGATGCTGGCGACCGGGCGGCTGCGTTCACGCCCGCGGGTGAACGGGACGACGCAGAACGCACACATGTTGTCGCACCCGCGCATGATGGAGACGAACGCGCTGAGGCCGTTGGTGCCGTAGCGCACCGGGGCAATATCGGCGTAGGTCTCCTCGCGGGAGAGATGGACGTTGACCGCTGCCTGCCCGGTTTCCTCGGTGGCGGCCAGCAGGCGGGGCAGGTCCCGGTAGGCATCCGGCCCCACCACCAGGTCCACGAGCCGTTCTTCCTCCAGCAACTGGTGGCGCAGCCGTTCGGCCATGCAGCCGAGCACACCCAGCGTCAGGTCCGGGTTGGCTTTTCGCTTGTAGGCCCGCAGTTCGTCCAGGCGATGCCGCACCTTCTGCTCGGCATTGTCTCGGATAGCGCAGGTGTTGAGCAGCACCACATCGGCCTGCTCCGACTGCCGGGCCAGGTGATAGCCCTGCTCCTGCAACACTGCCGCCACGATCTCGGAGTCCGAGACGTTCATCTGGCAACCGTAGGTCTCGATGTACACCCGGCGTGTACTCACGGCAGGCACTGGCACCGGCACATCGGGATCGGCGAGCAGGTCCAGGTCGCGAATCAGCTGCATGGGGCAAGCCCGTTGATGGCGTTTGGGAATCAGAGTAAACGCTCTTCCGGGTAAGACGGTTCGGCTGGAAGAGGCTGTTTCGGGTAAATTTGCCGTCAAGATCACCGCCGCTCAGGCGAGGACGGCCCGGTGGGCAAGGATACGGGCCACGTACTTGCCGATCAGGTCGAACTCCAGGTTCACCGCCGTGCCGGGGTGCCAGGTGCGGACGTTGGTATGCGCATGGGTGTGGGGGATGATGGCAACCGTGAGGGTGTCTTCGGCCAGGCGCGCCACCGTAAGGCTGATCCCATCGAGGGCTACCGCGCCGGTGGGGATCAGGTAAGGAGCGAACACCGGGTCGAAGTGGACCTGGTAACGCCAGCTCGTAGCCAACGGCTCTACCGACACGACCTGGCCGGTCGTATCCACATGGCCCTGCACGAAATGCCCGTCCAGCCGTCCGGTGGGTTGCAGCGCCCGTTCCAGGTTCACCGGCTGGCCCTCGACGAGCGTACCCAGGGTGGTCTTGGACAGCGTCTCCTCGACCACCACCGCTTCGAATGCCGTCCCATGTACCTGCACCACCGTGAGGCACACCCCGTTGACGGCCACGCTCTGGTCGGGCCGCAGCGCCGGGGCCATCGCAGCCTCCAGCGTGAAGCGCCGCCCACCGCCGAGGTCTTCGATCCGGGCCAGATGCCCGATTTCTTCAATGATGCCGGTAAACATTTTTCGGGATAAGGGGTATTGGAGGGCGCGCTTTGCGTATTTGGAGGCAATCTTATGTCAATCTTTATGTTGAATGAGATCGCCTGCGTCTCCAAGCACGAGCTTCCCAGAGACAGGTTCCCCGTTCCCGTTTCCCCGTTCCCGTTTCCTCACCCGATGTCCGCCCCGCTGACCCTTCTCAAACCAGCGATCTTCGACCAGGAGCCATCGATCGTGGCAGCGTTCAGCACCCGGCATGGCGGGGTCAGCACGGGCGACTATGCGTCCCTGAACCTGGGCCTGAGCACGGCGGACGACCGGCTGAATGTGCTGGAAAACCGTCGAAGGTTCTTCGAGGCCCTGGGCTTCCCGGTCGAGGCGCTGGCCGTGCCGGGGCAGGTACACGGCACGGCTGTACTTTCCGTGACGGCAGCGGGGTTGTATCCCGGCTACGACGCCCTGGTGACGGCCCAGCAAGGGCTGTTGCTGTGCATCAGCGCGGCGGACTGCGCGGCGGTGCTCCTGGCCGATGCGACCGCCGGGGTCATCGGGGCGGCCCATGCGGGCTGGCGCGGAGCGGCGGGGGGCATCGTGGGCAAGACCGTGGCGGCCATGCAGACGCTGGGGGCCACACCAGCACACCTCCGGGCCTACATCAGCCCCTGCATCTCCGCAGCCCATTTCGAAGTCGGCCCGGAGGTGGCCGCGCAGTTCGACCCGGCGTTTGTGCATCCGCGTCCGGGCCAGCGCCCGCATGTGGACCTGAAGACCGCTCTGGCCGCCCAGCTCCACACCGCCGGGGTGCAGCCCGAAGCGGTGGAGGTGGCAACCCATTGCACCGTTGCCGAGCACCACACGTTCTTTTCCCACCGTGCCGACCGGGGCACTACAGGCCGGATGATGGGGTGTATCGGGCTGCGCTGAAGCAGCGGGCCTTTTTGGGGCAACGCCCCGGAACCCAGTAACAGGCAGGGCGTTTCAGCCGCCCGGTCTCTCTTGCCGCGTTCGTCTAGGGGTCCAGGACGCCGCCCTCTCACGGCGGTAACACGGGTTCGAATCCCGTACGCGGTACAACGGTTGTTTGCGGGGATGCTTCGGTGTTTATTGACCCTCCCTGCATCACAAGCTCAATTCCGACGAATCGCTCCCGTGCTGGAGCATCAAGGCAGGCTGTAGTTTACTATTTATAGCTTTAGCTACCTTCTGAATTCATCCTCATTGCGAGAATTCAGCGGGAGTCCTGCTCACCTACCCATAGTTCCATGCCCACCGTCTACATCACCCGCGTGGTGCAGTTCAACGCTGCCCACCGGCTCCACAACCCGGCAATGTCCGACGAATGGAATCGGACTACCTACGGCAAGTGTAACAACCCACACGGGCACGGACACAACTATACGCTGGAGGTCACCGTCGCAGGAGAGCCGGACCCCGAGACGGGCTATGTGCTCGACCTAGGCCACCTCAAACAGATCCTCCTGGAGCGCATCGTCGACCAGGTCGATCACCGAAACCTGAACGAGGACGTAACCTTCCTCCAGGGCATTATCCCCTCCACCGAGAACTTCGCTGTTGCCATCTGGGACCAACTGGTGGCGGCCCTGCCGGCTGGGCGTCTCCATGCCGTGCGGCTGCACGAGACGCCCAACAACTACGTCGAATACCGCGGCTGAGGCCCTCTGATACCCCTGTCGGTCTCATGATCGACCGTACCTTACCTGTTGTCTTGCCATGCGCCCCGACGGTTTCCCTGCGGTAACCCCGCTCTACCAGAAGAAGGACGAGTACGACCCGGATGCGACGACCCACCTGGCTGCACAGGTTCGGCAGGTCCTTGCCACCCTGGGTGAAGACCCCATGCGGGGGGGGCTGCTCAAGACTCCGGAGCGCGTCGCCCGGTCGTGGCAGTTCCTCACGCAGGGCTACGCGATGGATGCCGAGACCATCCTGAAATCGGCCCTGTTTGCCGAAGACTACAGCGAGATGATCCTCGTGAAGGATATCGAACTGTTCTCCCTGTGCGAGCACCACATGCTGCCTTTCTTCGGCAAGGCCCACGTCGCCTACATCCCCAACGGGCATATCGTGGGCCTGAGCAAGATCCCCCGTGTGGTGGACGTGTTTGCCCGTCGCCTCCAGGTGCAGGAACGCCTCACCACCCAGATCCGCGACGCCATCGAGCAGGTGCTCCAGCCCCAGGGCGTCGCCGTCGTCATCGAGGCGCAGCACCTGTGCATGATGATGCGCGGCACGCAGAAGCAGCATTCGTGGACCACCACCAGCGCCATGAGCGGCGAATTCTTGCGCAACGCCGCCACCCGCGCCGAGTTCATGCGCCTCATCAACGGATACAGCGGGTGAGAATTGCGGATCTCGGATTGCGGATTGAGGATCTCGGATCTTCTCTCCCCCTCCTGAGAACAGGAGGGGGAGACCGATCTCATGAGATCGGTCAGACGCGGCAATCTCGATGCCGGACCTGGAAATATAGTCAATTTGACTATATTTCATCCTGGGGCAAATGGGACCATCTCGACGGTAGATCACTTCGACGCTGCTGCCCGGTGGCAAGGGCGAGATCACGTCGTCGGACAGGCAGATCGCCTAATGGCCTCCTCGTGATGACACTGGTGGGAACGTTGCTGCCCTCTATTCCCCCGGCCAATAGCTAACGGCTAACAGCTATCTTCCCAAGCACCAAGTACCCACCTCCTCCCATGTCCCTCATCGTCATCACTGGGGCCAGCCAGGGGATCGGGGCAGCAGTGGCCGAGGCGTTTGCAGCCTTGCCCGGTGCAACCCTGGCCCTGCTGGCCCGCAACCCGGCACGGCTGGAAGCGGTGGCCCTCCGGTGCCGCCAGCAAGGTGCGGTGGCCCAGGCCTACCCGTGCGATGTGACCAACGATACCGCCGTGCAGCAGACCGCCACGACGGTCTTGCGGGACTTGGGTCCCCCGGATGTGCTGGTGAACAATGCCGGGGTGTTCCAGCCCGGCAGCCTGCTGGAGACGACCCCGGCGGACTTCCGGGCGCAACTAGCCATCAACCTCACCAGCGCATTTGTCGTCACCCAGGCGTTCCTGCCGTCCATGATGGCCGCCCGGCGGGGGACCCTCTTCTTCCTCGCCTCGATTGCCTCGCTGCGGGCCTATCCGGGCGGGGTGGCCTATGGCACAGCCAAGCACGGACTGCTCGGCCTGGCCCGCGCCGTGCGGGAGGAAACCAAACCCTTTGGCCTGCGCGTCACCGCCGTCCTGCCAGGCGCAACCTGGACGCCCAGTTGGGATGGCACGCCCCTGCCGGAATCCCGGTTCATGCCCGCCGAGGACATCGCCCGCACCCTCGTGGACATCTACCAGCTCAGCGACCGCACCGTCGTCGAGGAAGTACTGCTACGCCCGCAGCCGGGAGACATCGAATGACCGAATACGCCTTGTTTCGCCAGACGACCTGGCCCTCTACCGCACCATAGAAGGACCAGACGGTTTGTCGATATGAATGCCCCAGAAATAGACGGTTTGGTCATCGAAACGATAGATCAGGCGAATCGAGGGCAGGTTTTGGGTCGAAGGGAGGTCGTCCGTTTTAATGAACCAGTAGTCCTGATAGAGTAGAGGCAGGGCTGTACCGGCCTCGGGATTGCGCTCCAGTAACCATTCCAAAGCTTTTATGGCTTCGTAGAGACGCGGATGTTGGTCTACCTCGGCCAAACACGTTGCCTTGACCTGCTCGCTCCAGTCGATGCGGCGGCGTGGACGACGAAAAAGGGGATCGTTCGGCATCCTGGAGACCCCCCTTCAGGTCCGGTTTCCTATCCCGGCATCTGCCAGCATCTGTCTGGCCCAGGCGAGGTCTTCGCTTGTTACTTCACCGAGATAGCGCAGAAGTGCCGTGTAGTAAGGGATTTCCTCCCCGATCTCAGCCGTTTGCCAGACCAGGTCGTGCGAAAGATCACTGATGGAACGGGCCGTGTAATTTAGACAAATGTCTTCCAACACCTCATCCACGATGCTGATCTCATCGGCGGTAAAGGCGGAAATATCCGGTCGGGTCCGGGAAAAGTAGCGCCGCGGGGTATACTCGCCCTTATAGATGGAATATCCAGTTGCATCTCCCACCGCGATCAGCCGTTCCTGTTCAAGCTCTTCAATGATCGAAAGGAGGTGCTGCGAAACCGGGCCGTATTGCTGTTTGATATACCGTTCTCCTGTAATGGGATGGCCCAGGAGGAGGTACGCCCCGGTATCGGCATAGTACAAGATCTTGTTGAGCTTTGTGGTCCCCAGGTCGCGCGGATTGGGCGCACGATGGCAGATGTAGTGGACAAGTGCCTTGAGCTTGGGCCGGTCGAACACAACGGGTGATTCAGGCAGAGGCATCGTCAGCGCGGTTTTGGGGAAAAGATCAAGGTCGATATACGCCGATAGCCCATTTCCGTTGCACATTCAACCAACACCCCGGTATGCGCGAAACATATCCCATACAATTCATAAAAGCATCCGGAGGCTTTCGAAAGGCTTCCCGGCTTCGTAGATTGCCCGCATTCTTTCGCATACACCGCCGGTTCCAGTCTTCCACGGACTGGATGAAAAGGGAATCTGGGGGATTCGGAGGGGGAAATTCAGCATTCGGGAAGGGCAGGTGTGCCTGCCTTTCCGCGGCTGGGTTCCCGATTTCGGGTTCGAACCAGGGCTGTACCCGCAACTGTGATCGGGGTGCAAGGTGAGGGGCGAGGACGCCTGCCGCCACTGTCCTGTCGGGATGGGAAGGCGCAAGGCCGAGCCGCTCACCAGTGCCACATGGGCCACCGCATGAGATGGCCCATGGGCATCACCCCGTAAGCCAGGAGACCTGCCGACGGACGTGTGGCCTTCCACCTCCGGGAACAGGGGTCTGGGGCACTTTCGGCGGATCGGGCAGGTACGGCCGTCAGGGTAGCTCGGACTCCATATTGGGGTTCGGGCATTTTTTATGGCGGTACGGTCCCTTTTCTTCGGCGTGTGCCTTTCGCTGCTGGCACGGTCTGCCCCGGCGCAGCCTGCCGACACGACCCGGACGCTGCCCGGCGTGACGGTCGAGGCAGCACGGATGAACACCCTGCGGCTGCCCGGACGGCTGACGCTGCTGGACGCCACCGTACTGGAGACCACTGCTGCGACCTCACTGGCAACCTTGCTGGAGACCCGCAGTGGGGCCTCGGTACGCAGCTATGGCGACGGGGCGCTGGCAACGGCCTCCCTGCGCGGCACCAGCAGCAACCAGACCCTCGTGCTGCTCGACGGCCTGCGCCTGTCCGACCCCCAGTCCGGCCAGGTAGACCTCTCCTTGCTGCCGACACTGCTGCTGGAATCGGTCGAAATACTGCATGGGGCAGCCTCGGCGCGCTACGGGGCGGACGGCATTGGCGGGGTGATCCGGCTGCACACCCGCGCCGCCACGCCGGGCGTGCAGGTGCGGGCCGCCGGCGACGTTGGGGCTTGGGGTGCCCGCAGGACCGGGGTGATGGCCTCCGGAATGCAGGGGCGCAGGGGCTTGCTCTTCGCCGCCGAGACCAACCGGGCCGACGGGCACTTCCCCTATCGCAACACCACCCTGTTTCCGGCACGGCTGGTGCGCCGTGAGGGGGCTGGCTACGCCCGGCACACCCTGTTCGGGCGGCTCCAGTGGCAGACGACCCCTACCAACCTCAGCGTAGCGGGCTGGTATGGACAGTCCGACCGGGGGTTGCCGGGTCCGGGCAATGCCCCGCCAGTAGGAGCACGCCAGGCAGATACCCACCTCCGCCTGTGGGCACAGATGGAAACCCGCCTCGCCGGCGGCACACTGCACACCAGCAGCCTGCTCCAGCATACCCACCTGCACTTCACCCAGCCGTCGGTAGGCACGGACGAGCGGGCACACACCCGCACGGCAGCCCTCGAAACAGCCTGGCAACGACCCGTGACCCCCCGCCTGCTGCTGGGCATGGGTCTGGCCGCCGG
>CAZLRO010000054.1:11241-17018 GCA_964561865.1 uncultured Rhodothermaceae bacterium | reverse complement strand
CGCCGTCGTCGCCGAGCACGTCACGCTCAAGTGTGCCTGGCTGGGCGAGCGCAAGGGGGTGCTGGAGATGCGTCGCATGTACGGAGGGTATTTCAAGGGCTTCCGACGGGCCAGCACCCTGCGCCAGCACCTCAACCAGGAGCTTACCCGCGACCGGGTGCTGGAGGTGCTGTTGAACTTCGACCCCTCGGCCCCCGACCTCCAGGTGCCAGTGCCGGGTGGTATTGCCGTCGCCCTGCCTGCTGGACTGCCGTCGGAAGCAGCCTGGGTGGGGGACTAGACGCAACAGGGGTATTCGGCTGGATGCCCCTGTTGCTTGCGCCCAGTCCGAAGTCCGGCTAGGCCACCGTCTTGGAAGGTTCTTTCGGCGGCCACAGAAGTGAGGCGATCACCGAGAGCGCCAGCACCCCAAAGACGATGCCGAGAGAAATGCCGGTTGGAATCTTGAACACGCCTGAGAGCATCAGCTTCACTCCCACAAACGAGAGGATCACGGCCAGCCCGTAGTGCAGGTGGTGGAACAGCTTCATGATCCCCGCCAGGGCAAAATAGAGCGACCGCAGGCCCAGGATGGCGAAGACGTTGGACGTGTAGACGATGAACGGGTCGCGGGTGATCGCCAGGATGGCCGGGATCGAGTCCACCGCAAAGATCAGGTCGCTGACCTCCACCACCAGCAGGGCCACGAACAGCGGCGTCGCCACCCGTTTCGCGTTTTGCACGGTGAAGAACCGGTCGCCGTCGTATCGATCGGTCACCGGCATCAGGCGTTTGAACAGGCGGATGACCGGGTTGCGTTCAGGGTGAATCTCCTTGTCTTTCTCCAGCGCCATCCGGATGCCGGTGACAATCAGGAACGCGCCGAAGACGTAGACCAGCCAGTGGAAACGCTCCATCAGGGCAATGCCTCCGGCGATGAAAATGGCCCGGAAGACCAGTGCCCCCAGAATCCCCCAGAACAATACCCGGTGCCGATAGGCCGCCGGGACAGCGAAATAGGAGAAAATCAGGGCAAAGACGAAGACGTTATCGACCGAGAGGGAGTACTCGATCAGGTAACCCGTCAGGAACTCCAGCGCGGGCTGGGGTCCCATCCAGATATAGACGCCGAGGTTGAACAGGAGCGCCGTCCCGATCCAGACGCCCGTCCAGGTCAGCGCTTCCCGGAAATGGACTTCATGGGACTTGCGGTGAAACACCCCCAGGTCGAGGGCGAGCAGGGTTAGGACGATTCCGACGAAGACCGCCCAGAACCAGGTCATGTCCATAGCTACACACAGTTGAAGGTGAGCAGAAGCAACCGGCCATGAGGTGCATAAAAAAACCCTCACCGCCCGGCATGGGGTAGGTGAAGGTCTTGCATCTTGGAGAAGGGCACCGATCCCGCAGGATGTATTGACGATGCACTTCCCTGCGGTGGGCAGGTTGCTACTCCCCTTCAATCGTTAGCTGGGGCGCTTATACGCCCTGGAACCTGGAAGTTTCCAGGGTCAGCCGGAGATCATCATTTCCTAATGGGGCCCAGGCGCGTCCTCCGACGAAACGGGCACGATCGCTTCATCCCGTTTCGGCCAGAGGAGGGAAGCCAGGATAGAGAGTGCCAGCACCCCGGCAATCACCCCCAGCGAGACACCGATAGGCACTTCGATGAAGCTGGAGCCGAGCATTTTGGCCCCTACGAACACCAGGATCACGGCCAGGCCATAGCGCAGGTGGTGGAACAGGTTGAGCACCCCGGCCAGCACGAAAAACAGCGCCCGTAGCCCCAGCACTGCGAAGATATTGGAGGTGTAGACGATGAAGGTATCCTGTGTGATGGCGAGCACCGCCGGGATGGAGTCCACGGCGAAGACGATGTCGGTGACGGCCAGGAACAGCACCACGATGAACAGCGGGGTAGCCCAGAGTCGGGCCGAGCGTCGCACGAAGAACCGGTTGCCCTCGTAGTGCTCGGTCACAGGAATGATGCGCCGGAACAGCCGGATCACCGGGTTCTTCTCCGGCTCCAGTGCCTCATCGTCCTGGAACACCATGCGCACCCCGGTGAGGACCAGCATGGCCCCGAACACGTAGACGATCCAGTGAAACTGGTGGAGCAGGGCTACCCCTGCAGCGATGAAGATAGCCCGGAACAGGATCGCCATCAGGATGCCCAGGTACAGCACCCGGTGCATGAACGCTTCCGGCACGCCGAAATACCGCAGGATGAGGGCAAAGACAAACAGGTTATCTACCGAAAGGGACTGTTCGACGACATAGCCTGTCAGGAACTCCAGCGCAGGGCGCGTGCCCATGGTGAAGTAGACGAACAAGTTGAACGAGAGGGCAATGCCCATCCAGAAACACGTCCACAACACCGCCTCCCGGAAGCGGATCGTATGCGAGCGGCGGTTGAAAACAAACAGGTCCAGGGCGATCAGCACCAGCACGATGCTGCCAAAGATCAGCCAGAACTGCGAGGGCACCGAAGTCATAGGGTATGAGAACGCAAAGAAAGGGATCAGGTTATGCGCCGGAGGCGGTAGAGCAACGCATCCAGCCCCCAGATCGCCAGGCCGAGCATCCCGAAGAGGAGAACCATCTGCACCGGCTGCCAGATCACCAGCCCCCCCACTACGCCGAGGATACCACCCAGGTAGGTAATATAGTTTAACTGCTCGTTGTTGGACTTCTTGAGCAGGTCTTCGAGCTGGGCGTCGTCGAACTTCGACATTTTCTCCATGATCATGGCGTACACGTCGAGGTTTTCGACGAATCCCAGGACGAGTTGGGTGGCCCAGGCCTCGGTCTCGTCGGCACGGGCTTCGAGCAGGGCCGGGACGCGGTCGAGCAACTGGTCCAGTTCGTTGAGCACCGAATCGACCGAGGAGGGCAGTTCCCGGATCGCCTGGTCGATGCGCTCCTGGAAGTTGTCCTCGTTGAAATAGCGGTAGGCCCGCAAAGCCAGCCCGCCGAGGCCCTGCCCGGCGTATTGCTCGATCTTCTCGATGGCGATCTCGGCGATCTTGCGGCGGACCGGCTCGGAGGTCAGCACGGTCTCCACGTAGTTCGATGCCAGCGTCTTGAACTCGGCCCGGAAATCCGGGTCTTCGAGCACGCCCCGTGCCACATGCAGCGCCCGTTCGCGGTATCTGGGGATGATGGCGCTCTCCTGGATTTTCTGCTTGATGATCTCAGCGTTGATGAGTTCTTTCGAGATGGACGAGGCCAGCCGGTAGATCACCCGTTCCCGCTGGGCAGGGATGAGGCCCTGGCCGAGCAGGGGCCGCCGCTCGCGCGGGTTGAACAGCATGGTGATCGCCAGCCAGTTCGTCCCGAACCCGATCAGGCCACTGACCGAGAGGATGCGCAGCAGCCCTTGCAGCGGCAGCACCTCGCCGAAGAGCACGAGGGTGAGGCCGGGGAAGTCCCAGAAGAACGAGAGGCCGAACCCGGCGAGCAGGACCCATGAGATCGCCTTCAGGAGGGGCAGGAACACCGCATACGACCCCCGCAGGCGGGGCGGCTCAGGGCGGGTCCGGGCGGGCGGAGGGGTCTCGGGCAGGTGGCGGCGGATATACTTGCCGAGCAGCGCCCGCAGGTCTTCAGCCCGCGCTTTCGTGACAGCACGGGCCTCCGGCAACGTCTCCACCGTCTCTGCCGGGGGCAACAGGTACGCTTCCGACGTGGTCAGGAGCCGGGGTTCCGGGGTCGGGGCATCGGGTACCGGAGGTACCGGCGGGGTTTCAGCAGAGGGCGTGTCCGGCGTATCAGGCATAAACTCAGGTGGGCGAAAGGGTGGCCCCGCATAAACCCGTGAGGGCACGGCAGGCTCCCGAACCGTTTTGGCGGCTTACGGAGCTGGTCGGCCCGGCGTTGCACCCGCCGTCAGCGCAGCCCCAGCCGCCCGGCCTCGGCCTGCATCCCGGCGACGACGTGGGCGATGTGGGTGTCCAGGTCGATGCCCAGGGCCTCTACCCCTTCCAGAATGTCGTCGCGGCTGACGGCGGCGGCGAAGGCCTTGTCCTTGAGCTTCTTCTTGACAGACGAAGGCTCCAACCCCTCCAGCCGGGTAGGACGCACCCAGGCAACGGCCGTGATGAAGCCCGCCAGCTCGTCTACAGCGAAAAGCGTCTGGGCCAGGCGGGTGGTGCGCAGCGTGCCACTGTAGGTAGCATGGCCGAGGATGGCTTCGCGCAACACCTCCGGGTAGCCCGCCTCGCGCAACACCGCCACGCCTACAAACGGATGCTCCGCAGGCGACGGGTGCCGCTCGTAGTCCATATCGTGCAGCAACCCGGTCATGCGCCAGAGCACCTCGTCCTCGCCCCAAAGCCGGGCGTAGTGCGCCATCGCCGCCTCGACGGCATAGGCATGGCGGCGCAGACTCTCGGTCTGCGTCCATTCATGGAAAAGGGCGAGGGCATCGGCGTAGGTGGGCACGGACGGTCTGGGTAAAAGGCGGTGCGTTTCGGACAAGATACGGTACCCGGCGTACCCTGAATAGTGCGGCGTCGGTGGTTGTCCTGCCTGCAAGGCAACCGTAACTTGCACGAAGGTCGCCAGGATGAATCAATTTATCGTCAATTTGACTATATTATCGTCAATTTGACTATAATTTTACGTCACGTGCCGTGCCCCTAACCGTTACCAGACCAATGGTCCCACTTCCTCCGAACGCCGTGCATCCGACGACCCGTGCCGCGCGGATTGCCAAGACCGCCCGGCTCGCCAACGAGAACCAGCGGGCCAACCAGTGGCGCGGCCCGCAAAAAGCGACCTGATGTTCCCATCAAGATCCGCCATCAGAACACATCCACCAGCTTCAGGTCCTTGAGGTAGCGTTTAGGGTTGGTCTGGAAGTCGGTGATGAGGCGGTTGAGGTTGGCGAGGGTCGAGTCGGCGCGGTGGTAGAGGCCGGGGTCGTTGACCAGCAGGCCGAGTGTGCCGTCGCCCCGGTTGAGCTTGGTCATGAGGGTGTCGAGGCCCTGCGTGGCCGCCCGGAGCGAGGCCAGGTTCTGGTCTACCTGGGTGAGGGTTCGGCGGAGCTGGGAGACGGCTATGCCGAGGGAGTCTCCCTGCGTAGTCACGGTCCGGTCGAGGTTGCCGGAGAGGCGTTCGACATTTTCGAGCACCCGTCCCAGCCGTGCCTGCTCGGCCAGGAGCACGTCGTTGAGCGTGTCGAAGCTGCCGCGCACAGCGCCGAGCGTGGTGCGCAGGTCGCTGCCCGGCTCGGCCAGTTGCACACGGGCGGCACCGAGCGTGCCGTTGAGGCCCGTCAGGATGCTGTCGGCCTGGCCGAGCAGTTCAGGCGTGCGGTCGGCCAGCATCGTCAGCAGGCTCTCGTTGTCTCCCTCGACGAGGCCGTCGGGAGGGATCGCGGCGTTGGTCTGGGGGCCCAGCTTCAGGTCTAGCGTCACTACCCCGAAGGAGGAGATGCCGGAGACCTTCGCACGGGTGCCTTCGGGAATTTTCAGGTCGCTGTTGACGTGGAAGCGCACCTGCGCCCGGTTCGTCTCCGGGTTGAGCATCACCGCATCCACGCTCCCTACCGACACCCCGTTGACGCGCACCGTATGTCCTTCCACCAGCCCGCCCACATCCACGAACTCCGTCCGCAGCTGGTACGTCCCGCGAAAGAGGGGCAGGTCCTGGAAATAGCGGCTCCCGAAGAGGAACACCGCCGCCGAAACCAGCAAGGCCAGGCCAACCTTGAGCTCGTTCTTCAGTTTCATAGGGAAGAAGCTGTTAGCTATTAGCTGTTAGCTATTGGCTTTGGGGTGCTTGGGAAGATGGGC
>CAZLRO010000054.1:9515-11141 GCA_964561865.1 uncultured Rhodothermaceae bacterium | reverse complement strand
AGCTGTTAGCTATTAGCTGTTAGCTATTGGCTTTGGGGTGCTTGGGAAGATGGGCGAAAACGTTCCCACCCATGTCATCACGAGGAAGCCATTGGTCGATCTTGATCGCCTGCCGACGACGTGATCTTGCCCTTTCTACCGGGCAACAACGTCGCAGTGACCCCAGCGTCGAGCTTGCCGCGTCTGACCGATCTCATCATGGTCAATCTCATGAGATCGGTCAAGCTTCTCGCAATGACACAGGGCGGGAGGGGCTGCCCAATCCGAAATCTGCAATCCGAAATCTGCAATCCGCAGGTTCTTTTTTCGCATCATCAGCCGACGCGGTGGGGGTGCCCGATCTGGTACTCGCCAGCCTTGACGAAGCTGCGGAGCACGGCATCGTCGTTCTCATGCAGGTCCGGGATGGCGCCGACCCAGTGCAGGCGGCTATTGTGGATGAAGGCAGCGCGGTCGGCGATGTCCAGCACCGAATGCATGTCGTGGGTGACGACGATGCTGGTGACGCACAACTGGCTGTTCAGGCTCTTGATCAGTTCGTTGATGGCGAGCGAGGTCTCCGGGTCGAGGCCGCTGTTGGGTTCGTCGTAGAAGATGTAGCGGGGGCGCAGTGAGATGGCCCGTGCCAGCGCGACCCGCTTGCGCATCCCGCCGGACAGTTCCGAGGGCATCTTTGGCCCTACGTCCGGCAGTTGCACCATCGAGAGGCAGTCCCCCACCTCGCGGCGGATTTCGGCCTCTGGCTTCTTGGTGAAGGTGCGCAAGGGGAAAGCTACGTTCTCGAAGGCGCTGAGCGAGTCGAAGAGCGCCCCGCCCTGGAAGAGCACCCCGAACTGCCGCCGGACGGCCCGCAGTTCGTCGTAGGAAATCCGGTTGATGTCCACCCCGTCGACCTCTACCTGCCCCCGGTCCGGCTGCAACAGGCCGATCATGTGTTTCATCAGCACGCTCTTGCCGGAGCCGGAGCGCCCGATGATGGCCAGGATTTCCTCCTGCTGCACGGTCAGCGACACGTCTTGCAGGACGGTCTTTCCGTTGAAGTTCTTGTCGAGATGTTGGACCCGAATCATGGTTCACAGCAGCGCAACGGCCAGCACCAGGTCGGCCACCAGAATATAGACGCAACTCATCACGGCCGCCTCGGTGGTGCTGCGCCCGACGCCCTCGGCTCCGCCTTCGGTGTAATACCCCTTGTAGCAGGAGATGGACGTGATGCCAAAGCCGAAGACGATCGCCTTGATGAGGCCGAAGAACGGGTCGAAGGGCTGGAAGAAGTCGCGCGCGCCCTGGATGAACTCGCCCACGCTGACGTAGCCGCCCCAGGCACCCACGAGCAGGCCCCCTGCAATCCCGACGAAGCAGGAGGCGACGTACAACACCGGAAACATGAAGATGCCAGACAGCACCCTGGGCACGATCAGGTAGCCTACCGAGTTCAGCCCCATCGCTTCGAGGGCATCGATCTGCTCGGTCACGCGCATGGTGCCCAGCTCTGCCGCAATCCGTGCCCCGACGCGCCCGGCCAGGATGAACCCCGTCACCACCACCCCCAGTTCGAGCACCATCGACGGGGCGACAATCGAGCCGATGACGGTCTTTGGGATGAAAGGCGAGATGAGCTGGTAG
>CAZLRO010000054.1:0-9505 GCA_964561865.1 uncultured Rhodothermaceae bacterium | reverse complement strand
AGAAGCTGCGGAGCATCCAGACGGTGAAGGGCAGCGAGATGAGCTGGTAGGCCACCTGCACCGTCGTGACGGCCCCTGAAAACGCCGCCGTCAGGGCCACGATAGGCAACGACTCGATCCCGAACTTGACCATCTGCTCGAACAGGTTCTTCCGGTACATCCGGAACTCCCCCAGGGTGCTGAAGGCATGGTACAACAGCAAGCTGTACCGCCCCAACTCGGCCACCGGATTGAGCACCAGGGATTGCAGGAGGGCCATGAATGCGATGCGGGTCGAAGGACAAGGAGGTACATACGCCCCGGCTGCCAGAGAAGATGCCGCCTTCAATTGAAGACTACGTGACAATTCGCCGGATCGGTGTTACACTACACCCGGCGGCTGACACTGCACTGTCACGCCCGCTGCGGAGCTTGTACCGCTCAGAAAGCCGCCACAACGCCAGGATTTGTAACAGCCGTCCGCAATCCGCAATCACCATGTCCCGATCTCGAACCCGTTATGTATGCCAGGTCTGCGGCGCGGCTTCGCCCCGCTGGCTGGGGAAGTGCCCGAGTTGTGAGGCCTGGAACAGCTATGTCGAAGAGGCCGTGGCCGCCCCGGTCAAGGCACGGGTGGCTCCGCTGCCGGGGGGCAAGGCGGCGGCGAGCGTCCGTCCGGTGCCGCTGGGGGCTGTCTCTCTGGGCGAGGAGGTCCGCCTGAAAACCGGCGTGGCCGAGTTCGACCGGGTCATGGGCGGCGGCATCATGCAAGGCTCGGTCACGCTGGTGGCGGGCGACCCTGGCATCGGCAAGAGCACGCTGATGACCGAACTGGGCAAGTACCTCCCCGAAAGCCGGGTGCTGTACGTCACCGGCGAGGAGTCCGCCCGGCAAGTGAAGCTGCGGGCCGAGCGCCTCGGCGTGCAGGCAGCGGCGTTTATGCTGTACCCGGAAACCAACGTCGAGGCCATCCTGAACGCGGTCGAGGAGACCACCCCGGACCTGATGATCGTGGACTCGGTCCAGACGCTGTTCCGCCCTGACCTCGAAAGCGCCCCCGGCTCGGTCAGCCAGATCCGGGAGAGTGCCGCCGCGTTGCTGGCACTGGCAAAGCGTCTGGAGGTGCCCATGTTCCTCGTCGGGCATGTTACCAAGGAAGGTACCATTGCCGGGCCGCGGGTGCTCGAGCACATGGTCGATACGGTGCTCTACCTCGAAGGCGACCGGCACCATGCCTACCGCATCCTGCGGGCCGTCAAGAACCGTTTCGGCTCAACCAACGAGATCGGGGTGTTCGAGATGCGCGAGACGGGGTTACAGGAGGTGCGCAACCCCAGCGAAATCTTCCTCTCCGAGCGCAGCTATGGCATCAGCGGGGCGACCGTCGTCTGCGCGCTCGAAGGGACGCGCCCGGTGCTGGTGGAGGTGCAGGCCCTCGTCACCCCTACCTCCTATGCCACCCCGCAGCGGACGTCCACCGGCTTCGACGCCCGGCGGTTGCAGATGCTGCTGGCCGTCCTCGAAAAGCGTGAGGGGCTGCGCCTCTCCACCCACGACGTGTTTGTGAACGTGGCTGGCGGCGTCAAGCTCGGCGAACCGGCGGTGGACCTGGGCGTGCTCGTGGCGGTGGCCTCCTCCTTCCGCGACATCCCGACCGACACCGGCACCGTGCTCATCGGCGAGGTCGGGCTGGGGGGGGAAATCCGCACCGTGGGCCAGATCGAACCCCGCCTCCGGGAAGCAGCCAAGCTGGGGTTTGAACGTGCGCTGGTGCCGCAACACAACCTGAAGGGCCTCACCGTACCCCAAACCCTGGCGGTAGCGGGGGTCGAACGGCTGCATCAGGCATTGGACCTGGTGCTGTAGCACGATGGGGAACGGCCTCCCGCGAAACCGGAGCCGTAAACCGTGCCCCGTCCCCGGCGGGGCGGTCTGGATGGATCAGTTCGGCCAGCGGGGCCTCGTCGGTCTGCCCCAGCTTCTCGGCCAGCGTAGTGAAGGTGGTCTCGCCGTTGACTTTCTCGACCACTACTACCGCGCGCTCGTGTTCCTTGAACAAGTCCAGCAGGTGCGGGCTGTGTCCCGTGGCAATGATCTGTGGTCCGCCGGGCTGGTGGGACAGGCCGAAGCAAAGCCGGATCACCTGCGCAAACAGGGCCGGGTGCAGCCCCCGGTCGATCTCCTCCAGGCAGATGATGGCCGGGGCATTCTCCTGGAACACAATCGCCAGGATCGTCAGCACCAGCCGGGTCCCTTCCGAAAGCTCGTTCACAGCAATGGACCGGTTCAGCCCTTTCTCGCGCACCTGGAGATGTTTGCGACCATCCTGGATGGCAAAGCTCAGCTTCTCAATCTCCGGGATGTAGGCGGTCAGCGTCTGTTCCAGGCGATCAAACAGGTCGCTCCGGTCGCCAGTCTTGAGCGCGTCGAGCACCTGCACCACCCCGGCCCCATCTTCCTGTACCGTCGGCGCGGCGATCAACTGCTCCGACTCTCCGGCCCGTGCCGCGTTGAGCGAGAAGATGCGCACGGCCTTGAGTTCCGGAATGACGCCGTGGATGGAGCCATTCTTGAACGTACAGACCTGCCCCTGTTGGTTGTGGATGACAAACTGCTGGGGTTCGTGCAGGTGGTTGTAGTGCTTGGTGTTGATCCCTACCTGCTCGTTCTCGAAGAGAAAGGTGCCGCTGAGCAGCCGCAACAGGTTGGATTTTCCCGAATTGTTCGCCCCGATCAGCATTGTGAAAGGGGCCAGGTTGACGGAACTCCGCCAGATCGAACGAAAGTTCTGGATTTCGACGCGCGTGATCAAGGCATATCCCCTGGTTGGTGGAACAGATAACTGCCTCTTCTGGGCATATCGTCCATCAACGCCCCATCTTAAACCTCCGGGGCGCAATGCCGAGGGAGTCTTGCTGGTCAATGAAGGGTCGCGGGCGAGCGATCTATCCGTTGGACGGGTGGAATGCTTCCCTGCGGGCGTGGCCGACTGCCGTGATGACCTGTTCGATGGCGGCTTCGACGTCTGCTGCGGTGGTGAACCTGCCCAGGCTGAAACGGAGGCTGGCACTGGCGTCGGCGTCGGAGTGGCCCATCGCCTTGAGCACATGGCTGGGGTGGCCGGAGGCGCAGGCGCTGCCCGTGGAGACGGCCAGGCCGCGCAGGGAGGCCAGCAGGTGTGCGGCCCGCAGGCCCGCAAAGGTGAGGCTGCTCGTCTGGGGCAATCGGGGAGCCTGCCTGCTGTTGATCCGCACCTCCAGCGCTGCCGCCAGGGCGGTCTCCAGCCGGTTGCGCAGGCCCTCCAGCCGCACCGCCTCGGCGGGCTGCTCCGCCCCGGCCAGTGCCGCCGCCGCACCGAAGCCGACGATCCCCGGCACATTGAGCGTGCCCCCCCGCCATCCGTTCTCCTGCCCCCCACCGTCGAGCAGCGGCACAAGGCGCACCCGCGGACGGCGGCGCAGATAGAGGGCACCCACGCCTTTCGGCCCGTAGAGCTTGTGTGCCGAGCACACCAACAGGTCTACATGCTCGACCGAGACCGGCACCTTGCCTACCGCCTGGGTGGCATCGGTCAGCAACGGGATGCCCCTTGGACGTACCAGGGCGGCAATCTCAGCCAGGGGCTGGAGTACCCCCGTCTCGTTGTTGGCCGCCATCACCGCCACCAGGATCGTCTCCTCCGTCAAGGCGGCTGCCACGGCGGCGGGGTCCACGCAGCCCTGGGCATCCACCGGCAGATAGGTGAGGCGGAACCCGTGCCGTTCGAGCGCCCGGCAGGGACCGAGCACCGCCTGGTGCTCCGTCTGCACCGTGACCAGGTGCCGCCCTTTCGCTGCGTATGCTTCTGCAATGCCCTTCAGCACCATGTTCAACCCTTCGGTGGCTCCGCTGGTGAAGATGACCTCCTCCGGCGAGGCCCCCACCAGGGCGGCTACCTGCACACGGGCCTGGGCGACGGCCTCGTCGGCAGCCCAGCCATAGGCATGGCCCTTGCTGGCGGCGTTGCCAAACTG
Source organism: uncultured Rhodothermaceae bacterium (assembly GCA_964561865.1). Taxonomy (GTDB): domain Bacteria; phylum Bacteroidota; class Rhodothermia; order Rhodothermales; family CAZLRO01; genus CAZLRO01. The sequence continues at coordinate 5,513 of CAZLRO010000054.1, read as the reverse complement.
CACCGTGAACCAGGGCAGCATCGCCTCCAGCACGCGCGGGTCCACCGGGGTCGTGGCGTTGTAGTCGAGGTAGATCGGAAGCGACATGACGGCTGCTTGCAGAACTCCGTTTCCAACGCCAAGCCACCAGCAGGAGTTGCGAAAGTGCAGTGGGATTCAACTTCATCAAATATAGTCAAAATGACTATATTTTCGACAGACGCCATCGGTTAAAACAGGCCACTCTCTCCCCAAGCACCCGTAGGGGCGAAGGCCCTCTTCGCCCTCCAAGCACCAAACAGCTAACGGCTAGGAGTTTCCCGCGATCTTCCCCATTAACCCCCTGCCGATCCAGCCGATACTGACCTTGACAGGAGTGTATCAGCTATACAATGCGGAACGGGCATGTCTTTACCCGCGTTTCTTACCCAGCCTACTGAACCCGACGTCCCTGCTACCAAACCCCCTGCCATCGGGAAAAGAACCCTGCTGGCGGCTGCTATGGGGCTGGTGTTGGGGCTGATAGCCGTTTTTATCTTTTTCTACCTGCCGTATTCGCTGGAGCAGTATGCGCTTGATGCTGCCAGCAGCCGGGCACACCAGATTGCGGCGACGCTCAGTCATCAGACCAACACGTCGGCGGTGGTGCCAGTCCAGACCCCCCTTGATGTGGCGTTGTCGGCGATGGAACATGCCGGGGACATCCGCTACCTCGTGATCGAGAACGGGCAGGGGCGGGTGCTCGATGCGATGCACTATGCACTGGCGGAGAAAGCCAACTTCCGCCAGTCCGATGCCGCCTGGCAGCCCACTGGCGAGGATGCGATCTACCGGGCTCGGTTTCCCTTCTCGACCCGTCCCGGCGAGAAAGGGTTGCTCTACGTGGGGGTGGCAATGGGGCCGCTTTATGTGCAGTGGCAGAACGGCAAAGTCGTCGCGGCCATCATCAGCATCCTGCTGTTACTGATGGCCCTGGGGCTGGTGACGATGAACTGGTGGACGATGCAGATGGAGGGCAACCTGTACGATGCTGCGCTCCACGAGCAGGCCCTCGTCCAGGAGAAAGGGCAACTCGCCGACCAGGTCGAAGAGCTGCGCCGGGGCATGGAGAATGTTCGGGAACTGGAGCAGCGCTACCGGACGCTCTTCGAGAATGCGGTCGAAGCGGCGTACAAGGACCTGGAGGTGCAGAAGAAAAGCCTCGAACACGAGGTGGCCGAGCGCAAGCGGGCCGAGGGGGCACTGCGCCGCCTCGCCGCCCGTCTCACCGCCCTGAACGAGGTGGAGCGCGCCATCCTGATGGCCCAGTCTCCCCAGGAGATCGCCCCGCTGGCCCTGTCCAAGCTCAAGACCCTGGTGCCGTTCCAGCGGGCTATCCTGTTGCTGTTTGACCCCCGGAAAGGAGAGGCGGAACTGCTAGCTATCGCATCCGAGCAAGAGACGACCCTCAAGCCCGGTACCCGCATCCCGCTGAACCTGTTCGAGCACAACGCCGCACAGCAACGGACTATTCAGCACGTGCCGGACCTGTCCTCGTACCCCCGGCCCACGCCGATGCACGAGAAGATGATGCAGGAGGGGTTCCATTCGTACATCGTCGTCCCACTGGTGGTGGAAGACGAGGTGGTCGGGGCCATCCACCTGGCCGCCGACCAGGCGAGGGTGTTCACCCAGGAGCACATCTCCATCGTCCAGGAAGTGATCGACCTGCTGGCCTTGAGTATCCGCCAGACCCGGCTGAGTGAGGAGCGGGAGTTGTATGAGACTGAACTCGTGGTCGCCAAAGAACGCGCCGAGGAGATGGCCCGCCTCAAGAGCGTGTTTCTCAACAACATGACCCATGAGATCCGCACGCCGCTCTCTGGCATCATCGGCTTTGCCCAGATCCTGTACGAAGAGGTGACCCCGCCGCACCAGGAGTTTGCCCGCCTCGTCGAGGAGAGTGCCCGCCGCCTGCTCGAAACGATCAACTCGGTGCTGGACCTGGCCCGCCTCGAAGCCAGCCGGGCCAAGTTGCAGGGTGCCCCCTGCTACCTCTTCCCGGAAATCGAGCAGACCGTTCGCCTCCTCAACCCCCTCGCCCAGAAGAAGAACCTCGACCTGCGCGTGGAGGAACACTGTCCCGACGTATGGGCCGCCCTCGACAAGGCCAGCCTCGACCGCGTGCTCAACAACCTGGTGGGCAACGCCATCAAGTTCACCAACCAGGGCGGGGTGACGGTGGAGGTCGATGGCGACGAGGCGTGGGTCATCATCCGGGTGCGCGATACCGGCATCGGCATCTCGGAAGAGTTCATGCCAGACCTGTTCGAGGAGTTCCGCCAGGAGTCCTCCGGCGCGGACCGCAACCATGAAGGGTCTGGCCTGGGCCTTGCCATCACGCGCAAGCTGGTCGGGCGCATGGACGGCACGCTGGCCGTTGAAAGCAAGAAGGACGTGGGCACCACGTTTACCGTGCGTTTTCCGCGCAGCCTGATGGTGAACGTAGCCACGTCGGAGGCTGCCCTGCCACCGCCGGCCTCCTTGCCCCGATTGTTGCTGGTGGAAGACAAGCAGGATGCAGCCCTGCTCCTCGAATACCTGCTGCACGAGTCCTACCGGGTCAGCGCCGCCGCCGACCTCGACCAGGCCCTCCATCTGGCGAAGATTCAACCCTTCGACCTGCTGCTGGTAGATGACTACCAGGGTGAAAACTACCGCAGCGCCGAGATGCTCCAGCACCTGCGCGCAGTGCCGGGCTACGACCGGGTGCCGATCCTGGCGACGGCCACCCAGTTTCAGCCACCCCGGTGGGAGGCGTTTCTAGAGATGGGCTTCGACGGATACGTCGCCAAGCCCTTCGTGGAAAGCATCCTGCTTGAAACCCTGGAAGGCATCCGCGCCACGGTGGCCTGAGCACTGCGCCTCTCAGGCCGGTGTCAGCACCGGCGGCGGACTGGCCGGTGCGGGTTGTTCCTGTTGCCGGACAGCGGTGGAGCGCTCCGTCCAGCGGATGACTTCCAGCCGTCCGTCCAGGTGTTCGACGAGCGCCGTACAGCTTTCCACCCAGTCTCCGCTGTTGGCATAGAGCCAGCCCTGCATCATCCGCAATTCGGCCTGGTGGATGTGCCCACATACGACCCCGTCCACATCCCACTGGCGGGCTTCCCGCACAACCACCTCCTCGAAGCTCGCCACGTACTGCACGGCTTTCTTGGTCTTCTGCTTCAGGTAGGCCGAGAGCGACCAGTAGGGCAGGCCCATCCAGCGCCGGCACATGTTGAACCAGCGGTTGACCTTGATCAGCCCGGAATAGGCATGTGCCCCGATGATGGAGAGCCAGCGGGCGTGCCGGATCACCCCGTCGAACTCGTCGCCGTGCAGCACCAGCAACTGCCTGCCGTCGGCGGTGGTGTGGATCGTCTGTGGCTGGATGGTGATCTCGCCCAGTTGGAGGTGCAGGAATTCGCGGGCGAATTCGTCGTGGTTGCCGGGGATGTAGAAGACCCGTGCCCCCTTGCGGGCTTTCCGGAGTAGCTTCTGGATCACGTCGTTGTGTCCCTGCGGCCAGTACCAACTCCGGCGCAAGGCCCATCCGTCGAACACATCCCCCACCAGGTACAGGTAATCCGAATCATTATGCCGCAGGAAGTCGAGGAGCAGGTCCGCCTTGCATTCGCGGGTACCGAGGTGAAAATCCGAGATCCAGATGGTGCGGTAGTGGTTTTGGAGGTCCATGTGCCGCCAGGGCTGCAACTGCTGGTCGCGAAAGGTGCGCGTGTCCCAATCCGCATCAGGTTGTCGAGGAAATATAGTCAAAATGACTATATTATAGTCAAATTGACGATATTCAACGATATAGCACGGAGCCTATGCAGCAGGTCGCGGCTGCTTGCGAGGCCATCGGGGGGACAGGTCACGCACGAATTAATGCGGGCCAATGTACGGCGAAGCAGCAAACTAGCTGTTATGCCAACATTAAGGTATTGCAGGATTATTGTGAACCTTCTGCCCGGTGTTTTGTGATAGAATCGGGATGCGTTCGTTCCGGGCTTTGCCCTATCTTTTTGTGCGGCTCCGCTTGTCCGACCTGTTGTAACCATTGTTCCCGGTATGTACAAGGTGCTGATTATCGAGGATGATGACGACCTGGCCAGCCTGCTGGCAATCCATCTGACCGATTTGGGCCATACCCTCACCCGTGCCAGCGACGGCCCGACGGGGCTGGAGAAGGCCCGCCACGAGCCATTCGACCTGATCATCCTGGACCTGATGCTGCCCCGCCTGGATGGTTTCGAGGTGTGCAAGCGCATCCGTGCGGAAAACACCTGGACGCCTATCCTGATGCTGACGGCCAAGGCCGAGGAGCTGGACAAGGTGCTGGGCCTGGAGCTGGGGGCCGACGACTACCTGACCAAGCCATTCAGCATCCGCGAACTCCTCGCCCGGATCAAGGCCATTTTCCGGCGCATCGAGGCGGATGTCGAGAAGGTGGCGGCAGCTCAGGCCCCGAAGAGCCTGGATTTCACCCCGCTGGTGCTCTACCCCGAGAAACGGAAGGTGACCCTGGAAGGCCAGGTCGTCGAACTCACGGCGAAGGAATACGACCTGCTGGCGCTGTTTGCCGCCAACCCGGGTCGGGCCTACGACCGCCGCGAGCTGCTGGACCTGGTCTGGGGCTACCAGTTCGACGGCTACGAGCACACAGTCAACTCCCACATCAACCGGCTGCGCAGCAAGATCGAGCGCAACCCCTCCGAACCTCGGTTCATCAAGACGGTGTGGGGCGTGGGCTACCGCTTTGCCGAGAAAGAAGAGCTATGATGGAATAGGGAAGAAGGTTGTCGGTGTCTGGTGCTTGGAGGGCGAAGAGGGCCTTCGCCCCTACGGGTGCTTGGGAAAATCCGAAATGCCGAGAATCCCCTGCGGGAGGGGGGTCTTCCGGGGTTGGGAAGACGGCAACCTCCCCACTGGTGTCATCACGAGGAGATCACCGTGCTCCCCAAAGGCCCTCAGACCGTACCAAGCTCCTATTCCCAAGCTTTCGTTTTCCATGCTGCGTGCCATACGCCATAGCCTGTACGGGCGCATCTCGCTGGTGTACCTGCTGATCCTGCTGGTGCTGGGTGGGGTGTTGCTTGGACTGGCGCAGCGCATCTTCACCCGGCTCGTCGAGGAGGCCGACCAGAAGCTGAACCGCAGCCTGGCCGTCCACCTGGCCGAAGAGTTCAGCCCGCTGTTGCAGGGGCCGCTGGACGAGGTCCGTGTGGGTGAGCTGATGCACTTCCAGATGGTGATGAATCCCCGTGTGGAAATCTACCTGCTCGATGCCGAGGGCAATGTCCTGGCCTTCTTTGCCGACCCGGCCAAGATCCGGCAGCCCCGCGTCCGGCTCGAACCGATCCGGCAGTTCCTCTCGGGCGAGGCCAGCCTTCCGATTCTGGGGGACGACCCGCGCAACGTCGGCAAGACCAAGCCGTTCTCGGTGACCCCGATCCAGATCGAGGGCACGCGGCCCGGCTACCTCTACGTGATCCTGAGCAGCGAGGAGTACG